>JAKALB010000182.1 GCA_021813365.1 Pseudomonadota bacterium | reverse complement strand
CCGCAAACATCCGCGCCCAGAGATCGGCGGGATAGCCGGTCTCGAGCGATTCCTGTCCGTCGAGCAGCACGCCGGCATTGCAGATCAGCCCGGCCAGCGGTCGGCCGGCCAAACGCGCGGCCAGGGCCCGGTGCGCTTCCGGGTCGGTGATTTCCAGCGCCTGCCATTCCACGCCCGCCAGATCGGGGCCCGCATCCGGCGCCCTGCCGCGATGGGTGCCGATCACCGGCAGCCCGCGGGCCCGCGCCTCGATCACCAGCGCCCGTCCGATACCGCGCGTTGCGCCTGTCACAAGGATCGTCATCTGCTCCTCCTGTTGGCTCCGGCCATTCGCCGGCGCGGGCCGGCGAACAAGTGCGCAACCCGTCCGCCAGGGGAGGCGGACCCGAGGCCGAAAATGGCAGGTGCCCTGCCCAGAGCCGCCCTGAACCGCTGCGGCCGGATTGCCCCGGCTTTCTGCCGCTGGTCGAGACGGCGCCGACCGGGGCTGCGAAAGCCTGGGGAACGCCGGGAAAGCGAAAGGAACAAGCCGCTCACCTTACCTGTATTTTCACCGGGTTGACGCCAGGGCATCTTCCCGGGCATTTCCCGGGGCATTTCGGACTTCACGGCATCAATTGCCCGCCATTGACCTCGATCACCTGCCCCGTGACATAGCCCGACAGGCCCGCCGAGGCCAGAAACAGATAGGCGCCGACACAATCCTCGGCCAGGCCGGCGCGTCCGGCAGGGATTGTGGCGATCATGGCCTGCATCTGCGCTTCGGTCGAGTATCTTTCGTGGAACGGCGTGGCGATCACGCCTGGAGCCACGGCATTCACCCGGATGCCGAAGGGGATCAGTTCCTTTGCCATGCCCCGCGTCACATTCGACACGAAGGCCTTGGCCGAGCCGTAAAGCCCCGCCCCGCCGCCTGCGCCGTTCCGGGCGGCGATCGAGGTGGTGTTGATGATGAAGCCCTGCCCCGTTTCGGCTGCCGCCGCCTTCAGCGGCGCGATCGCCGCCTGGCTGGCCACGATCACCGAGCGGGCATTGAGGTCCATGATCTCGTCGTAATCGGTTTCGGTCACCTCGGAATAGGGCACGCGCCGCACCATGCCGCCCGCGTTGTTGATCAGCCCATCCAGTCGGCCAAAGGCCGCCACGGCCTGGTCCACCGCCGAACGCGCCCCGGCCCCGTTGGACATGTCGGCCCGGATCAGGGCCACCTGGCCCTGCGCGGTCTGGATCTCGGTCGCCAGCCGTTCCGCCGCAGCGACCGAGGCATGGTAATGCAGCCCTACCCGCGCGCCCTGCGCGGCCAAGGCGCGGGCAACTGCGGCGCCGATCCCGGTCGAGGCTCCGGTGACCAGCACGGTCTTGCCCTGCAGATCGGCGATGCGAAATTGTGTCCAGTCCATGTGCTATCCCCTTGTCAGGCCCAGCCGGTCGGGCGGAAAGCCCTGGGCGGTGAATTGAGCCAGAAGCTTCGCCTCCAGCGCCGGATCGTCCAGCCAGAAGCCATGCTGGCCGAAATACCAGTACATCGCCTTTGCATAGTTGCGCCTGCGGGTCAGCGCCCGGTCGAGTGCACGTGGAAAGTCCTCGATCCGGTGGACGGTTTCCACGGCATGGTGAAAATCGCTGCGACCGAAGAAGATCGCCGGCGTGCCGTGCAGGAAACCTTCGAAGCCACAGGCCGAGTTGATCGAGACGCTGACCGCGGCCTTGGCCAGGATGTCATGCACATTGGCTTCCGTCTCCAGAAAGCTCAGGCCAGATTGCCGCGCCAGTGCCAGCTTTTCCGCACCATAGGCCGGGGCGGCGGGGTGCAGCTTGACCAGCACGGGCCGTCCGCCGGCAGCTCTGGCCACGGCTCGCAGCATGTCTTGCGTGGACAGGTGCGCCTGGCCGTGGCGTTCGGGCTTCGGTCCTTGCAGGAACACGGCAATCGCGCCGTCGGGCAGGTCGGCGACGGCCCTGGGCTGGCCATAGCGACTGTGGCGGCGGTTGACAAACCGCGCCTTCAGGCGGCGGAAAAAGGCCCGCGCTTCGGTTTCGTCGATCTCCGAGGGGTCATAATCCAGATGCCGCAGCGAGCTGTCGGCCAGCACGCCTTCGGGATCGAGATGGAAGAACCCGTCCAGATAGGCCACGGCCGTGTTCAGATAGCCCGGCCCCTGCGCCGAGCCGTTTTCGACAATGTGCAGGTCGCCGTCGCCGGGCAAAGTGCCCAGTGCGTAAAGCTCCTCACCCCGGTCGGCCAGCAGAACCGTGCCGCCCCGGGCCGTGATGCTGCGCTCGATGGCTGCGTGCAGGCCGTAAAGCTTCATGCTGCGGAAGGTCTGATGCACCTTTCGAGGCAGGTGCAGGATGACCCGCGCGGTCATCTTCCCTCCAGCCGGGCCTGAACGGCCCGCACCGCCAGGTCGACTGCCTCGTCGATCGTCAGGGTGGATGTGTCCAGCACCTGCGCGTCCGGGGCGGGGCGCAACGGTGCCTCGGCGCGGCCCATGTCGCGGCGATCGCGCTCCTTGATCTCGGCCAGGACCTGCGCCTCGTCGCCGCCGACCTCCAGCCAGCGACGATGCGCCCGGACTTCGGGGCTGGCGGTGACATAGAGCTTCACCTCGGCCTCGGGGCAGATGACCGTGCCGATGTCGCGTCCGTCCAGAACGGCGCCTCCGGGCTGGCGGGCAAAGCGGCGCTGGAACTCGACCAGGGCGGCGCGGACCTCGGGGATCACCGCCACGCGGCTGGCGGCCTGGCCGGCGGCAAGCGTGCGCAGGTCGGGGCGGGCCAGATCGGCTTCGGTCAGGCCCCGTGCAGCGGCGACCGGATCGCCACCCTTGGCGCCGACGGCGCGGTAGAGCAACCCGGTGTCGAGATGGGCAAAGCCGAAGCGGCTTGCCAGGGTGCGGGCGATGGTGCCCTTGCCCGCCGCGGCGGGCCCGTCGATGGCCACGGTGAAGATCATGCCCCTTGCTAGCGCGGCAGCCGGACGGAAGCAAAGGGGGTCCGCGGACCTGTCCCGCCCGCCCGCGGGTCGAGGAGGATCATGCCGCCCGAGGGCATCCGGGCGGGCGGCTGCCGCCAGAGCCGGCGGAGGCCCATGCCTGTGCCCGGATCCAGAGGATTTTTCCCGATCCCCGCATGCGGCCGGCCTCGGCCGGACGGCGGGCAAATCCCGGTAGCGCCACAGGCCGTCAATCCGGCCGGCCCTGCCGCAGCTCCGCGCCGAGACCGGTCATCAGGGTCTCGAAGATCGGAAACGAGGTTGCGATCGGCGCGGCGTCATCGACCCCGATCGGCGCCCTGGACGCCAGGCCCGCCACCAGGAAGGACATGGCGATCCGGTGGTCCAGATGCGTCCTGGCCACCGCCCCGCCCGGCATTCCGCCCGCGCCCATGCCGTGGACGCTCAGCATGTCCTCCTCCTCTTCGACCCGGACGCCGCAGGCTTCCAGGCCGCGCGCCATCGCGTCGATCCGGTCGCTTTCCTTCACCCGCAGTTCCCTGATGCCGCGCATGACCGTCTTGCCTTCGCTGAAGGCGGCCACGACCGCCAGGATCGGATATTCGTCGATCATCGACGGCGCACGCTCTGCCGGCACCTCGATCCCCCGCATCGCGCCACTGAAGCGCACGCGAAGGTCGGCCACCGGCTCGCCACCTTCCTCGCGCGGGTTCAGGAAGTCGATGTTGGCGCCCATTTCGGCAAGCGTGATGTAAAGACCGTTGCGGGTGAGGTTCTGGCTGACGCCGGGCACCAGGATATCGCTGCCCTCGACGATCAGCGCGGCGCAGGTCGGGAAGGCGGCCGAGGACGGATCGCGCGGCACGGCAACGGATCGGGCGCGCAATTCCGGCCGGCCCTGCAGGGTGATGACATGGCCCTCGGCGGTCTTTTCGACGTGCAGCGTGGCACCAAAGCCCAGAAGCATCCGTTCGGAATGATCGCGGGTCGGTTCCCTTTCGATCACCACCGTCTCGCCGGCGGCATTCAGGCCGGCGAGCAGGATGGCGGATTTCACCTGGGCCGAGGCCACGGGCAGGGCATAGCGGATGCCCCTGGCCTGCCCGGCCCCCACGACCGTCATGGGCAGGCGGCCACCCTGGCGGCCATAGGCTCGGGTGCCGAAGAGGGACAGCGGATCGGTGACGCGGCCCATCGGGCGCTTGCGCAGGCTGGCATCGCCCGTGAAGGTGGCGGTCATGGCGGTCGTGGCCATCGTGCCCATGATCAGGCGCACGCCCGTGCCGGAATTGCCGCAGTCGATCACGTCATCGGGTTCGGTGAAGCCACCCACGCCCACGCCCTCGACGGACCAGTCGCCCTGACCGTGCCGGGTGACGCCGGCCCCGAAGGCGCGCATCGCCTTGGCCGTGTCGAGCACGTCCTGACCTTCCAGAAGCCCGGTCACGCGGGTCAGCCCCCGGGACATCGCCCCGAAGATCAGCGCGCGGTGGCTGATCGACTTGTCGCCCGGAACCAGGGCCGTGCCGGAAAGCGGTCCGGATTTCAAGGCGTGCATGGGCTTGGCGGGGCCTTCACCGGACATGGGTGTCTCCTTCATTGGCGCGGGTCTGATAGCGCAAGCATCGGGGCGGGTCTAGCGGGCCGGGCGGGGGGCTGTCTGCCCCCCGGACCCCCCGAGGATATTTGCGGCAAGATGAAATCAGGCATCCTGCCGGCGGAAGGTCAGGTAGTGCGGTGTGCGGCCTTCGCGCAGGGCTTTCTGTTCATAGCGGGTCGGGATCCAGTCGTCCCAGGGGATGCCGCCCTGATGAACCAGGTCGAAGCCCGCGCGCGGGACTTGCTCTAGTGTCTGACGGACATAGTCGGGGATGTCGGTCGCCACGCGGAATTCGGCGCCGGGGGCGGTGATCCGGGCCAGGGCATCCAGGTATTCCGGGGTCACGAAGCGGCGGCGGTGGTGGCGCGCCTTGGGCCAGGGGTCGGGGTAGTTCAGGAAGACCTTGTGCAGGATTGCCGGCGGCAGCACCTCGAACAGGTCGCGGACATCGGCGGGG
>JAKALB010000181.1 GCA_021813365.1 Pseudomonadota bacterium | reverse complement strand
CTGATCCTGGCCACGGCCGCAGCCGCCGTCCGGGCGACCGAGGATGACCTGGGTGCCGCCGGCTTTGGCGCGGATCTGGCCGGGATGCTGCAGGAAACCCTTGATGTCAGGATCTATCGCACATGACCCGCGGACCGCTTCGCGTCGGCATTGGCGGCCCGGTCGGCGCCGGCAAGACCAGCCTGGCCGAGCAATTGTGCCGCGCCCTGGCGCACCGCTGCAACATGGCGGTCATCACCAATGACATCTACACGCGCGAGGATGCCGATTACCTGACCCGCGCCCAGGCTCTGCCCGCCGAGCGCATCCGGGGCGTGGAAACCGGGGGCTGCCCGCATACCGCGATCCGCGAGGATGCCAGCATCAACCTGGCTGCCGTGGCCGAGTTGAATGCGCAGTTTCCCGACCTGGACCTGATCCTCATCGAATCCGGCGGCGACAACCTGGCCGCCACATTCAGCCCGGAACTGGCCGATCTGTCGATCTATGTGATCGACACGGCGGCGGGGCAGGACATTCCGCGCAAACGCGGGCCGGGGGTTGCGAAATCCGATCTTCTGGTGGTGAACAAGACCGATCTGGCACCCCATGTTGGTGTGGATTTGGCGCTGCTGGAGCAGGACACCGCCCGCGCCCGCGGCACGAAGCCCTTCGTGCTGGCGCAGCTGCGCTGGGGCGTGGGCCTGGATCAGATCGTGGTCTTCCTGCAGCGCGAGGGCGGGCTGGTGCTGGCCGAAGCCCAGGGGGCGCTGCCCCCTTGCCCCCGGGATATTTGAAGCAAGATGAAAGCCGATCCTGCATTTCGCCTTGCCTCAAATATCCCCGCCGGAGGCGGCGACGGCCAGGGCCGGGCGCCCGATGGCCTATTGCGCCAGATGCACCGCCACGCCCCAGGCCTGGCAGGCGCGCGCCAGCGGCTCGGGCAGGGGGCGATCGGTGAACAGGCGGGTGACCTCGGCCAGACTGCCGATCCGGGCCGGGGCGCGACGGCCGATCTTGCTGGCGTCGGTGACGACGAAGACCTGGCGTGCGGCGGCCAGGATGGCGCGGCTGACCGTGACTTCGGCCAGATCGAAATCCAGGAGATCGCCGTCCAGATCCAGTGCCGAGGTGCCGATCACCGCGATGTCGGGCTTGAACTGGCTGATGAAGGCGGTGGCGAGTTCGCCCACCAGCCCGCCGTCCGATCGGCGCAGGCGTCCGCCGGCCAGCAGCACCTCGACGTCGTCCTTCTGCGCCAGGATGTTGGCGACGTTCATGTTGTTGGTCACGACGGTCAGCCCCCGGTGGCCCAGCAGGGCGCGCGCCACGGCCTCGGTCGTGGTGCCGATGTTCAGCACCAGGCTGGCGCCATCGGGAATTGCCGCCGCGCAGGCGCGACCGATCGCTTGCTTGGCGGCGGCATTGAGCGCGACCCGCTCGCGGTAGCCCAGGTTGGCAAGCGGTGCGCGCAGCACGGCCCCGCCATGCACCCGTTCCAGGTGCCCGGCTTCGGCCAGTTCGTTCAGGTCACGGCGGATCGTCTGCAGCGTGACGTCGAAACGCCGGGCCAGATCATCGACGTGCAACTGACCCGCGCTGCGCGCAAAATCGAGAATCGCCAACTGTCGGAACCCCAGGGCCATGTGTCCTCCTGATGCGGCGCCCATGCTAGAAGGCACGACAGGCGCGATCAATGCGGCTTGCGCGCGGCAAAGGGCGGGAGGTTTTCCGCCCGGAGCTGTATCCGGAAGGCCTGGGGGGCGCCAAAAGGCCCTGTTTCGCTGGCCGGGACGGGCGTGCATCGCTTCTTGACCAAACGATCAGTTGACAGCGCGACCCCGGCTTGGCCTATTCTCGGCCATGACCGGCGTTGCCACGGGTGATTGTCATGCGATGGTCACAGGCGCGCGCCATTCCGGTCTGCGGACAACGGTGCCGGGCAGGCACCGGCTGCTCAACCGTGTCATGCGGGAACAACATAGGGAGTTACGAACGTGACCAAACCTGAAACCGCCGTCAGCCGCCGCAGCTTTCTGAAAAGCTCGGCCGTCGGCGTGGGCGTGCTTGCCGCCCCGGCCATCATCTCGTCCAAGGCGCTGGCCTCGTCGGGTGAGCTGAACTTCACCGGCTGGGCGGGCTATCCCGTGCTGGCGGAAAAGGCCTTTCCGGCCTTTGAGGCGGCCACCGGCATCAAGGTGAATTTCAAGGAACTGCCCGACCAGGACACGATGTTCGCCGCGGGCAAGGTTGCTCTGGAAGCCGGCGGGATCGATGTGATCGAGCCGACGATCGACCGCTGGGGCGGCTGGAACGCCAACGGCCTGCTGCAGGCCTGGGATCCGGCAAAGCTGGCGATGGACAACTATCTGCCGGGTCTGGCGGATGGCGCTGCCGCCGTCCGTTCGAGGGATGCGGCCGGCGCGCTGTTCTATGTCCCGTCGAACTGGGGCACCGAAGCGCTGGTTGCCAATGTCGAAGGCGCCAAACTGTCCTCGCCGGCCTCGCTGGGCGACCTGTTCAACCCCGAAAACGCCGTCACCTTGCGGCCGCATTCGGCGCTGGCCGCGATGGGCCGCTGGCTGGATGCCCAGGGCAAGCTGCCGCGTCCGTGGATGGACGGCTACAGCGACATGGAAGCCATGGTGCAACTGTGGGACATCGCGCTGGCCGAGGCCGTGAAGGCCAAGGGCAACGTGGTGCAGTGGTGGTCGGGCGAAAACGAGGCCAATGCCGGCTTTACCGCCAACGGCGCCGTGCTGGGCTTGTGCTGGGACTCGACCGGCTTCAACCTGCGCAATGACGGCTACAAGTATGTGGCCCCGGTCGAAGGCGCCTTTGCCTGGCACCAGGGCTTCGTGCTGATGAAGAATGCCGTCAACGTGGAACAGGCGCATGAATTCGCCAAGTGGGTCTCGACCGCCGAAGGCGCGGCCCTGTGGGCCACGGCCTTCTCGTCCAACCCGGTGGGCAAGGGCGCGGCCGAACTGCTGAACCCCGACGTGGCGGCCTATTACAAGGGCACCTTCGACGATGCCGCGCTGGCCAAGCTGTGGTGGTGGCCCGACCAGTCGGCGGAATTCATTGCCAAGCGTGCGGAATACTCCGACAAGTACAAGGCGGCTTGATCCGCCGGGGCGACCGACCCTGGCCTGCGAGCCGGGGTGTCGCCCGCAATTTCGCCGGGTCCGCAGGGGCCCGGCGATTTCGTTTGCGATCCGTCGCGGTTGGACCGCAGCGGAGAGGGAATCTGGCTATAGCCATTGCAGGCTGACTTGGGCCTGCTACGCTGATCAAACAAAAAGACCACCAGGGGGACGCCGGCATGAGCACGGGAATTGATCTGGAAAATGTCTGCTGCGATTTCGGAACCTTCCGCGCGGTGGACAATGCCAATGTTTCCATCAAGCCCGGCGAGTTCTTTTCGTTCCTCGGCCCTTCGGGCTGCGGCAAGACGACGATCCTGCGCATGGTGTCGGGTTTCATCGAGCCGACACATGGGGCGATACGCATCGGCGGCAAGGACATGAAGGGCCAGCGCCCGAACCAGCGGCCGACCGCGCTGATCTTTCAGAACCTGGCCCTGTTTCCGCTGATGCCGATCTGGGAAAACATCAGCTTTGGCCTGGAGGTGCGGGGCGTCGACAAGGCGACCCGGCGCCGGAAGGCCGAAGAGCTGCTGAAGCTGGTCGATCTGCCCGGTGCGGCCGACAAGATGGTCAGCCAGTTGTCCGGTGGGCAGAAACAGCGCGTGGCCATCGCCCGCGCTCTGGCGGTGGAGCCGGCCGTGATGCTGCTGGACGAGCCGCTCTCGGCACTGGACCTGAAGCTGCGCCAGCACATGCGGGCGGAACTGCGCGCCATCCAGAAACGCACCGGCGTGACCTTCGTCTATATCACTCATGACCAGGGCGAGGCCCTGGCCATGTCGGACCGCGTTGGCGTGATGAGCCAGGGCCGCATCCAGCAGATCGCCGACCCGCGCGAGATCTACAACAATCCGGTGAACGGCTTCGTTGCCTCTTTCGTGGGCGAAAACAACATCTTCGAAGGCGAGGCGCAGGCCCCGGCCGGGGGCATGGCGGTTTTCACCGGTCCCGAAGGCACCTTCCGCGCCCGCATTTCGCCGGAGGCAGCGGGCAAGGCGGTGAAGCTCTACGTGCGGCCCGAACACACGATCCTGACCGAGGCACCCGGCGTGGAAAACTCGGTGCCCGTCACCGTGACCGAAGTGGCCTTCGAAGGTGCCTTCATCTCGATCCTGACGCGCAGCGACACCGGCAAGGTGCTGGTGGCCGAAATCCGCAACGACGGGGCGGCCACGGTGCCTGCGACCGGCGCCCGGCTGCATGCGACCTTCGAGGCGGCACGCGCCGCGCTCTTGCCTGACGCCAACGTGCGGAGCTGATCCGATGAGTGATCTTCTGCGCCGCTATGGCCCGGGGCTGAGCCTCCTCATCTGTCTGCTGGTCGCCTTCTGGCTGGTGATGCTGGTGATCCTGCCCAACATCACGCTGTTCGAACAAAGCTTCCGCCCCTATTTGCCCGTGACCGAGATCGGTGGGCCGCGTGACGTCTATTCCCTGAACAATTACATGAAGATTTTCGGCGGCGAGGTCGATGTTTCGCCCCTGGGATTCAGCTTTCGCCTGCCGGTCCATATCCTGACCTTCTTCCTGACCATCTTCTTTTCGGTGGTGGTCACGGTGGTCTGTTTCGTGATGGCCTATCCGCTGGCCTACTATCTGGCCAAGGTGGTCAGCCCGCGCACCCTGCCGACGCTGTTCCTGATGCTGTTCGTGCCGCTTTGGGTGTCGGAGGTGCTGCGCGCTTTTGCCTGGTGGATCATCCTGGCATTGAAGGGGCCACTGAACGCGCTGCTGATGGCGCTGCATGTGATCGACAAGCCCGAGCGCTGGATCGTGGGCTACAACGGCGTGGTGATCGGTCTGGTCTATACCTATGTCCTGTTCATGCTGTTCCCGATCTACAACGCGGTGTCGTCCCTGGACACCAATCAGATCGAGGCCGCAGAGGACCTGGGCGCGCCCTGGTGGAAGATACACCTGCGCATCGTGATGCCGCATGCCAAGCCCGGCATCGCCTCGGGCTCG
>JAKALB010000046.1 GCA_021813365.1 Pseudomonadota bacterium | reverse complement strand
GAACCTGGACCGGCTGGGGCTGGGGGCGGCGATCCGCCTGTCGACCGGGTTGGAGCCGCCGGGACTGGGCGTGCCGCCCTCGGGCCGCTGGGGCGTGGCGCAGGAAATCAGCCGCGGCAAGGACACGCCCTCGGGCCACTGGGAACTGGCGGGCGTGCCGGTGCCCTGGGACTGGACCTATTTCCCCGACACCGTGCCGGCCTTTCCGCCCGATCTGGTGGCGCTGGTCTGCAAGCTGGCAGGCACCGAGGGTATTCTGGGCAACTGCCATGCCTCGGGCGTGCCGATCATCGAAAAGCATTGCGCCGAGCATCTGCGGACCCTCTGGCCGATCTGCTACACTTCGGCCGACAGCGTGTTTCAGATCGCCGCGCATGAGGAAGCCTTCGGACTGGAGCGCCTGCTGAAGCTGTGCCAGGATCTGGCGCCGCATCTGCATGCGATGAAGGTGGGCCGCGTCATCGCCCGGCCCTTCGTCGGCACGCCCGGCAATATCCGGCGCACCCCCAATCGGCATGACTATGCCATCGCGCCGCCCGCGCCGACGCTGCTGGATTGGGCGTCAGGGGCAGGACGCGCGACCCATGCCATCGGCAAGATCGGCGACATCTTCTCGATGCGGGGGGTGGGGACACTGTCGAAGGGCAAGAGCGATGTTGACCTTTTCGATCATCTGGATCGACTTTCGGCCGAAGCCGAGCCCGGTTCTTTGACATTTGCCAACTTCGTCGAGTTTGATACCAATTACGGCCATCCCCGCGACGTATCGGGCTATGCCCGGGCGCTGGAGTGGTTCGACACAAGGGTCGGCGGCTTCCTGGCTCGGCTGAAGCCCGGCGATCTGGCGATCTTCACGGCCGATCACGGCAACGATCCGACCTGGAAGGGCACCGAACACACCCGTGAGCGCGTGCCGGTCCTGTGTGCCGGCATCGGCAGCGGCGGCATCGGGGTCAGGGCCTTTACCGATGTCGGGGCCACGGTCGCGGACCATCTGGGGATTGCGGCCCAGGGGCCGGGGCGGAGTTTCCTGTGACAAGGCCCGGGGCTCTGCCCCGGACCCCGGGATATTTGTGAACAGATGAATGGGGCGGCGTGAAGAAGGTTGAACTGCATCTGCATCTGGAAGGCGCTGCGCCGCCCGGATTCATCGCCGGTCTGGCGAAGGAAAAGCATATCGACATTTCCGGCATCTTCACCGAAGCGGGCGCGTATCGCTTCAGGGATTTTCCGGAATTCGTGAGGGTTTACGAGGCGGCCTGCACCACGTTGCAGAGCCCCGAGGATTATGCCCGCCTGACCACCGCCGTGCTGGAGGAGCAGGCGGCGCAGGGCGTGGTCTATACCGAACATTTCCTGTGCCCCGATTTCTGCGGTGCCGGTGACCCGGGCGCCTGGCGGGAATATCTGCAGGCCGTCCGCGAGGCGGCCGAACGCTGCGAGGCGCGGGACGGGATCACGATGCGCGCCATCGCCCTGATGATCCGGCATTTTGACCCGCAGGGTGCCCGGAAGGCGGCGCTGTGCGCGGCCGAGACGGCGGGGGATTTCCTGGTGGGGATCGGCCTGGCCGGCAATGAAAAGGTGGCGAAGATCAAGGATTTCGCCTGGGGTTTTGCCTGCGGGCGCGAAGCGGGTCTGGGCCTGACCATTCATGCCGGCGAACTGTGCGGCCCGGCGGAAGTGCGCGAGGCCCTGGACTTCGAACCGACCCGGATCGGCCATGGTGTGCATGCGATCGAGGATCCCGCCCTGGTCGACCGGCTGGTGGAACGTGGCACGGTGCTGGAATGCTGTCCGGGATCGAACATCGCGCTGGGCCTGTATCCGGATGTCCGCCGCCACCCGATCGGCCCGTTGTTCGACCGGGGGGTGCGGGTGACGGTGTCGACCGACGATCCGCCTTTCTTTCGCACCAGTCTGGCCCGCGAATATGAAATGCTGGCGCAGGCCTTCGACTGGGACGACGGCGTCTTCGCCAGGCTGAACCGCACGGCGCTTGACGCGGCCTTCTGCGACAAGGATACGCAAGACAGGATCAGAAAGCGGATGGAGGCCTGAATGACAGCGAATGTGACCGTGGTGAGCCACCCGCTGGTGCAGCACAAACTGACCCTGATGCGGGAGAAGGACACTTCCACCGCCTCTTTCCGCCAGTTGCTGCGCGAGATCAGCCTGCTTCTGGCCTATGAGGTCACGCGCGAATTGCCGATGACGGTGAAGCGGATCGAAACGCCGCTGGAAGCGATGGACGCGCCGATGATCGAGGGCAAGAAGCTGGCGCTGATCTCGATCCTGCGGGCGGGCAACGGCCTGCTGGACGGGATCCTGGAGCTTGTCCCGGCGGCACGGGTCGGGTTCATCGGGCTGTATCGCGATCCCGAGACGCTGCAGCCGGTGCAATATTATTGCAAGCTGCCCGACCACCTCGACGAGCGCATCTCGATCGTGGTCGACCCGATGCTGGCCACGGGCAATTCCAGCGCGGCGGCGGTGACGCTCTTGAAACAATCGGGCGCCCGCAACATCCGGTTCCTGTGCCTCCTGGCGGCGCCCGAGGGCATCAGGCACATGCAGGCGGTGCATCCCGACGTGCCGATCGTCACAGCAGCGGTAGACAGCCACCTCAATGACCATGGATATATTGTGCCTGGGCTAGGGGATGCGGGAGACCGCATGTTCGGCACTAAATAGAGGCCTGGGCTCTTTACTCGGAAACAATCCTGACGCATGCTTCCACCAGCTTCTTGGGGGAAGTTGCGCATGTTCACGTCGATTTCGGCGGTCGTCCGTGCCTGGGCGATCGCGGGCTGTCTTGTTGTCTCGACCCCGGTGCTGGCCCAGCTCGGTGGGCCGGTGAATTCGCCCCCGGCAGGGTATCAGGGGTTGCAATTCGTCGATGCCAAGGGCTGCCTGTTCCTGCGGGCGGGCTATGGTGCCCAGACGCTGTGGGTGCCGATGGTGGATGAGAACCACCAGCCGATCTGCGGCATGCCGCCGACGGGTGGTGCGCCGCGTCTGGCCTCGGTTCCGGCGCCGGAGCCTGCTCCGGCGGTGCAGACCGCCGCCACCCCCGGACCGCAGGCCACGGCGCGACAGGGCTATGAGACGGCGCCGCTGGGCTCGGCCCAGGCCAGTTGCCCGGGCGATGCCCCGGTGCTGGAGCGGGTGCGGCTGAGCGATGGCGGCACGGCGCTGGTTTGCACACGGGGCGATGGCACCTTGAACGGCTGGCAGCCGCCGCTGTTCGTGGGCGGGGCTGCCGTCGGCGCGGCGCTGGGCTATGCGTCTGCCACGGTCGAGACTCTGAAGGGCGCGACCCTGCTGGGGCCGATCGGCGGGCCGGCGGCGGCAACACCGGCGCCCGCTGCGGTGGCGGGCCCGGCGCCGGCCGCCGACGTCATTCCCAAACCGCCCAAGGGCTGGAAACTGGCCTGGAAGGACGGGCGGCTGAACCCGCTGCGAGGGGTCGGCACGGCCCGGGGCCAGGCGATGCAGGATCGGATCTGGACCCGCACCGTGCCCGCGGTCCTGGTGGCCCAGGCGGCACCAGCGACCCGACCGGTGACGCGGGTGGCGACGATGTCGGCGCCGGTGCCCCAGGCAAAACCCGTGGCACAGACCCCGGCCGCCGGGCTCTATGTGCAGATCGGCGGCTTTGCAGTCGCGGCCAATGCCAGGGCGGCGGTGGCGCGGATCGAGGCGCTGGACCTGCCTGCGACAACCACCTCGCGGCTGCGGGGCGGTCAGGCGCTGGACCTGGTGATGGCTGGCCCCTTCGCAGGCCGGGCCGAGGCGGCGGCGGCGCTGGCCGCCCTGCGGGGGGCGGGGTTCGCGGACGCCTATATTCGAGAACGATAGGAAACTCGTCGGGCAGAACCAAACTCCCCGGTGGCGCAAGCTGCCGGGGCTTTCTTTCGGCCCGTTACCCCGTGCAGATCGCTTGCAGGCTGATCCAGTCGCGATCGGCCAGGATCGGCGCGGGCGAGGTGCCGTGGAACGGATCGGCCTGGGCCAGGGCGCTGTCCTGAAGGGCGCTGGCATAGGCGCGCATCGACAGGCCCTGTGCCTTGAAGACCGGCGCCAGGATGGTTTCGGCCAGGGGCGGCGGCGCTTGCGCCAGCAGGCTCTCTGCAATGCCGTCCAGCGCGTCTTCGGGCAATCTGCCGGTGGCCAGCAGCCGGGCGGTGGCGACAGGACCGGCGTAATCCAGCAGTCTCACCACCGGATCCGTCACCTTGGCCCGGGTCACTTCGGCCAGGGCAAAGCCTGCGGCGGTCTCCGGGTCTTCGGTGCTTTCCACCACGTCGCGGCCCAGCACCACGATGCCGCCGGGCAGGGCCAGGGCCTGCGGCACCCCGTCGCGGACCACGAAAACCTCGTGCAGGCCGGCCGATTGCAGCCGCGTGGCCAGCGCCGCCGCCGCCCGCCGGCCGAGGGGTGTGGCACAGGGCGAACCCGTCAGCCGGGTCAGATCGGCCAAGGCCATATGCCCCAGGTCGGCCCGCGTGGTTTCCGGCAGCACCACGGCGGCGTGCCGCGACACCGCGCCAGGCAGCCAGAACACCGCCAGCGCCGCCACCGCCAGCAGAATCGACGCCACGACCCAGCCGCGCAACCGCCCCGGATGCGGGCGGCGGCGCTCCAGCACACCCCGAACCGTTTCCAGCGCCGCGATCATGTCGGGATCGGCGATCTCCAGCGTTTCGCTGTCGCCCCGGTCGGGCGAATACAGCGCCGGGTCGTCGCCGGGATTCATCCGCTCGACCGCCGGCAGCGACCAATGCGACAGCGGCTGTTCGGTGCGCGGGTCGGCGATGACCAGCGTGGCGTCGCGCAGCGCCACGACCACATCGCGCCGCTGGGCCTGCGGCGAGGATCGCCACAGCCCGACGCACTCCAGCCGCTGGTATTTCCGTAGCGCCGTCATGCGTGCCGTGCTGCCCGTTCCCTCATGCGCGCAGCTTATCGCGGGCAGGGGCTGCCCACAATCATCAGGGCATCAGCTTGGCCACGGCCCGCAGCTCGAACTTCTGGATCTTGCCGGTCGATGTCTTGGGCAACTCGCTGAACACCACCGCCTTGGGCGTGGCAAAGCCGGGCAGGCGGGCGCGGCAATGGGCGATCAGGTCGGCTTCCGAGGCCGAGGCCCCTGGCTTCAGCTCGACGAAGGCACAGGGCACCTCGCCCCATTTCGCATCCGGCTTGGCCACCACGGCGCACAGCGAAACGGCGGGATGGGCCATCAGCACGCCCTCCACCTCGACCGACGAGATGTTTTCCCCGCCCGAGATGATGATGTCCTTGGCCCGGTCGGTGATCTTCAGATAGCCGTCGGGATACTGGAAGGCGATGTCGCCCGACCGGAACCAGCCGCCCCTGAACGCCTCGGCCGTGGCCTTCGGGTTCTTGTAATAGCCTTTCATCACCATGTTGCCGCGCATGGCGATCTCGCCCTGGGTATGCCCGTCCCATGGCACGGGAATTCCATGGGAATCATGCACCTCTGCGCCCTCCAGCATGGCCATCGCCACGCCGGTCCGCGCCTTCAGCGCCGCGCGCTCGTCGCCCCGGGTCGACTCCCAGGCGGGTTGCCACAGGCATTCGGTGGCCGGGCCATAGGTTTCGGTCAGGCCATAGACCTGCGTCACGTTGAAGCCCAGCGGTTCAAAGGCGGCCAGCGTCGCGGCGGCCGGAGGCGCGCCGGCAGTAAAGACCTCGACCACATGCGAGAATGCCCGCCGCTCTTCCGGTCTGGCATTGACGATCATGTTCAGCACGATCGGCGCGCCGCCGAAATGGGTGACGCCCTCATCCGCGATCGCGTCATAGATCGCACGGGCCGTGATGTCGCGGCAGCAGACCAGCGTGCCCCCCATCAATGGCATCATCCAGGTGTGGCACCAGTTGTTGCAGTGAAACAGCGGCACGATGGTCAGATAGACCGGGAACAGCTGCATCCGCCAGCCGATGGCATTGGCCGCCGTGGCAAGGTAGGCGCCGCGATGGTGATAGACCACCCCCTTGGGCCGCCCGGTGGTGCCCGACGTATAGTTGATGGCAATGCTTTCCCATTCGTCGCCGGGCATCACCCAGGCCGCCTGCGGATCGCCCGAGCCCAGCAGGTCGTCATAGGTCGGATGCCGCCCGGTGGCGGTAAAGCCCTGGTCCACGCATTCCACCAGTCCCGGCCGGGCCGCGTCCATCTGCTCCAGCGCCGCCTCGGCCAGCGGGATCAGGGCGCTGTCCACCAGCACCAGCCTGGCGCCGGCATGGCCGAAGATATAGGCAACCGTGGCCGGATCCAGCCTGGTGTTGATCGTGTTCAGGACCGCCCCGCAGGCCGGAACCCCCCAATGGGCATCGACCTGCGCCGGCACGTTGGGCAACAGGGTCGCCACCACATCGCCGGGCCGGATGCCACGTGCCGCCAGGGCCGAGGCCAGGCGGCTGGTTCGCCGCGCCTGTTCGGCCCAGGTCACGCGGTGGTCCTTCCACACCACGGCCAGCCGGTCGGGAAACACCCGCGCCGCGCGGGCCAGATGCGACAGGGGCGTCAGGGGCACGAAATTCGCCGCGTTCTTTTCCAGCCCCGATTCGTCTGCCAGCCAGCCCATCCGTGCCTCCCCAAACACCCGCGATCATCTCGCGCCCGATAGGGGCAGTCTGGCGCAGCCGGCGGCGTTTGAAGAGTGCAAAAACGGCATGGGGCAGCCCATGGCGGCACCTGGTCGCAGCCTGGCCGCCGCCGGTTCCGGGCGCAGGGCTACTGCCCCGCGGCATTTCGGCGTCAGCGATCGCCGGTGGCCTCGCGCCAATGCTTGCGGCAAAGGCTCACATAGGTTTCGTTTCCGCCGATCACCACCTGTTCGCCCGTCGTCAGCGCCCGCCCATCCGGACCGCGGCGGATGACCATCGTGGCCTTGCGCCCGCAATGGCAGATCGTGCGGACCTCGCGCATCTCGTCCGCCCAGGCAAGCAGCGCCGCCGATCCGGGAAACAGGTTGCCCTGAAAATCGACCCGCAGGCCATAGGCCATCACCGGCACGTTCAGGTCATCGACGGCGCGGGCCAGTTGCCAGACCTGTTCCCTGGACAGGAACTGCGCCTCGTCGATGAAGACACAGGCAACCGGCCCCCCGGCCAGACGCGCCCTGATCTTGGCGAACAGATCCTCGCCGGGGACGAAGGTATCTGCCACTTCGCCGATGCCGATGCGGCTGGCGATCCGGCCCTCTCCGGCGCGATCGTCGAACCTTGCGGTGATCAGATAGGTCGCCATGCCCATCTCGCGATAGTTGTGCGCGGCCTGCAGCAGCAGGGTCGACTTGCCGGCATTCATTGTCGAGTAATGGAAATACAGCTTGGCCATGCCGCCTGTTAGCGCCCCGCGCGGGCCCCGTAAACGGCAAACCTGCCAGGGGCGGGCCCCGGCGACCGGGCCCGACCGGGAGGCCATCGGTCGGCAGACCAGCCGGGATTCGGCCAACCGGAACGGCTTTGTGCATGACAAAGCCCGAGCCGGCGACTAATGGGAAAACTGGGATGTGTTTCCCCGGGCCTGTCCGGGGGCCGGACGGAAGCCGATGAGCATCGAAACCTACCTCAAGAAGCATACCGAAGCCTTGGTAAAGGATGTGGGCATCGAAGCCGCCTGCGGCCTGACCGGCAAATCCAAGGCCACGCTGGGCCGCTACTATTCCGATCAGGAGGAACACGGCGACCGGTTCATGCCGATCGACGTGGTGGCACAGCTGGAGGCCGCCGCGCGGTTTCCGCATGTCACGGCCGCGCTGGCCGACCTGCGCGGCATGACGATGAGTTTCGATGCCGAGCGCCGTTCCGGCAACAGCCGGGGCGTGAACCAGGATGTGGTGACGCTGGCACAGCGCTTTGCCCAGCTGATGAGCGAATACAACCAGGCCATCGGCGACGGCAGGATCTCGATCAACGAGGCCAAGCGGATGCTGCGCGAGACGCTGGCGCTGCAACAGATCCTGGTCGAGATGAAGTTGAATCTGGAAGAGGAAGCCGGCGCCTGAGCCCGCTGCCCGGCCGCGGCGTCTTCAGCCGCCGCGCTTGCCGCCGCCGCTGCCGCCGCGCCGCGGACCCTGGCTGCCGCCGCCACCCGGATGCGCACCACCCGGACGCGCACCGCCCGGTTTGCCGCCGAGAGCCGCTCCGGAACGTCCGCCGGGTCTGGCGCCGGGCGCGGTCGGGCGGCCCGCAGACTTGGCGCCATCAGGCTTGACACCGGGTTTCGGGCCCGGTCGGCCCATCCGGGCATTGGCGCCGGGCCGGGGTGAGGCCGCCACGATATCTGCCGCCCAGGGCGCGCCGCCCAGAACGGGGATGGGCTTTTTCAGCAGCTTCTCGATCGCCACGAATTCCGGCATTTCCGCCGGGGCGCAGAAGGCGACCGCCGTGCCCTTTTCTCCGGCCCGGGCCGTGCGGCCGATGCGGTGGACGTAGTTTTCCGCCACATTGGGCAGGTCATAATTGTAGACATGCCGCACGGTCGGAATATCCAGCCCGCGCGCCGCCACATCGGTGGCCACAAGCACCATCAGGCGGCCTTCGCGAAATTCGGTCAGGGTGCGGTCGCGCTGGTTCTGGCTCTTGTTGCCGTGAATCGAGCCGGCGTTGAATCCCCAGGCGGTCAGCAGCTTCATCAGCTTTTCCGCGCCATGCTTGGTGCGCGAGAAGACCAGGGCCTGTTCGGTGGGATGCTTCTTCAGATAGTCTTCCAGCAGCTTTGCCTTGTCGCCCATCGGGATGAAATGCACCCCCTGGGTGATCCCCTCGGCCGGCTTTCCGGGGGGCGAAACCTCGACCTTCACCGGGTCACGCAGATAGGTTTCCGAGATTTCCGCGATGTCCGAGGGCATGGTGGCGGAAAACATCATGGTCTGCCGCCGCACCGGGATGAACTTGGCGATCTTGCGCAGCGAATGGATGAAACCCATGTCCAGCATGTGATCGGCCTCGTCCAGCACCAGGTAGCTGCAGGCTTCCAGCGTGACATCGCCGCGCTCCAGCAGGTCGATCAGGCGGCCCGGGGTCGCCACCAGGACATCCGAGCCGCGCGCCAGCCTTTCGGCCTGCCGGTTGATCGATGCGCCACCCACCACCATGGTGATCCTGACGGCCGTGCCCTTGGTGAAGGCCAGCAGGTTTTCGGAAATCTGCCCCACCAGTTCGCGTGTCGGGGCCAGGATCAGCGCCCGCACGTGGCGGGGCTTCGGCGGATGGTTCAGGTCCAGGATGCGGTGCAAGAGGGGCAGGCCGAAGGCCGCCGTCTTGCCGGTGCCGGTCTGCGCCAGGCCCATCAGGTCGCGTCCCGCCATGATCGGCGGAATGGCGCGCGCCTGGATCGGCGTGGGCGTGGTCAGGCCCATCGCGGTCAGGGCGGTCACCAACCGGGGCGCAAGGCCGAGTTCGGCAAAGGTATTGGTCATGGGGGCAGGCATCCTGGGCAGATCGTCAGACCCGCCGCGATGGGCGCATTCGGCCCGGCTGTCAAGCGGTTCTGACGACGCACGGCGCCTGCGCGGGGGTGGCGGACCGCAGATCGGCCACGGTCTGCACCCAGATCGCCGCCAGCCCGGCGATCTCGGCCTGCGCCCTGCGGGCATCTCCCAGCTTCAGCGCGGTCTCGATCCGCCCCAGTTTGCGCGCCAGCAGGCCCGCACCGATCAACCCGGCCGAGCCCGCCAGCCGGTGAACCGTGCGCTGCAGCCCGGCGGCGGCCTGGGGCTGATCGGCCAGGTTGCGGATCTCGGCCAGGGCCTGCGCGCCCTCGGCCAGAAAGGCCGGAACCACATGCGCCAGCCCGTCCGGCACCCGTGCCACGGGCTTGCGCCGCAGCGGCGCCCGGACATTCGATGCGGCGGCACGGGCCAGCGCCTGGGCCAGACCCTCGCCCGAGACCGGCTTGATCAGCACATCGGTCATGCCATGGGCCAGGAACGTGGCCTGTTCCTGGGGCAGGGCATGGGCAGTAAGGGCCAGAATGGGGGTCGCCTGATTGGGGCCGGCCACCGCACGGATCGCATCGGTGGCGGCCAGCCCGTCCATGCCGGGCATCGAGACATCCATCAGGATCGCGTCGAACCGGGCCTCGCCCGCGCGGCGCAGGCCTTCGGCGCCGTCTTCGGCCGCGGTCACGCGATGGCCGGCGCGGACCAGCATCTCGATCAGGACACGCCGGTTGATCGCATTGTCCTCGATCACCAGGACCGACAGGCCGCGCGGCCTGGCCGGTTCGTGCGGCGACAGCGGCGCCATGGGCGTTGCCGCATCCTGCGCGGTGCCCAGGATCGGCAGGGTCAGCGCGAAATGGAAGGTCGAGCCGCGGCCGGGCACGCTTTCGGCCTCCAGCGCCCCGCCCAGGGCGGCCACGATGCGCTGCGCGATGCCCAGACCCAGGCCGGTGCCGCCCTGGCGCCGGGCATAGCTGGGGTCCAGCGTCACGAAATCGTCGAAGATCCTCGGCAGATCCTCGGGCGCGATGCCGATGCCGGTATCGGTTATCCGGAATTCGGTCGGCCCGTCGGGGCCCAGATGCCGCACCGACAGGGTGATCTGGCCAGCTTCGGTGAATTTCACCGCATTGCTGACCAGGTTCAGCAGCACCTGGTTCAGCAGCCGTCCATCCGCGATCAGCCCCAACCTCCCGTCCGGCGGCAGCTCCAGCGTGATCTGGTTGCCCTGCGCGGCCGCTCTGGCCCGCTGGTTCTCGATCACTTCGAGGCACAACTCGCCCAGATCCAGCGGGCAGGGATTCGTCTGCATCAGCCCGCTGTCCAGCCGCGAAATGTCCAGCACGTCGTTGACGTGATGCAGCAGCAGCCGGCCCGAAGTTTCCAGGATGCGCAGGTAATCCTTCTGCTGCGCGCTCAAGCGGGTCTGGGCCAGCAGCTCCAGCGTGCCCAGCAGGCCGTTCAGCGGCGTGCGCACCTCGTGGCTCATCACGGCCAGCAGATCCGACTTGGCCCGCTCGCCCGCCAGTGCCTCGTCCCGGGCCTGCACCAGCGCCGCCTCGGCGGCGACCTGGGCGGTCAGGTCGCGCAGGAAAACCACGACCAGCCGCGGGCCTTCGCCGGGTCGGGTGGCCGACACCGAAACCTCCACCGGAAAGCGCCGCCCGTCGGCATCGCGCGCCGTCAGCCGCAATCGCCCGCTGTCGTCCGGCGCAGATCCCCGATCAAGGGCGCGGGCGATCGCACCTTGCAGAACCCCACGGTGAGCCGGGTCAAACAGGATCTGCGCCAGTTCCGCCCCATGGGCCCGGGCCGCATCGTCGCGGAACAGCCTTGCCGCCGCGGCATTGCAATCCACCACCCGGCCCCGGGCATCCAGGGTGATGATCGCATCCTGTGCGGTGCCCACGATGGCGCGCAGCCGGGCCGCCCCGGCCTCGACCTCGGCGGTGCGGGCGCGGTTGCTCGCATCCAGCCGGTAGACCACGATCAGCATGGTCAGCAGCATCAGGATGAAGACCAAGGTCAGCCCGGCCAGCAACAGCAGGGTCCGGCCCACGGCCAGCCTGTTCGCTTCCGAAATCTCGGCATACACGCGCAGCCCCGCCAGCGCCATGGCACGCGACGGCTTGCGCAGCGCCTTCAGCTTCGCGTCCAGGATCGGCAGGCTTGCGATCAGAACCTCGTCGGACCCGTCGATGAGGGGCGTGGTCTCGGCCAGGAAATTGCGCAGCCTCTGATGGTTCCGGGCAAATTGCGGGTCATCCTGCAGGCGCAGAAACAGGCTGCCGTTGCCCAACATCATGATCCGCGAATAGAAAACGTCAAAGCGCGTGCGAATCTCATCCAGCGCCGGGCGCGGGCGCCGCTCGGAGCCATGCTGCATCGCGTCATGCACCGCCACGTCCAGCGCCAGCAATTCGACGTCCAGCTGGCTCAGCGTCCATTGCACCGCATCGGAATTGGCGACGGTCCCCTCATGGATCTGGCGTTTCACGTCGACCGCCAGGAAGATGATGCCGAGCAGGCAGGCAAGCAGCACCGACCCGACCAGGCCGCGGCGCAGCAGCATCGACCAGGCGGGTGGAATCGTCGGCAGGCGGAACTGCGGAAACAGCGTCAGCGGTGAACCTCGATGCGGGTCAATTGCCAGATGGAGCGGGTGTAGTTCACTTCGCTACGATACTCTGGATTGGCATCGAAAGGATAGATGATCCACAACGGCCCCTTGTCGCGCACCGGCATGGGCCGACCGTCCATTTCATAGGCCAGCAAGGGCCCCTCGATGGCTTCCGGATCCAGCGGGATGTCGACGGCATAATCGTTCAGCGCCACGGCCCGCAGGCTGCCCGAGGCCCGGTCCAGCCCCAGGTAGCGGACCAGATCCTTCAGCGTCACGCCGGTGAATTCATGCACGCCTTCGGTCCAGACCGTCGAGGTCCGCAACACTTCGGCGCCCAGCGCGCGCAGCCGGCCTTCGTCGAATTCCATCATGCCATCGGGAAATTCCTGCGAATCCAGCCCACTGACCGTCAGAATGACCGCGCCCTCGAGGTCGGGAAGAGTTTCAGCGGCCGAAACCGGAGCCAGGGCCGCAGCCCAGACTGCCACCATCAGGAAAAGCCCGTAGAGATACCGCATCGATCATCCTCTGGCAGGAAGGGGTCACCGCCCATTATCGTGATCATGAACATAATGTTTCCGCGCTACCACGAATAGCATATTGTCCTATGCTTCCGTACAGGTCATCTCTTGAGAGTTGTCCCGATTCCCGGGACCGCCGGATCGAGGTGAGATGCACATTCTGGTGGCCGATGACCACGATCTCGTGCGGGAGATGGTCTCGGCCTATCTGCAGGGCGAAGGGTTGGGGCCGGTCGTCGCGGCCGGCGACCTGGCCGAGGTGCTGCGTCAGCTGCGGGCGATGGGGCCGTTCGATCTGGTGCTGCTGGATTATGACATGCCCGGAATGGAGGGCCTGACCGGGCTGCGTCAGGTGATCGAGGCGAATGGCGGCAAGCCGGTCGCGCTGATTTCCGGGGCGGTGACGCCGGAGGTCGCGGAAATGGCGCTGGAGATGGGGGCGGCCGGCTTCGTGCCGAAGACGATGGGGGCGCGGTCGCTGGTGGCGGCGGTCCGGCTGATGGCCGCGGGCGAGAATTTCGCGCCGCTGAGCCTGATCCGCCGCACGAAATCGTCGGTCGAGGCATTGCTGAGCCCGCGCGAGCGCGATGTTCTGGCCGGGGTCGTGGCGGGCAAGTCCAACAAGGAAATCGCCCGCGACCTGGACCTGCAGGAAGTCACCGTGAAGCTGCATGTCAAGACGATGAGCCGCAAGCTCGGGGCCAGGAACCGGACCCATGCGGCGATGATCGCGAGGGATCAGAAGCTGGTGTGAGGGGGGGGGGACCTTGCACGCGTGTAAGGTCCGGTAAGCGGCTGATTTTGCTGGATATGTGGGTGTGGCGTTAACGAACGGGCAAGGTCTGGGGCAGGGGATTTCACGCCGCCAGATGGTGCTTCCTTCCGCTGCACCCGAGCGCCGGGGCCGATCAGAGGACCTGCCAGTGGCAGGTCATCCGGCCCCTCGGCTGGAGGCGCAAGCCGCAAGCCGACCTGGTGGCTGGGCCGGGCACAGACCCGAGGGATGCTCCTGACTGGGCGGGCGCGGATGCGCCTGCCGGGGGCAGGCAGGCGCATCCCGACACGCTTCGGGCGTGTCGGGGACTTTCGGACAAATCATATTCGGCTCTTCAAAAGCTAAGAGAGATGGAAATACGAGAATGTTCATGCGATACTAGCTATCATGCGGCATCTGTCCACGATGAACGACGCTGGCCAGTGCAATGCAGTGGAGTTCAAATTGCGACAGCAGCCACGCTATTTATGGCAGCTTCCATCCGGCCAAAGTGAATTGCTGGTTGAGACTCTGCTTCCGACTCTCGTGAACGCGGGCTTGCGCAGCGGAGCGTGCGTTGTCGAGAAACTGGGTGGTGGGGCGCACAGCCGAATCTACAAGGTTGACTACAGGGGAATTGCAGCAAACGCCTATTGCGTTAAGATTCCTGATTTTGGATCTGTAGGGTCATATAACGAGGCTGGGCAGGTTTTAAACTCCATCGCGCACGAAGTGGAAAAGACCTCGCAGCTTTGGGCATCGCCATTTATTCACATGTTTTCCCGAATTGACAATCTACTCCGTTGGCCCGTTTTGGTCTCTGCTTGGCGGTACGGGACACTCAAGGATTATATCCTTGTGCGGCAAGGCGTCGACGATTTCGATCGAGTTTTTGCGATTCTGCAAATTGTTTGGGCACTGCAATTTGCCAAAAGGCGAGGAATTTCTCCGCATCAAGATCTCAAGCCTGAGAATATTCTTGTTGAGGACATAGGGCTCGGAAAATTTGCCGACTATCAGGGTTCTGGTATCAAACTGCACTGCCGTGTCGCCGACTTTGCGCTTGCCAACGGCTACCGTGAGCTTGGTAGGCCATTCGGCAGCCGCCCGTACCAAGCGCCAGAGCAGTATAGTGGCATTGCCCCTATTTTCGATGCAGAAAAGATTGACGTTTTTGCGCTCGGGGTAATAATGTTTGAACTCTTCGAAGAAGGCATGCACCCAATAGGTCAAATTACGGAAGATGTGTGGCCGGAAAACTTGGAAAAGCCGGCGTCTACACAGAATAAGTGGAAGCGGGAAGATCGGTGGAAGAAGTGGGCGCAACAGAACGACAAGACACTGCCGGCAGCAAGGACTGCGTTGTGCAATGACTTTTCTGACTTTATCGTCAAGATGATTTCTGGAGACCCGGTCACTCGGCCATCGCTCGACAGTGTAGAGCTTAAACTCTTGATGTATCTATCGGAAAGGTGGCCGGAGCGAACCAAGGAGGCAGTTCTTCAGGCAGATTTCTGGACAAGTGAAAGCGAGAACTTCGAAGATCCGGCCGGTTTCCCGCCTTTAGTGAAGGATCTCTTGGTGCAAGTAGAGCACTTGCGAGCCGCCGCACAATACTTGCAAGAATTCAAGGACGAGTAAGTTAACCGTTGTCGATGGCAGCTGACCCCGGGGGCTGCATGACGGGTTCTTATGGGTTAGTTCGTCTCCTCACCCCTGCAACGTCCTCACCCCATACCCCTCGCCCCTTGCCTTCATCGCCGCCACCGCCGCCACGCTCGCGGCCATCGTGGTGAAATACGGAATCTTGTCCATCAGCGCGACCCGCCGGATGTCCCGGCTGTCGTTGATCGCCTGGGTCCCCTCGGTCGTGTTCATCACCAGGGCGATCTCGCCGTTCTTCAGCCGGTCCACGATGTTCGGCCGGCCCTCGTAGACCTTGGCCACCGGGGTCGAGGCCACGGCATTCGCCGCCAGCCAGGCAGCGGTGCCCCGCGTCGCCACGATCTCGAACCCCATCGCCACCAGATCGCGGGCGGCCTGGGCCAGGGCTTCGGTCTTGTCCATGTCCTTGACCGACAGGAAGACGCGGCCGGATTCGGGCAGGATCGTGCCGGCGCCCATCTGCGCCTTCAGGAAGGCCAGGGCAAAGGTGCGATCCCAGCCCATCACCTCGCCGGTCGAGCGCATCTCCGGCCCCAGCACCGGATCGACACCGGGAAAGCGGGCAAAGGGCAGCACGGCCTCTTTCACGCTGAACCAGGGAGTCTTGGGATCGGCCAGCGTCAGCGGGTCGGCCAGAGGCAGCGGGCTGTCGGGGCCGACATCCTGGGCATAGGGCGGGCGCAGCGGAAAGTTGCCCAGCGGCTCACCCGCCATCAGCCGCGCGGCGATCGAGGCGATGGCGCTGTCGGTCGCCTTGGCCACGAAGGGCACGGTGCGCGAGGCGCGGGGGTTCACCTCCAGAACGTAGATCACCCCGTCCTTGATGGCGAACTGCACGTTCATCAGGCCGACGACATGCAGCGCCAGTGCCATCTGCACCGTCTGATGCTTCAGTGCCGCGACCGTTTCGGCGCTCAGCGAATGCGGCGGCAGGCAGCAGGCGCTGTCGCCGGAATGGACGCCGGCCTCCTCGATATGTTCCATGATACCCGCGACATGCACCTGAGTGCCGTCGCAGAGGGCATCGACATCGACCTCGATCGCGCCGGACAGATAGCTGTCCAGCAGCACCGGGCTCGAGCCCGAGACCTGCACCGCCGTGGTGATATAGCGCTCGAGCTGCGCGTCGTCGCGGATGATCTCCATCGCGCGGCCGCCCAGCACGAAGGACGGGCGGATCACCAGCGGATAGCCCACCTCGCGGGCCACGGCGAAGGCCTCGTCCCGGCTGCGCGCGGTGCCGTTGTGCGGCTGTTTCAGGCCCAGCCGGTGCAAGAGCTGCTGGAAGCGTTCGCGGTCCTCGGCCAGGTCGATGGCGTCGGGCGTGGTGCCCAGGATCGGGATGCCTTCCGCGTGCAGGGCATCGGCCAGCTTCAGCGGCGTCTGGCCGCCGAATTGCACGATGACCCCGTGCAGCGTGCCGTTTTCCTGCTCGACCCGCAGGATTTCCAGCACATGTTCCAGGGTCAGCGGTTCGAAATAGAGCCGGTCCGAAGTGTCATAGTCGGTCGACACGGTTTCCGGGTTGCAGTTGACCATGATGGTCTCGTAGCCCACGGCGGAAAGCGCATAGCAGGCATGGCAGCAGCAATAGTCGAACTCGATCCCCTGGCCGATGCGGTTCGGGCCGCCGCCCAGGATGACGACCTTTCTGGCATTCGTCGGCCGGGCCTCGCATTCCACCTCGCCCATCGCGGGGACTTCGTAGGTGGAATACATGTAGGGGGTCTGGGCCTCGAATTCGGCCGCGCAGGTGTCGATGCGCTTGAAGACGGCCCTGACGCCGAGATTGCGGCGGGCGCGGCGCACCTGGGCCTCGTCGCGCCCGGTCAGCCGGGCCAGGCGGGCGTCGGTGAAACCCATCATCTTGAGGTGACGCAGGCCTTCGGCGCTGACCGGCAGGCCGCTGCGGCGGACCTCGGCCTCGGTGTCGATGATTTCGCGGATCCGGGCCAGGAACCAGGGGTCAAAGGCGGTGATCGCGCCGATCTCGTCATCGGTCAGGCCAAGGCGCATGGCCTGGGCGATGATGCGCAGCCGGTCGGGCGTGGCCTTTGACAGGGCCGAGGTGATGGCGGCGCGGTCGGAGGCGGCGCCGCCGCCGATGCCGGGAATGGCGATTTCGTCAAAGCCGGTCAGGCCGGTTTCCAGGCTGGCCAGCGCCTTTTGCAGGCTTTCGTGGATGGTGCGGCCGATCGCCATCGCCTCGCCCACCGATTTCATCGCGGTGGTCAGGTTGGGCTCCGCTCCGGGAAATTTCTCGAAGGCGAAGCGCGGGATCTTGGTGACGACATAGTCGATGGCGGGCTCGAACGACGCGGGCGTCACCCTGGTGATGTCGTTGTCCAGCTCGTCCAGTGTGTAGCCCACGGCCAGCTTCGCGGCGATCTTGGCGATGGGAAAGCCGGTGGCCTTGGACGCCAGCGCCGAAGAGCGGCTGACGCGCGGGTTCATCTCGATCACGACCATGCGGCCATCGGCGGGGTTGATCGCCCATTGCACATTGGAGCCGCCGGTTTCGACGCCGATTTCACGCAGAACGGCGATCGAGCCGTTCCGCATGATCTGATATTCCTTGTCGGTCAGGGTCAGGGCCGGGGCGACGGTGATCGAATCGCCCGTGTGCACGCCCATCGGATCGACGTTTTCGATGGAGCAGACGATGATCGCATTGTCCGCCTTGTCGCGGACGACCTCCATCTCGTATTCCTTCCAGCCCAGCAGGCTTTCGTCGACCAGGACCTGCGCGACGGGCGAAGCCTCGAGCCCGGATTTCACGATGGCCTCATAGTCGTCGCGGTTATAGGCCACGCCGCCGCCGGTGCCGCCCAGGGTAAAGGCGGGGCGGATGATGGCGGGCAGGCCCACATAGGCGATGGCATCCAGCGCGGCGCGAACGCCGGCGGCGATGTCATACTTGCCATTCGCGTCCCTGGGGGCCGCAATGATGGTGGCCTTGGGATTTTCCAGGCCGATCCGGTCCATCGCCTCGCGAAACAGCTTGCGGTCCTCGGCCATCTCGATGGCTTCGCGCTTGGCACCGATCAGTTCCACGCCGAACCGGTCCAGCACGCCCATGTCGGCCAGAGCCAGCGCGGTGTTCAGCCCGGTCTGCCCGCCCATCGTGGGCAAGAGCGCATCGGGGCGCTCCTTCTCGATGATCTTGGCCACAACTTCGGGCGTGATCGGCTCGATATAGGTGGCGTCGGCCAGGCCGGGGTCGGTCATGATCGTGGCGGGGTTCGAGTTGACCAGGATCACGCGATAGCCTTCCTCGCGCAGCGCCTTGCAGGCCTGCGCCCCCGAGTAGTCGAACTCGCAGGCCTGGCCGATGACGATGGGCCCCGCTCCGATGATCATGATCGACTGGATGTCGGTTCTCTTCGGCATGGGTCTCTCCGTTTCGGCAGGGCAATCGGGCAGGCAGGGCCAGCGGGGTCGGCAGCAGCGGTCGGGCAAATTGTCGGGGGTTATAGTCGGGCCGTGACCGGGTGCAAGGCGCAAAAAGCAGGCCGCCGCCGCCGGGCCCGTCGCTGACCGACTCCCGCGCAGGATCCAGCGGGAATCACGCCGGAGTTCGGGCGGCAGGCCGGGGCAGAGGGAGGCTCGCAGCCGGACTCAGACCGCTGGCGCCCGCGGCCCGCGGCCCAGTGCCGCCTCGATCTCGTCCATGACATCGGCCGGCAGGGGGCCCCTGTCCAGCGCCCCCGCCAGATCGATCACCTGCGCTGCCGACTTGAAGCCAGGGATCGGCAGGCTGACCGGGCATTTCGCCCAGAGCCAGCCGATCGCGCCCTGGGTCAGGCTGCGCCCACCCACTCTCAGCAGCTCTTGCACCGCCTCGAGCTTGGCCAGGGCTGCGGGAGCGATCCGTCCATCCTGAAACCAGGTGAGCCAGGGAAAGGACTGGGCGCGGATGTCCTGCGGGTCAAATCGGGTCGCGGCGGAATGGCGGCCGCCCAGCAGACCCATGGCCAGCGGCGAGCGGATCACGGCGATCCGTCCGGCATCGCGCACCACGTCCAGCCCGGCCAGGTTCGGATCGAAGACATTGCTGCCCAGTTGCACGCAGCGGAAATTCGGCCGGCCGGGCAGGAAGGCCGCCCGTGCGGGGTCGTCCGTGCTCCAGCCCCAGGCGCCGAGCCTGCCCTGTGCCACCCAAAGGTCGAGCCGGTCGAATATCCGTTCGGCGGCCTCGAACGGGGCGTCGCCGACATGCAGATGCACCAGATCGATCCGGTCGCGCCCCAGCCGGTGCAGCGAAGCCTCCAGGCTGATCTCGATCTCGGCCGGGTCCAGCGTGACCCCGGTGACATCGCGGCGCTGCCGATCCATGCGATGGCCGACCTTGGTGGCGATGCGCACATCGTTGCGGCCCCGCAGGGCGCGGCCCAGCAGGATCTCGGAATGGCCGGCACCGTAGATTTGCGCCGTGTCAAAGAAACGGATGCCGGCATCGACTGCGGCCTGGATGGCGCGGATCGCCTGGGATTCGTCGACATCGCCGTAGCCGCCGGCCATGCCCTCGAATGTGAAATGGCCGCCGATGGGCCAGGCCCCCAGGCCAAGCGCCGGGACGCTGGTTCCGTGCCACAGACTGCGCGTCAGCAAGGGCGGTCTCCTTTCGCGAAACCATGCGCCGAACGCCAGGGTCGCGCAACGAATTCCGGTGCCCGCCGCTGTCCGGATGGCACAGCCCCGGAAAACGGCAAGGCCGGGGTCGCCCCCGGCCTTGTGTCTTGCATGCGGCGCGCGCGCGCGCGATCAGGCCTTTTCGCCCACCGCCGCTTCCGCAGCCGCGATGGCGGCCTTGCGCGCGGCGATCTTCTCGCCGGTCGGCGGGCCTTCGAAGCGGCGGTTCTCCACCGCCAGCCAGAGCACCATCGCCAGCGCCAGGAAGCCCAGCACGACCCAGAGCACGCGCTCGTTCGGCGGGGCCACGGCGATGAACAGGATCACCGCCATGCCGATGACCGACAGGACGGTCACCAGCTTGTAGAGGCCTTCGCTCATCGCCCAGGGGCCGGGCTTGGGCCACTTCGGACCGCCATAGGCGAACATCCCGGCCACCAGCGGAATGGTGAACGACAGGAACAGGAACACCAGGGTCGAGTTGACCACGACCACATAGATCGAGGTCTCGCCGACCTTGATGGTCAGCGCCAACACCACATAGAGGATGCAGAGCGCCGTCGCGGTCCAGATCGCATTCACCGGGGTGCGGTATGTCCGGCTGACCGTGGCCAGCGCCTTGGACCCGACCGGCATGCCGCCATCGCGCGAGAAGGCAAACAACATCCGCGAGGCCGAGGTGACGGTGGCCAGGCCGCACAGGAACTGCGCGATCAGGATGAAGAGGTAGATCACCGCCTTCAGCCCGGCCGGAAGCACCGCGTCCATCGTGCCGAAGAACACGCCCCAGCCCTGGGCGGCGGCGGCATCCATGTCGGGAATGGCCAGCATGATCGCGCTGATCATGATCCAGCCGACGATCGAGGACCAGAACACCGATGACACGATGCCGCGCGGCACCGAATGCGCGGCGTTCTTGGTTTCTTCCGACGTATGCGCCGAGGCGTCATAGCCGGTGATCGTGTAGACCGGCAGCAGCAGGCTCAGCAGGAACAGGTAGGCCATGTTGTCGGATTGCGGAAAGACGTTGCCGCCCGCCTCGCCCGAATAGTTCTTGAAGGTCCACAGCCGCGAGATGTCGATGGCCGGGGCGTAGTAGAGGCAGGCCACGACCAGCACGGCGGTGGTGGCGAAGATGATCCAGCCCGAGATGTCGGTCAGGAAGGTGGTGACCTTGATGCCGACGTGGTTGAAGATCGCCTGGATGATCGTGATCGCGGCAACGAAGCCGACGATCTGCCAGTCGGTCCCGGCAAAGCTGAAATAGGATCCAAACGTGCCGGTAAAGAAATAGGCAGTGCCGATGTTGATGGCGCCCAGCACGGTGATCAGGCCCAGAAGGTTCAGCCAGGCGGTGAGCCAGCCCCAGAACCGGTTGCCCAGGATCGAGCCCCAGTGATACAGCCCGCCCGCCGTCGGGAAGGCCGAGGCGATCTGCGCCATGGAAAGGGCGAACATGCCCGAAACGATACAGCCCGTGATCCAGCCGATGCCCGCCCCGGCGCCGCCGACCGAGCCGATCGCCTGAGCGAAGGAGTTGATCCCGCCCGAGAGGATGCAGATGATGGAAAACGAGATCGCGAAGTTCGAGAATTTCGACATGGAGCGGGACAGCTCCTGGGCATAGCCCATGCCATGCAGGACCTTCAGATCCTCATGGTGGTCCTTGTCTGTATAGTCGTTCATGTGGTGGGTACCCTCCTGGACAGGATGTTCTTCTTGTTATGGGTCGGCGATTTCCTGCCGACTGGCCGCAGGAAAGCGCGGAATTTTCAACCTGTCCAGCATTGAATAGATGTTTACAGCACCACAACGGTTTTCTCGCGGGCCGGGTGTCGGTTTTCAGTGCGAAACGGTTGTGGCGGGCTGGCGAAGGAGCGGCGATCGCATTAGCTGGGGGTCCGAAAGGGGGTCGCGATGATCCTTCTGGAGCATGGTCCGCAGATGCGCCCCGCGGCTTTTGGGTCGGCGGTGGGCCAGGTCGTGGCATGGGAAGCGGCGGAGGTGCTGCCCGCTCTGGCCGCGCTGGATGCCGCGCGGGCGCGCGGCCTCTGGGTCGCGGGCGTGCTGGCCTATGAGGCCGGTCATGCGCTGGAACCGCGCCTCTGCCCGCTGATGCCGGCGCAGCGCCCCGGCCCCCTGCTGGCCTTTGGCCTCTATGACGCGCCCCGGCCGGCCGAGTCGGTGCTGGCCCAGGCGCGCGACCAGGCGGCGGCGGTGCGGATCGACCGGCCGCAGCCCCTGGTCGATTTCGCCACCTATGCCGGGGGCTTTGCCCGGGTGAAGGACTACATCGCCGCCGGCGACTGCTATCAGATCAACCTGACCTTCCCGATGGCCAGCCGGCTGGCAGAGGGCACGCCGCTCGGGCTCTATGGCGCGCTGCGCGCCCGGCAGGCGGTGGGCTTTGGCGCCTATGTCGATCTGGGTGTCGGGCCGGTGCTGGTGTCACGCTCGCCGGAACTGTTCTTCCGGACCGAGGCGTCGGGGCGGATCGAAAGCCGCCCGATGAAGGGCACGGCGCCGCGCGATGCCGATCCGGTGCGCGATGGCGAACTGGCCGAAAGCCTGCGCAGCAGCGCAAAGGACCGCGCCGAGAACCTGATGATCGTCGATCTGTTGCGCAATGACATCGCGCGGATTGCCCGGGTCGGCTCGGTCAAGGTGCCGCAGCTCTATGGTGTGGAAAGCTATGCCACGGTGCATCAGATGGTCAGCCGGGTGGTTGGCGATCTGGTGGAGCCGCCCGCGCTGGCCCGGCTGATGCCCGCCCTGTTCCCCTGCGGGTCGATCACCGGCGCGCCCAAGATCCGGGCGATGCAGATCATCGCCGAGGTCGAGCCGCATCCGCGCGGCGCCTATTGCGGGGCGATCGGCTGGATGGCGCCAGACGGGTCCGGCTGTTTCAACGTGGCCATCCGCACGCTGTCGCTGGGCCGGGATGGGGCGATCACGCTGAATGTCGGTGGCGGGGTGGTGCAGGATTCGGACGCCGAGGGCGAATGGGAGGAGGCACATTGGAAAGCGCGCTACGTGACGGGTCTGCCGACCCCGATCTGAGGCTGATCGAGACCATGCGGTGGGATGGCGCGGCCGTCCCGCGCCTGGCGCTGCATCAGGCGAGGCTGGCGCGGTCGGCCGCGGCGCTGGGCTGGCCGGCGCCCGATCCGCGCGCGATGCAGGAGCTGCTGTCGGACCTGCCGGCCACGCCGCTGCGCCTGCGGCTGACCCTGGCGGCCAGCGGCGCGATGCAGGTGCAGACCGCCGCCCTGCCTGCCACCAGGCCGCTCTGGCGCGTCAGGCTGCATCCCGAGCCGCTGCGCTCCGACGATCCCTGGCTGCGGGTCAAGTCCACCCGCCGCGCCGCCTATGACCGCGCCCGCAGCGCCTTGCCGAAAGGGCTGGACGAATGGCTGTTCGTCAACGAACGGGGCGAATTGGCCGAGGGCACGATCACCACGATCTTCTTCGACCGCGGCCGCGGTCTGCGCACCCCGCCGCTGTCGAGCGGCTGCCTGCCGGGCGTGCTGCGTGCCGAACTGGCCGTGCCGGAAGAAGTGCTGCCGGTGCAGGATCTGGGCCGCGTGCGGCTTTGGGTCGGCAATGCCCTGCGCGGGTTGATTCCGGCGGCTCTTTGCTAGGTCGGGCCCCGGCGCCGGAACCCTGCCAGCCCGCTTCGATCGGCTCGTCCCGCAGATACGACCGGCAGATACGACCCGCAGATA
>JAKALB010000045.1 GCA_021813365.1 Pseudomonadota bacterium | reverse complement strand
CCCGGCTCATTCTCGGGCAGGATCAATTCGCCCAGGCCCGAGCGCGGACCGGAGCCCAGAAGCCGCAGGTCGTTGGCGATCTTGAACAGGCTGGCCGCCACCGTCTTCAGCGCGCCCGAGAACATGACCATCGCGTCATGCGCCGCCAGGGCCTCGAACTTGTTGGGCGCGGCCACGAAGGGCAGGCCGGTGATCGCGGCGATCTCGGCGGCCACGCGCTTGTCGAACCCCGCCCTGGTGTTCAGCCCGGTGCCGACCGCGGTGCCGCCCTGCGCCAGCTCATAGATATCGGGCAGGCACATCCGCACCCGGGCGATCCCCTTGTCGACCTGGGTCGCGTAGCCCGAAAATTCCTGCCCCAGCGTCAGGGGCGTCGCATCCTGGGTATGGGTCCGGCCGATCTTGATGATGTCCTTGAACTCGGCCGACTTGGCCCACAGCGCCCTGGACAGGTGTTCGAGCCCGGGAAGCAGCACGTCACGCGCCACCATGCCGATGGCGACATGCATCGCTGTAGGGAAGGTGTCGTTCGACGACTGGCCCATGTTCACATGGTCATTCGGATGGACCGGCTTCTTGCTGCCCTTGACCCCGCCCAGCATCTCGATCGCGCGGTTCGAGATCACCTCGTTCGCGTTCATGTTGGATTGGGTGCCGGACCCGGTCTGCCAGACGACCAGCGGGAAGTGATCGTCGAACTTGCCGTCGATCACCTCTTGCGCCGCCTTGGCGATCGTCTCGCCCAGGGTCACATCGAGGTCGCCCTGCGCCATGTTCACCCGCGCGCAGGCTTTCTTGATCACGCCCAGGGCGCGGATGATGGCGATGGGCTGACGTTCCCAGCCGATCCGGAAATTCTGGATCGAACGCTGGGTCTGCGCACCCCAGTACTTGTCGGCCGGAACTTCCAGCGGGCCGAAGCTGTCGGTTTCCGTGCGGGTTTCTGTGCGGGTTGCGGCCATGGTGCGGGCTCCCTGAAAAGGCGGGCGTGAGGACAGGGGCCTCTTACTGCCGAAGTGCTGTCAATTCAATTGGCATACCGTCGCATACCAAAGCCTTTCACGCCCGGCGAAAGCGGTAGATCGTGGCGGGCGGCAGGTTCAGCCAGACTTTCTCGCCACGTTCCACGGCCAGGCCCATTTCGGCGCGCTCGACCTCGGGCAGCGGCGACTGCGGGCCATAGGTGAACTGGATGAAGCGGCCGCCCGGTCCGAGAACCGAAAACGCCGCGCCGACGATGGCCTTGCGCACCACGACGGGCATCGACAGCAGGGGCAGGCCGGAAATCACCGCGCCGACACCCGGCGCCACGTGCTGCGGCGCGGTTTCGGCGCCGCCCAGGATCACCGTGACCCCCGGAAAGCGCCGACGCAGATGATCCGAGAAATCGGGGTTCATCTCGAACAGGGTCAGGTCTTCGGGCGCCACGCCGGCGGCCAGGATGGCTTCGGTCAGGCGGCCGGTGCCGGGGCCGAATTCCACCACCCGGCCGGGCGGCAGGTTGCGCGCCATGGCGCGGGCCAGCGCGCGCGACGACGGCGCGATGGCCGACACCTGCCGTGGCTGGGTGATCAACTGGCGCAGGAAAAGGCGGGTCTCCGACACGTGTCCGGACCGGATTCAGGTCTTGCGGAACCGGTCCAGCCGGACCACTTGGGCATCCTGCGGCGGCGGATCGTCCTCGGGGCCGTCATCCCCGTCGGTTGCTTCGGCCTCGTCGGCCTCTTCGTCCTCGCCCGCGTCGTCATGGGTTTCAAAGCGCAGCCCGAACTCGACCGACGGATCGACGAAGGTGCGCACGGCATCGAAGGGGATCGACATGCGTTCGGGGTTGTTGCCGAAATTCAGCGTCACCGAGAAACCCATGTCGGTGACTTGCAGGTCATCGAACCAGTGCTGCAGCACCACCGTCATCTCGGACGGATAGCGGGCACGCAGCCAATCGGCCATCTCGACGCCGGGGGCGGTGGTGTCGAAGGTGATGAAGAAATGATGCGCGCCCGGCAGGCCGCGTTTCTGCACATCCTTCAGCACGGTCTGAATCAGCCCGCGCATCGCCCGGTGCATCAGGTTGCCATAGTCAATGCTGCGCGCCATTCCCAGACGTTCCTGCTGCAGGTTCCGTTGCGCCTCAGCATAGGCAAAGTTCGGGTGAAGGGAAGGGGCGCTATGGAAGATGCGTCAAGACGGCGGAGGTCAGGGCCGCCAGGGCCAGAACCAGGGGCAGATTCCAGTGCCGCCGCAGCAGAGCCCAGGCCGCAGCCAGGCCGATCAGTCCGGGCAGCGGGCGCAGGCTGGTCAAATCCGGCCAGATCAGGTGCAGCGGGCCCAGGTCAAGCCGGGACAGCTGGGCAAAGACCACATGCAGCGCGAACCAAAGCGACAGGTTGGCGATGACACCGACCACCGCCGCGGTGATGGCCGCCAGGGCGCCTGCCAGCCGCGGCGCATGGGTCAGGCGGGCGATCCAGGGCGCGCCGGCAAAGATCCACAGAAAGCAGGGGGCAAAGGTCATCCACAGGGTGAGCCCGGCCGCCGCCAGACCGCCGGCCGGGCCGTGCCTCTGGAAGGCTGCGACAAAGCCCACGAATTCGGTGACCAGGATCAGCGGCCCCGGTGTCGTTTCAGCCAGGCCCAGCCCGTCCATCATCTGCGTCAGGCTCAGCCAGTGCTTCTGCTCGACCACCGCCTGTGCCATCCAGGCGAGCACGGCATAGGCCCCGCCAAATGTGACCACCGCCAGTTTCGAGAAGAAGACGGCGATGTCGGCGTAGAGCGCCGGCGCCCACAGCACGACGCCGGCCAGGGGCAGCAGCCAGACCGCTGCCCAGACCAGCGCGGCCCGCAGGCTCTCGGCCAGTGCATTGCCCTGCGGCGGTGGCGGCATCGCGTTCGCCCGCCGGGCGCGCAGGAACCCCCAGAGTCCGGCGGCGCCGATCACCACCGGAAACGGCAGCGCAAAGGCAAAGAGCGCCAGAAACGCCAGGCCGGCGATGGCCCGGTGTTCGCGCGATTTCAGCGCCCGCCTCGAGACGCGCAGCAGCGCCTCGACCACCACGGCCACCACGGCGGCCTGAACACCGGTGAACAGCGCCGCCACCTGCGGCACCTGGCCCAGCGTGGCATAGAGCCAGGACAGCGCCAGCACCACCACCGCCCCCGGGGCGACAAACAGCAGGCCAGCCAGCAGGCCCCCCCGGACCCCCTTGAGCCGCCAGCCGATCCAGGTGGCCAGCTGCATCGCCTCGGGGCCCGGCAGCAGCATGCAGAACGACAGGGCCGAGAGGTATTCCGCCTCTGTCACCCATTGGCGTTGCTCCACCAGCTCGCGGTGCATCAGCGCGATCTGCGCCGCCGGCCCGCCAAAGGACAACAGGCCTATGCGGCCGAAGGCGCGAAACACGACGGGCCAGGCGGGGGGCCAGGCGGGCGCGGCAGGCCGGTTTGCGGTCTCGCTCATGCCAGGCGACCCGCGGGCCAGTCATGGCCCTCGTCGAACCCGTCCCGCGCCCAGCGGTAAAGCGCGTCATAAACCGCCATCCCGGCCTCCAGCTGAGCCAAGTCGTCGCGGTACTGCCGCGACAGCCCGACCGAGATCGCCAGCAGCCCCGCCGCCTGCGGCGACAGGTCATGCCGGCCGGTGTCGGCGGCGCGGACGACGCTGGCCAGCCGCTCCAGCGGTTCGGTCGAAAGACCGAAATCCGCGATCATTGCGTCCAGACTGCAAAGCTCGCCCCGATGCGACAAGGGCGCGCCTTCGATGTCGAAGGGCACGGCGCCAAAGTGTTCCGCCACGCCCGGCACTTCGGCGGGCGCCACGAACAGGAAACGCGCGGCGGGGTTCACGAAGCGGCGGATCAGCCAGGGGCAGGCGATGCGGTCGATCTTGGGTCGGTGCCGTGTGACCCAGAGATCGGTGCCGGGCATTGCAGACACCGGCACCATCGGCAGTCCGGCCGCCGCCCAGGCCTCGGCCCCGCCCTCCAGCGATTCGGCAGCCACGCCCATGGTGCGCAGCAGCGCGCCATAGCCTTCCGACAGTTTCCTGCCCCGCGCGCAGACCACGACAACACGCCGCCCCGCCAGGTCGCCGGGTGGGGGCGCATCATGGGCAAGGCGACGGCTGGTGGGGATCAGCCGCGGCAGGGCTGCCGCATCTTCCGCAAGTCGGACGTCCAGCACGACCGGCGCCTCGGGCGTGCCGATCAGACGGAACAACTGGGCAGGAGTGATCTGGTTGGGCTGCGGCATCGCGGGCCTCCGGTCAGGGGGTCAGGGATGCGCTCCTCGGCCTGGGCCTCACGGGGCGGGCGCAGGCCCCCGTGGGATCTGGGTAATCCGCGGCATGCCTTCGGTCAAGCCGAACCGGCGGCAGGCAGGGATTTCACAGGTTGCGCGGCGGGATATTCATGCAGTCCGGCCCGCATCGCTCGAGAAAGGCGGTGCCGTGTCTCGGGTGGCGGGCAAGGTGCAGGTTTCTGTTGCCAGGTACCTGCGAACCCCGCCTTGCGGTGCTATCCGCAAGGGCTTGGATTTGGCTTACTCGAACTGCTTACGCAGCCAGAGCGAAAGCCGGAGCACGGTTGTCATTGGCAACTGTGATCTTGGACCGATAACGGTGGTACCTCACCGAGCGAAAGCTGGCCTCTTTGAACGTCCGTCGATCCTGTTTCGGCCCCATTGCCCGCCAATGCACGGGATTCTGGTGGAGCCGCCGGGTACCGCCCCCGGGTCCGAGCCGTCTATTACAGGTGCGTTTATCGCCATAGTCCCGGTTGCCCGGAACAGGCTCAAGATAGGCAGACTGACCGGCGGCTGCAAGGGTGCTGACGCAGCGCTGCGCCGGATCCCGCCGTGTGGCCTGACCGGCGCGGTGGTCCGGTGCGCAACCCGGATCGTCACGCATGGGTGCGCAGGCCTCTTTGCCCAGGCAATCCGGTTGCCGCCATGCGAACGGCGCGCCCGGATGTCCGGGCGCGCCGCAGCCGGGCCGTCAGATCAGGCTCAGAAGCCCGCCTTGATCTGCTCGAACTCGTTCACCATCCTGTCGCGCAGCGCCGGATCGAGCGGCGTCTGGGCCAGAAGCGTGCCCTCCACCGGATCGACGAAGGCGGCTTTCAGATCCTCGGGCGGGATCTTCGACATCGACACGGTCTCGGTCGTGGCATAGCCGATCGTCGACAACAGCACCGGTTCGGTGCCGTAGTCGAGGAAGGCGTTGATGTAGTCATAGGCCTTTTCTTCGCTGCCCGGCGCGTCCTTCAGGTTGATATAGCCGCAGAACCAGGACGAAGCGCCTTCCTTGGCCTGGCGCTGGAACCCGATCGGGAAGCCTTCGCCGGCCAGGATCGCCACCGTATCGTTCCACGACCAGGCGATCTGCACCTGGCCCGACTGCATCAGTTGCGCCAGTTCCGACGGGTCGGCCCAATAGGCCACCACATTGGGGTGCACCTTCCGCAGCCAGTCTGCCGCGGCCTTGAACTGCTCGTCGGTGATGTTGGTCCAATCCTTGACCCCGGTCGCCAGCAGGCCCAGCGCCCAGACGTCGTCCGAGTTGTCGGGCAGGGCGATCCGGCCGGCATATTTCGGGTCGACGAACACCTGCAGGCTGGCCACATCGGCATCCGGCACGGTGTTCTTGTCATAGGCGATCGCGGTATAGGCGTAGTCGGTCGGGATGTACCAGACGCCGGTTTCGTCCTGGAAGGTCTTCGACGCCAGGAACCGCGGGTCGATCTCGCTGAAATGCGGGATCTTGCTGACATCCCAGGGCTCGATCAGCCCGGCATCGCGGTATTTCGGGATCATCTGGGCGCAGGGATGCGCCACGTCGACCTTGAATCCGGACGAGATCTTCTGGAAGGCCTCGTCATCGTCGGCGAAGATCGAATAGGTCGGCGCATCGCCATGCTTTTCGACATAGGTCTTCACCAGGTCGGGGTTGTCGAATGACGACCAGTCGAACACCGTCAGCTCGGGGTCGCCAGCGAAAACACTGGTGCTGGCCAGGCCGAGGGCGATGGCGGCACCAGTCAGAAGGGTGTGCATGCGGGACATGAGTTCTCCTCGTGTTGGCCACCCGATCTTGGGGCCGGGCGGGATTTGATCAAAATGCTTGGGATCAGGATAAACACAGCGCGTGGCTGCCACCAAGGAATTTTTCATCGCAATGCCCGCTGTGCGCAAGACCGCATTCTCGCGGGCCTCATTTTTTTGCGGGCCACGATTCCTGCCAGTCGCCCATTCTTGCGGCTCCGGGGGCTGGCCGCCTGCGCTTTACAGCCCGATCCGCGGAGGATACCAAAAGGCCGATGCTGCGCCGCCGTTTCGGGGGTGCAGGGTCTGCCCCCGGTTCGCGTGAGCCAGGGGCTGGCTGGAAGACCTGCCACGGCCCGGGCCCTTGCCCTGCACCGGCAGGCACATTCCCGGGCTGGCAAAGAAGCAACGCTGATGAAAGGATGCCTGCCCCGATGCCCGCTCCGCTGCCCACCCTGGACCTGACCTTCGTCCGCAGCCAGTTTCCGGCCTTCGACTCTGCTGCCGATGACACCCACGCCTTTTTCGAAAACGCCGGCGGCAGCTATCCGGCCCGGGCTGTCGTCGAGCGGCTGACGCGGTTCTACCGCACGCGCAAGGTGCAGCCCTATGGACCCTATCCCCGCGCCCAGGCTGGCGGGGCGGAAATGGACGAGGCCCGCGCCCGCCTGGCCGCCCTGATGGGATGCACCGGTGACGAGATCAGCTTTGGTCCCTCGACCAGTGCCAACACCTATGTTCTGGCCCAGGCCGTGCGCCTGTGGCTGCGCGGCCGCAATGCCGCCATCGTGGTCACCAATCAGGACCACGAGGCCAATTCCGGCGTATGGCGGCGTCTGGCCGATGAGGGGATCGAGGTCCGCGAATGGCAGATCGACCCGGTCACCGGCCATCTGGACCTGTCGGGACTGAGGGCGCATCTGGCCGATGGCCGCGTGCGTCTTGTGGCCTTTCCGCACTGTTCCAACGTGGTGGCCGAGATCAACCCCGTGGCCGAGATCTGCGCCCTGGCCCGGGCGGCGGGGGCGCGGACGGTGGTGGATGGCGTCTCTTACGCCCCGCATGGTCTGCCCGATTTTCCGGCGCTGGGCGCCGATGTCTACCTGTTCTCGGCCTACAAGACCTATGGGCCGCATCAGGGCATCATGCTGATCCGTGCCGAATTCGGCGCCGAACTGCCGGCCCAGGGCCATTGGTTCAACGCGGGCACGCTCTACAAGCGCTTTACCCCCGCCGGCCCCGACCATGCCCAGGTTGCCGCCAGCGCCGGGATGGCCGACTATATCGACGCGCTTTACGCCCATCACTTCCCCCAGGCGCCCGACGCCGACCCCGCCCGGCGAAACGCCGCCGTGCATGAGTTGATGCGCGCGCAGGAGGTGCGGGTGATCGCGCCGCTGCTGGATTATCTGGCGGCTCGCAACGATCTGCGTCTGATCGGCCCCCGCCGCGCCGAAAACCGCGCGCCCACCGTCGCCGTGGCCCTGGATCGTGCGGCCGAGCCGGTGTCAGAGGCGCTGGGGCAGCGCGGCATTGCCTGCTGGGCCGGCGATTTCTACGCCGTCCGCCCGATCGAGGCCATGGGCATCGACCGCGACAAGGGCGTGCTGCGGCTCAGCGCGGTGCATTATACATCCGCCGCCGATGTCGATCGGCTGATCCGGGCCCTGGACGCGGTGCTGGGTGGCCAGGTCGGTGGGGGCTGACGGCCCCCACACCCCCGTGGATATTTGTGGCAAGATGAAAGGATGATCCGGCGCCGGCTGCCCTCTGTCTGCCATGAAAGGAGGAGCGGGAGACCGCGCCCGCCCAGAGGCCGATCGGGCCGCTGACCCTGTGGTTTCGCCGCGACTTGCAGCGGGCGGATCCTCTGCTGCTGTGGGCGGCCGCGGCCGAGCCCGGGCGCCAGAGGCCCTTGCGCAACGAAACACTTGAGCCCGGACGACTCTTCTGGAAACAATGGGGAAAAAATTCCCGCTGGGGGGACGAATGACGGCTGTCTTGACATCGACCAGGGGCCAGACCGGCCTGCCACGCTACTTCGCCACCGTGTTCGAAAGGGCCAAGGCTCTGGAACGCGGCCGTCTGGATTTCCGCATGCCGGATGGACGGGTCTTTCGGGTCGAGGGCAAGTCCCCCGGTCCGGTGGGCGAAATCACCATCCACAACCCGGATTCCTTTGCCCGGCTGATCCGCGAAGGCGACCTGGGGTTCTGCGATGCCTATCTGGATGGCTGGTGGTCGACCCCCGACCTGCAGGGATTTCTGGACCTGATCCAGATCGGCAACGACCAGGTGTATGAGGCCTTCCCGGGGATGAAGCTGGTCCGCCTCTATGAGAGGTTCCGCTTCTGGCTGCAGTCGAACACGAAACGTCAGGCGCGCAAGAACATCAGCTATCACTATGATCTGGGCAACGATTTCTATGCGCTCTGGCTGGATGAGAGCATGACCTACTCTTCGGCCATCTTCAGATCCGGCCAGGAAAGTCTGGAACATGCGCAGGAGCAGAAATACGCCTCGATCGTCGACCAGATGGGCGCGCAGCCCGGTGACCATGTGCTGGAAATCGGCTGTGGCTGGGGAGGATTCGCCGAATACGCCGCCTCAAGGCGCGGGCTGAAGGTCACTTGCCTGACGATCAGCCAGGAACAGTACAAATACGCCGTCGCGCGCATGGCCAGGGCTGGCCTGTCGGATCGCGTCACGATCAAGCTTCAGGACTATCGCGACGAAACCGGCGTCTACGACGGCATCGCCAGCATCGAGATGTTCGAGGCCGTCGGCGAGAAATACTGGCCCACCTATTTCAACACGGTGAAGAATCGCCTGCGGCCGGGCAAGAACGCGACGCTGCAGATCATCACCATTTGCGACAGGAACTGGGAGACCTACCGCCGGTCGGTGGATTTCATCCAGAAATACATCTTCCCCGGCGGCATGCTGCCCTCGCCGACCGTGCTGCGGCGCGAGATCGAAAAGGCCGGGCTGGCGGTGCGCGGCTCGATCGAATTCGGCAAGAGCTACAGCCAGACCCTGCGCCGCTGGTATGAAAGCTTCAACGCCCGCTGGGGCGACATCCAGAAGATGGGCTTCGACGAACGTTTCAAGCGGATGTGGGATTTCTACCTCTGCTCTTGCGCCGGTGCATTCGAGGGCGGAAACTGCGATGTGACGCAGATCACCATCACCAAGCCCACGGCCTGACCTCATGCCCACAACGGCAAAGCTTGTCTCGGCCATCGTCTTCGCCCTGGTGGCGGCCCTGGCCGCGCAGGTCTATATCCCGCTGCTGCCCGACGGCACGCAGACCGGCCTGCTGATCCCGGTCTGCGCCGGGCTGGGGCTGGCGATCGGCTGGATGACCATGGGCAGCAACGTGGGCCGGCCCTATCTGGAAAGCATGGCGACCGGCATCCGCACCACGGTCACCATCCTTTTCGCCGCCGTTCTGGTCTTTGCCGTCTATCAGATGATGCTGCGCTCGACCAGGATGCTGTACGACGGCCCGATGGAGGCGCTGCTGGCGGTCTTTGCCATCATGCTGGAATACGGGCGTCTGATGGGCGACCGGAGCTTCATCGGAGTGCTGGCCCTGGGTGGAATCCTGGGTGGGCTACTGGCGGAATTCACCGGACGACGCTGGTCGTGACCCGCCGGATCACCCGCCGGATCACCCGCCGGATCACCTGGGGCGTGCTGGCCACCGCGGCGGGCCTGCGGCTGGCGCTGGGCCATTTGCCCGCGATCCGCCCGGCGTCCCTCGCCGACCATGCCCTGTGCCGCGACCCTGCCACCGGGTTGATGCGGCTGGTCGCCGCGCCGGGCCGGCAGGCCGATGTCGCCCTGCTGGACGATCCGAGCGGGGAAGACGCCGCAACGCTCGACTTTTTGGAAACCGCTCTCGGCGCCGATCAGCCTTTTGTCGGAGACCAGGGCCACGGCCGCCGGGCACAGGACGGCACGATCCGGGGCGCCGTGACAGAGGGTGGCGAGCCCGAAGGCCTGGGCCTGGCGCTGCTGGCGGAATTGCTCGCCTGGCGCGGCCACGCCCCGGCCGAAAGCCTGGCGCGGCGGCGCGGCTCGCTGGCCGTCGCCGCCTGCAGCCGGCTGCGCGCCACCGTCAGCGCGCCGACCAGCCTGCGCCGCCGCGCCAGCCGCGCGGACACCGAAACGGCGGCGTTGCGTCACCCCTACGCGGCGTTCTTCGCGGTGGAGGAGCGCGACATTGCCTGGCGCCGGTTCGACGGCACCCTGTCGAAGCCGGTGACAAGAGTGGTCTTCGTTTCGGGCGATGCGGTGACGGTGCTGCCCTGGGATCGGGTCCGCGACCGCGTGCTGGTCGTGGAACAGTTCCGTGCCGGCCCCCTGGTGCGCGGCGATGCCCAGCCCTGGCAGATCGAGGCGGTGGCAGGCCGCATCGATCCCGGCGAAACCCCCGAAGCGGCCGCCCGGCGCGAGGCGCTGGAAGAGGCGGGCCTGCAGCTGCGCGATCTGCATCTGGTGGCGCGCTTTTACCCCAGTCCCGGCGCGGTCAGCGAATATCTCTATTCCTATGTGGCCGAGGCCGACCTGCCCGACGATGCGGCCGGCGTGTTCGGCCTGGAGGAAGAGGCCGAGGACATCCGCGGCCATCTGCTGTCGGTGGACCACCTGCTCGATCTGGTGGCCTCGGGCGAGATCGAAAATGCGCCGCTGATCCTGACCGCGCTCTGGCTGCAGCGCGAACGCCAGCGGCAGCACGCGCATTCCCGCGATCCTGCCGCCGACTTGGCGGGCTGAGGTTCGCCCGAAGACCGGAGGCTGGCGCATCCGCTGCGGGGTGAAGGACCGATCCGCCCGCCCGACTGGCCCCGATCCTGACGGCGCCCCCGACCGACCAGCCACGCGCCGCACGGATGCAGCCGGTCACAGCGCCAGTTTCGTCCAGGCCCCGTTCTTCCTTGACGAGCGCACACAGGCATCGACAAAGGCCACGCCCTCCAGCCCCTCCTTCAGGCCGGGAAAGGTCACCGCCGGGTCCGGCGCCGCACCCTCGCGGCGCGCGACGATGGCCCGCGCCACCTCGGCATAGATATTGGCGAAGCCCTCCAGATAGCCCTCGGGGTGGCCGCTGGGGATGCGCGTCACCCGCGCCGCCGCCGCGCCGCTGCCGGGCCCGCCCCGCGTCAGCCGGTATTTCGGCTTGCCCAGGGGGCCGACCCACAGGCAGTTCGGGTTCTCCTGCTCCCACTCGATCCCGGCTTTGCTGCCGAACACACGCAGACGCAATCCGTTTTCCTGCCCCGCGGCGACCTGGCTGCACCACAATGTGCCGCGCGCGCCACCGGCATAACGCAGCATCACATGGCCGTTGTCGTCCACCCGCCGTCCGGGGACAAAGCTTTGCAGATCGGCCGACAGTTCGTGCAAGGTCAGCCCGGTCACGAAGTTCGCAAGGTTGAAGGCATGGGTGCCGATGTCGCCGGTCGACCCGCCCGCGCCCGAGCGCGCCGGGTCGGTCCGCCAGTCGGCCTGCTTCTGTCCGGTCTGCTCCAGGGGCTCGCTCAGCCAGTCCTGGATGTATTCGACGGCCACCAGGCGAAGATCACCCAGTTCGCCCGCCGCGATCATCTCGCGCGCCTGGCGGATCATCGGATAGCCGGTGTAATTGTGGGTCAGCGCAAAGACGACGCCACTGGCCTCGGCGGCCCTGACCAGCTTTTTCGCTTCGGCCAGCGTGGCGGTCAGCGGCTTGTCGCAGATCACATGGATGCCGCGCTTCAGGAATTCCATCGCCACCGGCGCATGCATGTGGTTCGGGGTGACGATCGCCACCGCCTCGATCCCGTCCTTGCGACGCGCTTCCCGCTGCGCCATCTCGGCATAGCTGCCGTAAGACCGCGCCACGCCCAGATCGGCAGCCGAGGCGGCACTTCTTTCAGGGTCGGAAGAAAAGGCGCCAGCCACCAGGTCATACTGGTCGTCGATCCGGGCCGCGATGCGGTGCACCGCCCCGATGAAGGCTCCGCGCCCCCCGCCCACCATGCCCAACCGAATGCGCGGCGCCCGCGCCACATGTGCTGCCGTGATGGCCATTCCGACCTCCTTGTTCATCTGTTCACAAATATCCCACGGGGGTCCGGGGGTGTGAAACCCCCGGCCCGCCGCCTCAGGCCAGGCCCAGCATCCGCCGGTTCGTCGCCCGGTCCGTTCCGGCATCGGCGAAGTCGTCGAAAGCCTTCTCCGTCACCCGGATGATGTGCGCCTTCACGAATTCCGCCCCCTCCCGCGCGCCGTCTTCGGGGTGTTTCAGGCAGCATTCCCATTCCACCACGGCCCAGCCCGAAAAATCATGCTGCGCCAGTTTCGAGAATATCCCGGCGAAATCCACCTGGCCGTCACCCGGGCTGCGGAACCGGCCGGCCCGGTTCACCCAGGACTGGAAGCCGCCATAGACGCCCTGCCGGCCCGTCGGGTTCAACTCGGCGTCCTTCACATGGAACATCTTGATCCGCTGATGGTAGATGTCGATGTGGTCGAGATAGTTCAGCGCCTGCAGCACATAGTGGCTGGGGTCATACAGCATGTTGGCCCGGGGGTGGTTCTTCACCCGCTCCAGAAACATCTCGAAGGTGATGCCGTCGTGCAGATCCTCGCCTGGGTGAATCTCGTAGGCCAGGTCCACGCCGCAGGCGTCGGCATGATCCAGCAACGGCGTCCAGCGGCGGGCCAGTTCGTCGAAAGCCTCCTCCACCAGACCCGCCGGCCGCTGCGGCCAGGGATAGAGATAGGGCCAGGCCAGTGCGCCCGAGAAGGTGGCCTGCGCCGTCAGGCCCAGGTTCCTCGATGCGGTCAGCGCCTTTCTCACCTGGTCCGCCGCCCATTCGGCGCGTGCCCCGGGATTGCCCCGCACCGAAGGCGCGGCAAAGCCGTCGAACTGCGCGTCATAGGCCGGATGCACGGCCACCAGCTGGCCCTGCAAATGGGTTGACAGCTCGGTGATCCGCACGCCGCTCTCGGCGGCCACGCCCTTGATCTCGTCGCAATAGGTCTTTGAACTGGCAGCTTTTTCCAGATCGAACAGGCGTCCGTCCCAGCTGGGCACCTGCACCCCGACATAGCCGCAATCGGCGGCCCATTTCGTGATACCCGCCCACGAGTTGAATGGCGCGGAATCGCCTGCGAACTGCGCCAGAAACAGACCGGGGCCTTGCAACGTCTTCATGTCGTCCTCCGAAACCTAGATCAGATCTTCTCGCCCCGGCCGGTCGAGAAACTGGCCCCGCTCCGGCGCGCGCCGTTCGATCGCGGCCATCAGGGCGCGAGACAGGAAATGCCCGGCCCGCCCCACATCCTCGACCACGACGATGATGTCCTTGCGAAACCTGTGCAGGAAGCGATTGGCCTCCTTGGCCACCAGGTCGAAATCGCGCCCGATCGCCTTGCCGACGGATTCCGCCCCCGCCACGGCTGCCACCGCCGCGCTGGGCGAGCCCGCGACGATCCCGTCGATCTGCGGGTCGCGCGCCATCCGGGCCGCGACCGCGGCCTCCAGCTCGTCTGCGGGCGTATCGCTGGTCACGCCCTCGAGGATCTCGTGGCCGAGACCCAGGGCGGCGGCGCCCTCCAGGAAGCCCTTGGTCATGTGCACGGAATAGCTGTGCTCTGTCGGTGGGCGGATCAGCAGCAGATGCCTGCGGCCGCGCTCGGCCAGCAGGTCGCAGCCCAGCCGGGCGTAGGCTTCGTTGTCGAAGTCGAAATAGGCGTGGTCGATGCCCATGTCGGTCCGGCCATGGGTGGCAAAGGGAAAGCCCTTCTCCGCCAGATAGCGCACGCGCGGATCGTCGACCCGGGTCTGGTTGATCACGATTCCGTCCGCGCTTTCGGTCTCGACGATATAGCGGATCGGATCCAGCGGATCCTGATCGGGAAAGAACGGCATGACAACCAGATGATAGGCCGAGCCGCGCAGCGCCTCGGCGATCGAATAGATCAGCTGGCTGGGGTTCGACATGTCGGACACCGTCGACAGGGTGACCGCGATCACGTTGGTCTTGCCGGTGCGCAGGCGCACGCCGGCCCGGTTGGGGCGATAGCCCAGCCGCTCGGCGGTCTCGCGCACCCGCTTCTTGGTATCTTCGCCGATGTCGGGGGCGTTCTTCAGCGCCCGGCTGACCGTGGCGATGGCCAGGCCGGTCTCGACCGCGATGGTTTTCAGCGTCGGGCGCTCCACATGGTCCGAATCACCCGGCGTCGTCGGGGCGGCGATCGGCGAGCTCATGGGACCGACCTTTGCATCCGCGAAAGCGACACGGCGGCGGTCCCGGCCGAATCGCGCGCCGCCGGCCAGGCCGCCGGCCGGTGATTCTCTGGCCGGCCGGTTCGGGGCGGGCGCAAGGTCACATCACAATGCAGCCGCGGCAAATTCTTCACCAGCCGAAGAAAATTCACCGCTGCGCCGCGGCAATCGCGGTGTCGAAGGCGGGAACAGATCGTGGGGCGGGGCATGAAACGGGTTCCGTGGGCCATGGAATCACCCTTCATCAAGGCGCCGGAAAAGCAGGCGATCAAGCGAAAAGATTGCTTGATTGACGAATCTATAACGTTATAGGGTCCGTCTATAACGTTTTAGAAACTGGGAGGAGACCCTATGAAACTGCTGAAGATGGCGGCCGTTCTGGCCGTCACCGTTGCCCTGCCGCATGTGGCATCGGCAACCGAACTGGAAGTCACGCACTGGTGGACTTCGGGTGGTGAAGCCGCTGCGGTGGCCGAATTCGCGAAGGCTTTCGACGCCACCACCGATGCCGACGGCAACCCGAACAAATGGGTTGACGGTGCGATCGCCGGTTCGGGCGACGTGGCCCGTCCGATCATCATCAGCCGGATCATGGGCGGCAACCCGATGGGCGCCACCCAGCTGAACCCGGGCAAGGACGCCGACGACCTGATCGCCGCCGGGCTGATGACGGACATCACCGATCTGGCCGTCAAGGAAGACTGGGCGCACATCCTGCGTCCCGCCTCGCAGCTGGAAAGCTGCACCAAGGATGGTCGGGTCTACTGCGTGCCGGTGAACCTGCACTCGGCCCAGTGGATGTGGACCAACCGCAAGGTCTTTACCGACCTCGGGCTGGAGCCGCCGAAGGACATCAACGAACTGCTGGCCTATGCGCCCAAGCTGCAGGAAGCGGGCATCCAGCCGCTCTCGCTGGCTCAGGGCTGGCCGGTGGGTCTGATGGTGAACGACATCCTCGTCGCCCAGGCCGGCGTGGAAAACTTCGTGAAGGTCTACAAGGACCGCGACTTGGCCATCGCGGGCGGGCCGGAGTTCGGCAAGATCTTCGAAACGCTGGCAGCCATTCGCCAGTATACCCCGGCCGACAAGATGGTGCCGCAGTGGAACGAAGCCGTGGGTCTGGTGATCCAGGGCAAGGCCGCGGCCAACATCATGGGCGACTGGGCCGGCGGCGAATTCCAGGTGGCGAACATGGTGGCCGGCAAGGACTATGACTGCCTGCCGGGTCTGGGCGTGACCCCGGTGCTGAACACCGGCGGCGACGTGTTCTACTTCCCGAAGAACGACGACCCGAAGATCCAGGCCGCCCAGTTGCAACTGGCCAGCCTGCTCGTGACCAAGGAAGTCCAGGTGGCCTTCAACCTGAAGAAGGGCTCGCTGCCGATGCGCGCCGACGTCGATCTGTCGGCCGCCAATGACTGCATGAAGAAGGGTCTGGAAATCCTGGACCACTCGGACGCGGTGTTCCCCAACGACATCCAGATGATCGACCGTGACTCGCTGAACCAGATCAACGACCTGTTCACCGAATTCATGGCGAATCCGGACATGACCGCGGCTGATGCCCAGGCCAAGTTCGTCTCGATCATCGAAAACGCGCCGAAGTGATCCTTCGCTGATCGGCTGACCTTGCAGGCCCGGCTTCCAATGGTGGCCGGGCCTGTTTCTTCACCCGTCTCGCACAGGGCAGAAACATGAGCATCACATCATTGCCGGAAACGGACAGGTCCGTTCCCCTCAACCGGAATCGCCGCTCGGCCCTGATCGCCCTGGCCGGCTTGCTGGTGGCCGAAGTGGTTCTGGGCTCCATCTGGAAGATCCTGCCGCAGAATTCGGCGGTCTCGCCGAATGTCTTTACGGCGCTGATGTTCCTGATGGTGCCGCCGATCCTGTTTTTCATCTATGACGCGATCTGGGGCATCAAGAGCCGCAACTCGAAGATGGCGTCCTACCCGATGATGCTGATCGCCCTGGGCGTGTTCGTGCTGGGCACGCTGTGGACGGTCATGTTCTCGTTCACCAACATCAAGATCATCCCGCTGTTCACGCCGGCCGATTGGGTGAAGGGCTTCGTCGGATTGGCCAATTACAAGCGCCTGTTCAACACCAGCCGCTGGATGGACTGCCCCGGCCTGACCAAGGCCTTCCAGTCGGGGTGGGAGTTCAAATGCGCCGGCGCCCTGCCCAACATGGTGACCTATGCGGTGCTTTCCATCGCCATTTCGGTCTCGCTGGGCTTCCTTCTGGCGGTGATGATGGATCAGAAGATCCGCGCCGAGGGCGTGTTCCGCACCATCTTCCTCTATCCGTTCGCGCTGTCCTTCGTGGTCACGGGCCACGTCTGGGCCTGGATCATGTCGCCGGAATACGGCCTGCAGCATTCGATCCGGGCGCTGGGCTGGGAAAGCTTCAGCTTCGACTGGATCGCGAACCGCGACATGGTCATGTATGCCATCGTCATCGCCGGCATCTGGCAGGGCACGGGCTTTGTGATGGCCCTGATGCTGGCCGGCCTGCGCGGCATCGATGACGAGATCTGGAAAGCCGCGAAGGTCGACGGCATTCCCGCCTGGCGCACCTATATCCAGATCGTCCTGCCGATGATGAAGCCGGTCCTGGTGACCACCTTCGTGATCGTGTCTTCCGGTGCCGTGCGGATCTATGACCTGGTGGTGGCCACGACCGACGGCGGACCGGGCATCTCATCGGACGTGCCCACGCGCTATATCTACCAGAATTTCTCGGCCAACCTGGGCCAGTCGCTGTCGGCCTCGACGGTGATGCTGGTCGCCATGGCCGTCGTGCTGATCCCCTGGATCCGCGTCGAATTCGGCAAGAAATCTCAGGCTTGAGGATCGTATGATGGCCAACACTTCGACCATTTCCGCCGAGCCTTCGGGCGCCAAGCCCAAACCCTTCATCACCTGGGAACGGGCCGTCGTCTATACCGTGCTGATCGTCTGCGCGCTGTTCTTCCTGCTGCCGCTGTACATCATGATCATCACCTCGCTGAAATCCATCAGCGAGATTCAGGGCGGCAACATCTTTGTCCCGTCATCCAACCCCAGCCTGGCGGCCTGGGAAAAGGCCTGGAACTCGGCCTGCACCGGCCTTTACTGCGAGGGCATCAAGGTCGGCTTCTGGAACTCGATCAAGATCACCGTGCCATCGACCATCGTGTCGATCGCCGTGGCCTCGATCTCGGGCTATTCGCTGGCAAACTGGCCCTTCAAGTTCTCGGAGGGGTTCTTCACCATCCTGCTGCTGGGATCGTTCATCCCCTATGTGGTGATGCTGTATCCGATCGTGATCATCACCCGGTATCTGGGCATCTTCTCGACCCTGCCGGCGGTGGTGCTTGTGCACACGATCTTCGGTCTGCCGATCCAGACGCTCCTGTTTCGCAACTACTTTGCCTCGCTGCCGCAGGAACTGTTCAAGGCGGCGCGGGTCGACGGGGCCAGCTACTGGCAGATCTTCTTCCGCGTGTTCGTGCCGATGTCGGTGCCGATCTTCACCGTGTCGGTCATCCTGCAGGTCACCGGCATCTGGAACGACTTCCTGTTCGGCGTCATCTATGCGGGACCGACCAACTACCCGATGACGGTGCAGCTGAACAACATCGTCAACTCGGCGCAGGGCGGCAAGGCCTACAACGTCGACATGGCGGCCACGATCCTGACCGGTCTGGTGCCGCTGACCATCTACTTCATCTCTGGCAAATACTTCGTGCGCGGCATCGCCGCTGGCGCCGTGAAGGGCTGATCACATGAGCTATTCCGTTTCCGTCAAGAACCTCACTCTGAAATTCGGCGCGGCCGAGGTTCTGAAGAACCTGAATCTCGATGTCGAGGAAGGCGAGTTCATCGTGCTCCTGGGGCCGTCGGGCTGTGGCAAGTCCACGCTGCTGAACTGCCTGGCCGGACTTTTGGAGCTGAGCGAGGGCCAGATCCACATCAAGGGCAAGAACGTGACCTGGGCCGAGCCCAGCGAACGCGGCATCGGCATGGTGTTCCAGTCCTATGCGCTTTATCCGCAGATGACCGTGCGCGGCAACCTGTCCTTCGGGCTGAAGATCGCCGGCCTGCCCAAGGCCGATATCGAGGCCCGCGTGCAGCGTGCCTCGGAGATCCTGCAGATCGGCCCCTATCTGGACCGCAAGCCCGGCGCGCTCTCCGGGGGCCAGCGGCAGCGTGTGGCCATCGGCCGAGCGCTGGTGCGCGACGTGGACGTGTTCCTGTTCGACGAACCCCTGTCGAACCTGGACGCCAAGCTGCGCTCGGAACTGCGGGTGGAACTGAAGCGCCTGCACAACCGGCTGCAGAACACGATGATCTATGTGACCCATGACCAGATCGAGGCGCTGACCCTGGCCGACCGCATCGCCATCATGCGCGGCGGCATCATCCAGCAACTGGCCCCTCCGCAAGAGGTCTACAACCGCCCGGTCAACCTGTTCGTGGCCGGCTTCATCGGCTCGCCCGCGATGAACTTCCTGAAGGGAGCGGTCGTCGATGGCGGCAAGGCCTTCCAGGTCGGCAATACCAAGGTCAGCCTCGAGGGCTATGATGGCGGCACCAACATCGAGCGGCCCAAGGCCATCCTGGGCCTGCGTCCGGAACATCTCCTGATCCAGCCGGAGGCCGAGGCGGGCATGACCATTCCGGCGCAGGTGGAACTGGATGAACCGATGGGCGCCGACAGCCTGGTCTGGCTGGTGGCCGAAGGGCACCAGCTCTCGGTGCGTGTGCCGGTCGAAAACCGGCCCAAGCCGGGCGCGACCGTGCATCTGAAAGTCGAAATCCACAAGGCTTCGGTCTTCGACGCCGAAAGCGAACAGCGGATCTGATGTCATGCTGAACCTGGCCGGGTCGTGGTCGCTTTCCGATGAAGGCGAGAGCCATGCCGTCGTCATGTCCATCCCGGGGGATGGCATCAGTGCGCTGCATGACGCAGGTGCCATCCCCGATCCCTATTGGGGTCGAAACGAATACGACCTGCGCTGGATCTGCGATCGTGATTGGGTGGCACGGCGCCGCTTCAGCGTGGACCGGACGGACCTGGTGCTTGTGGCCTCGATGCTGGACACGCTGGTCGAAGTGGCGGTGAACGGGGTTACGGTGCTGTCTTCGGACAACATGTTCCTGTCGCACCGGGTCGACCTGTCAGGCGTCTTGCGCAGGGGCGAAAACGACATTGCCCTGACTTTCCGCAACGTCGTCAAGGAAGCCCGGCGCCGGCAGGATGCCTACCGCTACTTCCTGCCATTCAGCGCCAACAACTGTCCGATCCCGAACGGCAACATGATCCGCAAGCCGGCCTGCGATTTCGGCTGGGACTGGAACATCGCACTGGCCAGCTTTGGCGTGTATGGCGATCTGTATCTGGAACCCCTGCGCGCCCAGCGCATCGCCTCGGTCGTCGTAGCGCAGAGCCACCAGCCCGGCCGCGCCACGGTGCAGGTGACGGTCAACACCGAGGGCGAGGCCGAGGGGGCCGAAGTCACCGTCTCGCTTTGCGGCGTGTTTGCCACCGCCCGGGTGAAGCGCGACTGCGCCACGGTGATCCTGCCGATCCAGAACCCCGAGCTGTGGTGGCCCGCCGGCCAGGGCGCCCAGCCGCTGCACACGCTGACCGTCCGCCTGGGCGAGCAGACCGAAACGCGCCGCATCGGCCTGCGGTCGTGCGAACTGATGACCACGCCCGAACCCGGCGGTGGTCTGGGCTTCAAGTTCCGCGTCAACGGCCGCGACATCTTTGCCAAGGGCGCCAACTGGATCCCTGCCGATGCCCTGGCCGGCCGCATCACGCGCGACACGGTGCGCGACCTGTTCCAGTCTGCGGTGGATGCCAACATGAACATGCTGCGGGTCTGGGGCGGCGGGCGCTATGAACCCGACTGGTTCTATGACCTGGCGGACGAGATGGGGCTGATGATCTGGCAGGACTTCATGTTCTCGTGCCACATCTACCCCGCCGACGACGCCTTCCTGGCGCAGGTGGCCGTCGAGGTGCGTCAGAACGCCTTGCGCATCCACCACCACGCCAGCCTGGCGCTGTGGTGCGGTGACAACGAACTGATCGGCGCGCTGACCTGGTTTCCCGAAACCCGCGCCAACCGCGACCAGTATCTGGTGGGCTATGACCGGCTGAACCGCACGATCGAAACCACGCTGAAAGCCACGATCCCCGGTGCCGTCTGGTGGCCCAGCAGCCCCAGCCCCGGCCCGATGGATTTTGGCGACACCTGGCATGACGACCGCAAGGGCGACATGCATTTCTGGTCGGTCTGGCACGAGGGCCGCGATTTCGACCACTACCGCGATGTCGCCCCCCGGTTCTGTTCGGAATTCGGTTTCCAGTCCTATCCCTCGCTGGACGTGATCCGCCGATTTGCCGACCCGAAGGATTTCAACATCGCCGCTCCGGTGATGGAGAGCCATCAGAAGAACGCCGGCGGCAACGCCCGCATTGCCGAGACGATGTTCCGCTATTTCCGCTTCCCGGTGGATTTCGAGAATTTCGTCTACCTCTCCCAGGTTCAGCAGGGCCTGGCCATCAAGACCGCCGTCACCCATTGGCGGTCTCTGAAACCGCATTGCATGGGAACCCTGATCTGGCAGCTGAATGACACCTGGCCGGTGTGTTCCTGGGCCTCGATCGACCATGGCGGCGGCTGGCGGCTCTTGCACCACATGGCGAAAGCCTTCTACCAGCCGGTCCTTGTTTCGGCCGTGCCCACGCCGGCCGGCATCGAGTTGCGCGCCGTCAATGACACCGCCGGGCCGGTGGATCTGACGGTTCATGTCGTCGCGGTCAACATGGCCGGCGCCTCACGCCCGATCTCGGACGCCAGCCTGACCGTCGGCCCCGACCGTGCCCAGGTGGCCGCGACCATCGCCGCGTCTTGCCTGCGTCCGGGCGAGATCCTGGCCTACGGCTGGGCCGATGCCACGGGCGCCCACCGCTCGGGCGACCATTTCGCGCCCAGACCCTACAAGAGCTATGACCTGCTGCCGCCCCGGCTGCGCCAGACCGTCACCCCGGGTGCCAGCGGCTTTGACATCACCGTCTCGTCCGAGACGCTGGCCCTGTTCGTGGCGCTCGAGGCTGACCAGCCCGGCCGCTTCTCGATCAATGGCTTCACGCTGTTCCCGGGCCAGCCGGTCACGGTCAGCTTCACCCCCGCCTCGCCGGGCGCCGCCCCGCGGTTCACCCTGCGCGATCTGCATTCCGCCACTTACGGCGCCTGAAAGGACCCCCGATGATCAGCTATCAGCTCTATTCCTCGCGCAACTTCCCGCCGCTGTCGGCCACGCTGAAAATGCTGGGCGAGGCCGGCTATCAGGCGGTCGAAGGCTACGGGGGCCTTTACCAGACCCAGGCAGCGGTCGACGAACTCGCCGCCGGGCTGAAGGCCAACGGCCTGTCCATGCCCACGACCCATGTGGCGCTGGACATGCTGGAGAGCGATCCTGACTCTGCCGTGCGGATCGCGCGTCAACTGGGCTGGAAGAAGGCCTATGTGCCATGGCTCCATCCCGACCAGCGCCCGACCGATGCCGCCGGCTGGCGTGGCCTGGGGGCGCGGCTGCAAAAGGCCGGTGCCCCGCTGCGCGCGGCCGGCATCGGTTTCGGCTGGCACAACCATGATTTCGAATTCATGCCTCAGGCCGACGGCTCGATTCCGCAGGCGGCCATCATGGAAGGCGGCCCCGATCTGGAATGGGAAATCGATCTGGCCTGGGTCGTGCGCGGCGGGTCCGATCCGCTGGCCTGGATCGAGGCCTACAAGGGCCGCATCACCGCCGCCCATGTGAAAGACCTGGCCCGCAAAGGCGAAAACGAAGCCGAAAGCGGCTGGGCCGACGTGGGCCACGGCACGCTGCCGCTTGGCAGATTCGTCGCGGCGCTGAAGGCGCAGGGCGCGCAATACTTCGTCAACGAACACGACAACCCCTCGGACGACAAGCGTTTCGCCACCCGCGCGCTTGCCGCCGCCAAGACCTATTGAGAGTCATCATGGCAAATTCGCAAACCAGCCTGGGCATCGGCATCATCGGATGCGGCAACATCTCGACAAGCTATCTGCGGCTGGCGCCGCTGTTCAAAGGGCTTGAGGTCCGCGCCGTGGCAGATATCAACATGGAGGCCGCCAAGGCGCGCGCCGCCGAATTCAACACCAGGGCGCAGTCGGTCGAAGACCTTCTGGCCAACAAGGCGATCGACATCGTCATCAACCTGACGGTCCCCGACGCGCACTTCGCGATCACCAAACGGATTCTCGAAGCCGGCAAGCACGCCTATTCGGAAAAGCCGCTGGTCCTGACGCTGGAACAGGGCGTGACGCTGCGCGATCTGGCGGCGTCCAGGGGATTGAAGGTCGGCTGCGCGCCCGACACTTTCCTGGGCGGGGCGCATCAGCAGGCCCGTGCCGTGCTGGACGAAGGCCGGGTCGGCCAGATCATCGCCGGCGCCTGCGCCGTGCAGAACCACGGCATGGAAGCCTGGCACCCGAACCCGGACTTCTTCTTTCTGCCGGGCGGCGGCCCGATGCTGGACCTCGGGCCATATTACATCGCCAACCTGATCAATTTCCTGGGTCCGGTGAAGCGGGTAGCGGCGCTGGCCAATGCGCCCACCAGAGAGCGCATCATCGGCAACGGCCCGCGCATGGGCGAGAAGATTCCGGTCAAGACCCCCACGAACATCCATGCGCTTCTGGAGTTCGTGAACGGCGCCACGATCCAGCTTTCGACGAGCTGGGATGTCTGGCACCACCGCCGCAGCCACTTTGAGCTCTACGGCACGGAAGGCACGCTCTATGTGCCCGACCCGAACTTCTTCGGCGGCAAGGTCGAGGTGGCGGACAAGGCAAAGAACGTCGTCACGCTGGACCCCTGGGACCACCCGCTCGGCCGGAACAACCAGGATCATCCCACGGCCGGCCCTCTGGCCAACTACCGCACCGCCGGTCTGGCCGACATGGCCGCGGCTCATCTGGAGGGCCGCGAGCACCGGTGCAGCCTGGAGCGCACCCTGCATGGCGTGGAGGTGATGACCGCCTGCATCAAGTCGGGCGAGACGGGTCAGTTCATCA
>JAKALB010000044.1 GCA_021813365.1 Pseudomonadota bacterium | reverse complement strand
AGTGCGCGCGCCGTGGCCAGGCCCGACCGGCCCAGGCCCAGCACCGCCACCTTCTGCCCCGTATAGCCCTTGACCGGGATCATCGCCACCTCCGCCCTTTGCCTTTCGATGGCAGGGCTTGACCCGAGGGTCAAGGCGGGCAACCAATGGCGCATGACCAAGACCATCCTGATCCGCCCCGTCGGCCCCGCCGATCGCCCTGCCTGGGAAGATCTGTTCGACCGCTACGCCGATTTCTACCAGACTTCGGTGAGCAAGGCCGCCAAGGACACGGTCTGGCGCTGGATCTTCGATGGCGACGAGGATTTCTGGTCGGACCTGGCCCATGTCGGCGACCGCCCGGTGGGACTGGTGCAATACCAGCTGATGCACCGGTCGCTGTCGGGCGGCAAGGTCTGCTATCTGTCGGATCTCTATGTCGACCCCGGTCTGCGCGGCGGCGGGATCGGGCGGGCCATGATGGACCATGTGATCGGCTTTGCCCGGGCCCGGGGGATCTCCAACGTCCGCTGGCTGACGCAGGAATTCAACTATGCGGGCCGGCGGCTCTATGACAGCTATCGCCCGAAATCGGACTTCATCCTCTATTCCGTGCCGGTGGTGGACTGAGGCCGCGGGGTCGATGGGCGGATGCCGCACGACGGCACGGTCGCGTCATCGCCTGTGTGCCGCCGCCCTCAAGGGGGGCGCTGCCCCCCTGCGACCCCCCGGGATATTTGCAAAGAGGTGATCGGGGGCCCGGTCAGAGACCGGCCCGGGCGCGCAGGTCCAGGGCGCGGGCCTGCTGGGCCGGGCCCGGGTCGGGCGAGGCCGGCGGTGGCACCAGGTCGGTGGCGGGCAGCAGGGCGGGGGTTGCGGGCTGGGGGCCTTCGGGCCAGGCGATCTGTGGCCGTTCGGCGCAGGCGGCCAGCGCCAGCAGGATCATGAGGATCGGCAGGGCCCTTGGCATGGCCCGCCTAGCCCGCCGTTCCGGACTCGGGCAGGGGTCTGCCCTGCGCGGGCTTGATGAACGTGCCGTTGCGCAGTTCGGCAAAGGCTTGTCGCAGCTCGGCCTCGGTGTTCATCACGATCGGCCCATGCCAGGCCACCGGTTCCTGGATCGGCGCGCCCGACACCAGCAGGAAGCGCACGCCGTCCGGGCCGGCGCGCACCGTCACCGCATCGCCCGCGCCGAACTCCAGCAGGGTCCGGTTGCCGCTGAGATCGCGGATGTTGACCTCCCGGCCGCCCACCTCCTTCTCGAGCAGGACGCCGCGCGGATTGCCGGCATCGGCGAATTTTCCCGCGCCGGCAAAGACATAGGCAAAGGCCTTGCGCCGGGTGTCGACCTTGAAGACCTTGTGCCTGCCGGGCGCCACCGAGATGTCGAGATATTGCGGGTCGGCGGCAATGCCGTCGACCGGGCCGGTCTTGCCCCAGAAATGGCCCACGATGACCCGCACCACGGTGCCGTCATCTTCCAGGATTTCCGGGATGTCGGCCGAGCGGACATCCTGATAGCGCGGGCGCGTCATCTTCAGATCGCGCGGCAGGTTGGCCCAGAGCTGGAAGCCGTGCATCTGGCCCTTGGCATTTCCCTTGGGCATTTCCTGATGCAGGATGCCCGACCCCGCGGTCATCCATTGCACATCGCCAGCCCTCAGGGTGCCGCGGTTGCCGAGACTGTCGCCGTGATCGACGCTGCCGGCCAGCACATAGGTGATCGTCTCGATCCCGCGGTGCGGATGCCAGGGAAAGCCGGCCATGTAATCGCGTGGCGCATCGCCGCGGAAATCGTCGAACAGCAGGAAGGGATCCATGCGCTGAGGATCGCCGAAGCCGAAGCCGCGGTGCAGCCGGACGCCGGCACCCTCGATGGCGGGCTGGGCCGGATGACTGCGGGTGACGGGACGAATGGACATGGCGAACCTCCACTTCTGCACGAAAGATAGGGGTACAGCGCCGCAAGGGCCAGTGGCTGTTCGCGCAGCCCGTCTGTGCGCGCATGCGGCCGGATTCTGTTCGGGAGTGCCGATCACGGGCCGGGCTGAACGCATTGTCCGATCAGGTGTGCCCGATCAGATCAGCCCGGTCAGGTGACGGGGCAGGTGATGGAATCCATCGGAATGCAGGGAATGAACCGCGGCCGCGTCACGATGAACTGGCGAAAGGTCTGATCGGCCATGCCCACGTCGAAGGCCGGGTGATAATCCATCTCGACCTCGACCAGGATGACATAGTCGCCCGCGGTCATCGTCGGGATCTGTCCGGCCAGGCCTTGCAGCGTGTCGGTGGTCAATTCCGGCATCTGGGCATAGGGCGAGCGCGACCAGTGGATCTCGAAGCGCTGGTTGGTCTCGCTCCAGGTGATCGAACTGACCCGCATCCGCACATTGGCATCGGCGTCGATCAGATATTCCATCACCTTGTCCATGCCGACGACATAGTCGGATGTGACGCCGACCATTTCGCGGCTGATCATGTCGGACACGGTGTAGGATGCCTTCTGCAGGGTGTTCAGCGACCGGAACGCATCCCAATAGACGAAAAGGCCGACATAGCCCCACAGCAGGACGGGCAGGGCGATCACCGCCTCGGCGATGACCGACCCGCGTTCGTCGCGCAGGAAGCGGCGGAACGGGCGGCGCAGGGCAGGCATCAGGCCGGACATCTTCGCCTCCTCAGGTCGGTTCGACGACGAAGGCGGACCGCGTGATCAGCGCATAGCCGCCCTGACTGTCGACCGCCAGGCCAAGGCCGATGCCGGTTGTCGGAAAGATCGCATCCTCGATCACGCAGACCCGCACCAGCATCACGTCGTTCTGCTGGCCGATCTGCAATGCCACGGCCGGCTCGATCACTTCGTCGCGGTTGATGCAGGCGGTGGGCGTGCTGGGGATCGACCAGGTCGTGGTGCTGACCCGCTCCAGCTCGATCAGCATGTTGGCTTCGCAGTTCGAGAAGATGATCGTGCGCGAACAGATTTCGCTGCGCAGGGTGTCTTCGGTCACGATGGGGTAATGCCCAAGCCGCAGTTCCCGCATGGTCATGTCGACCGACTGGTCCAGCAGGACGGATCGCACCATCATCAGGCCGCTTTCGAAACTGGCCATGAAGATGGTGATGAACAGCGGCACCACAAGCACGAATTCCATCGATGCCGTGCCGTCCTCGCGCCAGAGCCTCTGGCGCATGCGTTTCATCCAACCGATCATTGGGTAAGCCTCAACTGGCTGATATTGTTGGCGATCGCCTTGAAGGCGGTGCCGATCGTCATGGTGGTGGCGTCGAAATAATGCGCATCCGAGGTGGAACAGGCCCGGATCTGGGCCTGGCCGTTCGCGGGCGCCTCGAAGGCGATGCCATAGACCACGACCGAATTGGTCTTGGCCTGGCTGCAGACCTCCTGCAACTGGCTGTCCATCGTGGTCGTGGGGGCGTAGAGGTTTTCGAAGGCGTTGATCGCGGCGGTGTAGTTGGAACTGCGGGTCGAGGACGAGGTGCCCAGCGCCCGGGCATAGAACTGCCAGGCGACATAGCTGTCGCGGAACGTGGCCCAGACATCCTTCCAGTCCAGTTGAACCGCACCCCCGCCGCTGTCATAGGGCGTGGCCCGCCAGGCTTCGGACGTGTCGGTGCCGGCCTTGCAGTTGGTGCTGACGCACAGGTGCGGCACCCAGTATTCGTTGGTCCCCGCCGAGACCGGCCGCCCCGAAGTGTGCCGGATCGAATAATAGCCGTCGCCCGTGGACTTGTAGATCGGCGAGGGGCCGTCCTTGTAGGCGTCGTCGATCATCTCGTGCCGGGTATGCTCGCCGTCGGTCATCAGGATGATCACCTTCAGCGTTTCGGTGTTGGTGTAATCAAACGGATGGCCGTCGAGGTTGGCGTTCATGTAGCCGCCCGCGATCAGGTTGCGGTACATCTCGCGAACCGACGGATCCAGCAGTTCCAGCGCCCAGCGCATCCCGTACATGATCGAGGTATTGCCGCCAGCCGTCAGTGCGTTGATCTTGGCATGCAGCACCGCCATGTCCTTGGTCGGAAGCAGGATCTGGTTCATCGTGCCGCGCCGGCAATAGGCGGACGAGAAGTTCGGCGCGCCCGATGTCGTCGAAACATAGCTGGTCGATTGCGTCGTGCTCGATGTCGTGTCGGCGAAGGCCATTTCCGAATAGCCGGTGCTCAGGTCAAGGCCCGAAGTCGTGAAGACCGAGGGCGGCAATTCCAGGCAGTTGTCGTTGTCGACGCCGTTGGGGTGGTTCACGGTGAATTCGGCCAGCAGTTCGGGCGGCAGGTTCACCTGGGCATTGTAGGGCACGATCCCGATCGAGATGTGCTGATCCGGGTCCGAGTTCAGCACGGTGTTCACGAAATCATTGGCCGACGTGATCAGGTTGGCGATCTTGGCGCCGCTCATCGAGCCCGAGATGTCCAGCGCCAGGATGATTTCCACGTTGTCGATGCGCTGTTCGGCGCGAGAGTGGCCATTGGCAATGAAGCTCTCGATGCCCATCATGTGCAGGAACAGCGGCTGGCTGTCGGCCCGGGCATCCGCGGTGACGCTGCGATAGTTCGCACCCTGGTCGACCTCGACCCCGGTCAGATAGTTCGCCAGCCCCGCCTTCAGGAAATAGTCGTTCACCACGGCGGCCGGGTCTACCTGATTGGTCAGCGATGCGGCCGCCAGGGTGGAGCGGTCCAGCGTGTTCTGCAGGCTGGTGCGGGTGGATTCATAGCGCATCAGGTCCACCGCGATGCCGCCCATCATCACCATCATGACCAGAAGCAGCAGCCCCAGGACTGCCAGTGATCCCCGGGTCTCGGATCGGAAGCGCGATGCAGCACGCCAAAGTGACGTCGCCCGACCGGGCAACGCAAAGCCCTTCCCCTGGCCCCTCATCGCGACACGCTCCCGCTACTCTGGCTGCGGCCCGTTTTGGACTCGCGGCACACTATTACCCAAGGGAGGATTTACACCGCGGTCCAAGGCGGAAATGTGGCGCGTTTGGGCGAATTCCGTGGTGAATCTGGCCGATTGCCCGCGGCGCCGGCGCTGATCCGCGGCCCGGTGCCGCGACCTTCCACAAGGTCGCGACAGTGGCGTCACGGCGGCGTCACGGCGGCGTCACGGCGGGCGCAGCGCCCCCGCCGTCCTGGCTCGCGCGAGCCTGGCTCACTGGGTCAGTTTCAGCTGGGTGATGTTGGTCGCGATCGACCGGAAGGCCGTGGAGATCGTCAGCGCCGAGGCGTCGTAGTAATGGCCCACCGACGAGGCGCAGTTTCGGATCACGTCCTGGCCATGGGGCGGGGCCTCCAGCGCGATGCCGAACACCACCACGCCTTCGTCCCTGGCCTGGCTGCACGAAGCTTGCAGGTGATCGTCCATCGTAGCGGCGCTTTCATAGGTCTGGTTGATCGTGCTCACGGTCGAGTTGTAGACCGCGTTGCGCGTGGTGCTGCTGGTGCCCAGGGCGCGGGCGTAGAACTGCCAGGCCACATAAGACAGCTTCATGCGAGCCCAGACATCCTTCCAGTCCTGCTGCACGCTGCCCAGGCCCGAATCCCAGGGCGTGGCCCGCCAGGCTTCGGCGGTGTTGCTGCCGTCGGTGCAGGCCGTGCTGACACAGAGATGCGGCACGAAATATTCCTTGGTGCCCGCGGCCGCCGGGCGTCCGGTCGTGTGCCGCACCGAATAGAGCCCGTCGCCCGTCGACCTCCAGATCGGAGAGGCGCCGGTCTTGTAGGCATCGACCACGCGGCTGTGGCTGACATGCTCGCCGTCGGTCATCAGCACGACCACCTTCATCGCATGGGTGTCGTCATGGTCAAAGGGACGGCCCGTCGCGGCAGCGGGGATGACGCCGCGGCCGATCAGGTCGGCAAAGGCCGGGCGCATCGAGGGATCCAGCAGGGTCAGTCCCCATTTCATCCCCAGCGTGATCGAGGTGTTGCCACCGGCCTGCAGCGCGTTGATCTGGGCCTTCAGCGTGACCGGATCGGTCTGCGGCAGGCGCACCAGGTTCACCGGATTGGGCCGGCAGGACACGCTTCCGTAATTCGGCAGCGCCGCAGAGCTGGTCGGCGCAATGAAACTGGTCGACTTGGTGGTGCTGCTGGCCACATCGGCATAGGCCATCATCGGCAGCGCCGTGGTCAGCGGAATGGCCGCGGAGGTGTAGACCGAGGCCGGCAGTTCGGCGCAGTTCACATCGGGCACATTGGCCACGTGCACCACGTTGAACTGGTCGCGCAGCGTGACCGGCAGGTTCACCTGGGCGTTGTAGGGCACAATCGTCACCGACACGCGATGATCCACGTCCTGCGCGAACACGGTGTCGATGAATTCGGAGGCCGCCAGCTTCAGGTTGGCAAGCTTGGTGCCCGACATCGAGCCCGACACGTCCAGCACCAGGGCGATCTCGATGTTCGACAGGCCCTGTTCGGCCTTCGATCCCGCCTTGGCATCGAACTTCGGAATGCCCAGCATGTGCAGGAACATCGGCCGGGTGTCGGCCACGCCCGCCGACTGGACCGAGCGGTAGTTCATCCCGTCGACCACCGTGATCGAGGCCAGCTGATCGGCGATCCCCGCCTTCAGCATGCAGTCGCGCACCACCGATTCCGGATCTTGCTGCTGGCGCAGCGACGCGGCGGTCAGCGTGCAGCGGTCCAGCGACTGCTGCAGGTTCACTCGTGTCGATTCATAACGCATCAGATCGACGGCCAGGCCGCCCATCATCAGCATCATCGTCAACAGCAGGATGGCAAGGATGACCATCGTGCCGCGCTCGTCCCGGCGAAAGCCCTCGGACCGCGCAGCTGCGCGAAATGCCGCAACTTCGGCAAACTGGTAAACTGTGGCGGCGCGCCGCATTTGTGACCATCCGGCCATAAGCCGGTCCCTGAAATGTCGCCCCACCGCCACCGAGTTGTCGAAAAGTTGTGGCGGAAATGTGGCAAGCTGGGCAAGGTTGGGGAAAGCGGCGGGGGCATGGAAACAGTGTCGAACGACGGGGGCCTCTGTCCACCAAACCGCATCGCACCGGGCGCCGCGGCCTGCCCCGAACGGCCGCAAGTTGGCCCCGATCGCGTGACAGACCGGTCAAAACGAATCAAATTTCGCCGAATCGCCCGGCGAAGCGGCGGTGAACCGGCGTCTTTGCTTAACCAATCGGCCGCAATCTGCCGCAACCTGTGGACGGAGCTGGGAGGGCTCCATGCATATGAAACCCATGACCGTCGAGCCGAGCTTTCGCGAAAGCGTCGATCTGATGTTCGCCCGGGCCGCCAGGCACCTGAACCTGACCCCCGGACTGGAAGAGAAGATCCGCGTCTGCAATTCCACCTACACCGTCCGCTTCGGCGTGCGGCTGCGTGGCGAAATCAAGACATTCACCGGGTACCGCTCGGTCCATTCCGAACACATGGAACCGGTGAAGGGCGGCATCCGCTTCGCCACATCGGTCAACCAGGATGAAGTCGAGGCGCTGGCCGCGCTGATGACCTACAAATGTGCCCTGGTCGAGGCGCCCTTCGGCGGCTCGAAGGGTGGCCTCTGCATCGACCCGCGCGAATGGGACGAACACGAACTGGAACAGATCACCCGCCGTTTCGCCTATGAGCTGATCAAGCGCGACCTGATCCACCCCGCCCAGAACGTGCCCGCCCCCGACATGGGCACCGGCGAAAGGGAAATGGCCTGGATCGCCGACCAATACGCGCGGATGAACACCACCGACATCAATGCCAAGGCCTGCGTCACCGGCAAGCCGCCCCATGCCGGCGGCATCCGCGGCCGGGTCGAGGCGACGGGGCGCGGCGTGCAATTCGGCCTGCGCGAATTCTTCCGCCATCCCGGGGATGTGGCCAGGGCCAACCTCTCCGGCACGCTGGATGGCAAGCGCATCGTGGTGCAGGGCCTGGGCAATGTGGGCTACCATGCCGCCAAATTCCTGTCGGAAGAGGATGGGGCCAGGATCATCGCGGTCGCCGAGCGCGACGGTGTCGTGGTCAACGACAAGGGTCTGGATATCGAGGCGCTGAAACAGCACCTCGCCGCCAACAGGGGCTCGCTCAGGGGCTTTGCCGGCGGCACCTATCACGAAGACGGCGCAGCCGCGCTGGAACTGGCCTGCGACATCCTGATCCCGGCCGCGATGGAAGGCGTGATCCACACGGCCAATGCCGCTCGCATCCGGGCGCCCCTGATCCTCGAGGCGGCGAATGGCCCCATCACCTTTGGCGCCGATGAAATCCTGCGTCGCAAGGGTGTGGTCATCATCCCCGACCTGTTCGCCAACGCCGGCGGGGTCACGGTCAGCTATTTCGAATGGGTCAAGAACCTGTCGCATATCCGCTTTGGCCGCATGCAGCGCCGGGCCGAGGAGGCGCGCTCGCGCCTGCTGGTGGAAGAACTGGAGCGTCTGTCCGCCGACAAGAACCTGGGCTGGACCCTCGCCGCCGACTTCAAGCAGAATTTCCTCGAAGGTTCCGATGAACTGGCGCTGGTCCGCTCGGGTCTGGATGACACGATGCGCACCGCCTACCAGTCCATGCGCGAGGTCTGGAATCACCGCCCCGGAGTCGAGGATCTGCGCGTGGCCGCCTATATCGTCGCCGTCGAACGTGTCGCCGCCACCTACCGCAGCAAGGGCCTCTGAGCCGCTTCGGCGGGCAGGCGGTCCCTTTCGGCGGGCCAGCGCCACAACCGCCCCGCCGTGACGGATCGTGCCATGCCCCATCCGGCGCGCTGGACCGACCGCCGATCGCCGGTGCCCCGCCATGCTGGCGTCGCCACGGGGTCTGGCCCCGGCATCGGCCCATTGCAGCGGGGGTCCATCGTCGCAGGCATCAGCAGCCGGCTCATCCGCGACACCCATTGTCGCGGATGGCGCAGGATTTTGTGCTTGGGGATTGAATAACGCGACAAGACCCGCAGAATGGCGCGGGTCGGGCCCACCGGGCCAACCCCTCGGGCCGAACCAAGGACATCGCGATGCGCTATTCGGGTTGGAATGTCATCACCCAGGGTCTTCTGGGCAACAAGGGCTGGACCCGCGCCTGGCGCGACCCCGCCCCCAAAGCCGAATATGACGCGGTCATCATCGGCGGCGGCGGGCATGGCCTGGCCACCGCCTATTACCTGGCCCGGAACCACGGCATCACCAACGTGGCCGTGCTGGAAAAGGGCTATCTCGGCGGCGGCAACGTCGGCCGCAACACCACCATCGTCCGCGCCAACTACTTCCTGCCCGGCAATTCCGAATTCTACAGCCATTCGCTCAGGCTCTGGGAAAGGCTGGAGAGCGAGCTGAACTTCAACATCATGCATTCGCAGCGCGGCCACATCATCCTGTTCCATTCCGACGGCCAGCGCGATGCCGCCGCCCGCCGCGGCAATGCCATCGTGAACCAGGGCGACGATGCCGAGCTGCTGAGCATCCCGCAACTGAAGGACATGGTCCCCTATCTGGATTACGACCAGACCCGCTTTCCGATCTACGGCGGCCTGATCCAGCGCCGCGCCGGCACCGCCCGGCACGATGCGGTGGCCTGGGGCTATGCCCGTGCCGCCGATCAGCGGGGCGTCGACCTGATCCAGAATTGCGAAGTCACCGGCATCGACATCGAAGCCGGCCGCGTCATGGGCGTGCAGACCACCCGCGGCCCGATCCGGGCAAGAAAGGTCGGCATGGTCGTCGCCGGCCGCTCCAGCCAGGTCGCCGCCATGGCCGGCATGCGCCTGCCCATCGAATCCCATGTCCTGCAAGCCTTCGTGACCGAGGGGCTGAAGCCGGTCATCGACCATGTCATCAGCTACGGCATGGGCCATTTCTACATCAGCCAGTCCGACAAGGGCGGCCTGGTCTTCGGCGGCGACATCGACATGTATTCCTCCTACGCGGCCCGCGGCAACCTGCCCATGGTCGAACATGTGATGGAGGCGGGCATGACCCTGATGCCCATGCTGGCCCGCGCCCGCGTCCTGCGGTCCTGGGGCGGCATCATGGACATGACCCCCGATGGCAGCCCGATCATCGACAAGACCCATGTCGAGGGCCTGTTCATCGATGCCGGCTGGAACTACGGCGGCTTCAAGGCCGTGCCCGCCTCGGGCTGGTGCATGGCCCATCTGATGGCCACCGGCGAACCTCACGAGGTCGCCCGCCGCTTCCGTCTCGACCGTTTCCGCACCGGCCATCTTCTGGACGAAGAGGGCACCGGCAGCCAGCACAACCTGCACTGACATCATGCCCCATTTGCCCAGCGTCGCCCCCAGCCGAACCGTCGGAGCCTCCGGCGGGGATATTTTTGCCAAGTTGAAGCGGCAGCCCCTTCAACTTGGATCAAATATCCCGGGGGGAGCGCAGCGGGGGGCAGAGCCCCCCATCCCTGCTGCAGAGGTCGTAACATGCGCCTGACCTGCCCGCTGTGCGGCGATCGCGACCGCCGTGAATTCTATTACATGGGTTCCGAAGACTATCTGAACCGCCCCGCCGCCGATGCCCCGATCGCGGCCTGGGACGACATGCTGCATCTGCGGACCAATCCCGCCGGCCTGACGCGCGACCTCTGGTATCACGAAACCGGCTGCGGGTCCTGGCTGGTCGTGACCCGCAACACCGTCACCCATGCGGTCCTCTCGACCGAGCGGGTCGCGGATCGGGCATCGGGCCGGAAAGGAGCGGCGAAATGAGGCTTCCGGGCAAGGGACTGATCGACCGGACGAAACCGCTGAGCTTCCGCTTCGACGGCCGCCAATACCACGGCTACCAGGGCGACACGCTGGCCTCGGCGCTGCTGGGCGCGGGGCAGCGCCTGGTCGGGCGCAGCTTCAAATACCACCGCCCGCGTGGCGTGCTGACCGCCGGTCCGGAGGAGCCCAATGCCCTGGTCGAGGTGCTGGACGGCGGCAGCCAGACCCCGAACACCCGCGCCACGGTGCAGGAACTCTATGACGGGCTGCAGGCGCAAAGCCAGAACCGCTGGCCCAGCCTGCGGTTCGATCTTCTGTCGGTGAACGACCTCGCCGCCCCGTTTCTGGGCGCGGGCTTCTATTACAAGACCTTCATGTGGCCCCGCGCCTTCTGGGAGGCGCTTTACGAACCGCTGATCCGCCGCGCCGCGGGCCTGGGCACGCTGAAGCGGCAGCACGAGACTGCGCCCTACGAAAAGGCTTTCGCCTTTTGCGACCTCCTGGTGATCGGCTCCGGTCCGGCCGGGCTGATGGCTGCCCTCACCGCCGCCCGCGCCGGGGCCGACGTGATCCTGGCCGAGCAGGACAGCCTGATGGGCGGCCGCCTGCTGGTTTCGGGTGAAAGTGTCGCCGACCGGCCCGGCCTGGATTGGGTCCGGGCCAGCCTGGACGAACTCTCCGACCTGCCCAATGTCCGGCTGATGACCCGCACCACGGTGATCGGGGCCTATGACCAGGGCACCTATGGCGCGCTGGAGCGGGTCGGGCTGCACCTGCCCGCGGCGGACCATCTGCCGCGCGAATGCTTCTGGCGCATCGTGGCCAGGCAGGCGATCCTGGCTGCCGGTGCGCTGGAACGCCCGCTGGCCTTCTCGAACAACGACCGTCCCGGCATCCAGCTTGCCTCTGCCGGCCAGACCTACCTGAACCGTTTCGGCGTGGCCCCCGGCGCCCGCGTGGCGCTTTATGCCAACAACGACGGGGCCCGCACGGTGGCCCGCCAGCTGATGGCCGCCGGGGTCGGTGTCGCCGCCATCCTCGACACGCGCGAGGGCGTCTCGGCCCTCGAGGACTGCCCGGTCTGGACCGGCGTGCAGATCGCCGACACCAGGGGCCGCCTCGGCCTGTCGTCGATTTCGGGGCGCCACTCCGGCGGCGAATTCGAGCTGGAGGTCGATGCGCTCCTCATGTCCGGCGGCTGGAACCCGCTGGTGAACCTTGCCTGCCACCAGAACGCGCGGCCCGTCTGGCGCCCGGACATCGCGGCTTTCGTGCCCGAACCCGGCATGGTCCCGGGCCTGACGGCAGCCGGTGCCGCCAATGGCACATTCTCGACCCATGGCGCGCTGGCCGAAGGGCAGGGGGCCGCACAATCCGCGTTGCAGGCCCTCGGGCTGCGGCCGAAGTCCGCGCCGCTTCCCCGGGCCGAGGACGCGCCCTATGTCGTGACGCCGATCTGGTCGATCGAGGGCAAGTCCCGCGCCTGGCTTGATTTCGCCAATGATGTCACGGTCAAGGATGTCAGGCTCGCGGCGCAGGAAGGCTATGCTTCGGTCGAGCACATGAAGCGGTACACGACGCAGGGCATGGCTCCCGACCAGGGCAAGAATTCCAACATTGCGGCCCTGGCCGTCCTGGCCGATGCCACCGGCCGCGGCATCGCCGAGACGGGAACCACCACCTACCGCCCGCCCTTCGCCCCGGTCTCGATCGGCGCGCTGGGTGCCGGCGCGCAGGGCGCGGGCTTCGCGCCGCAGCGCTTCCTGACCTCCGATCAGGCCAGCCGGGACCGCGGCGCGCCCATGGTCGAGGCCGGGCTCTGGTATCGTCCCAGCTATTTCCCGAAACCGGGCGAAAAGACCTGGCGCGACGCCTGCGACCGCGAGGCGCTGATGGTCCGCCACCGCGTCGGCGTGGCCGATGTCTCGACGCTCGGCAAGATCGACATCCAGGGCAAGGATGCCGCCCGTTTCCTGGACCTGGTCTACACCAACACCTTCTCGACCCTGGCGCAGGGCCGGGTCCGCTATGGCCTGATGCTGCGCGAAGACGGCTTCGTGATGGACGACGGCACCACCGCCCGCCTGGGCGAGACGCATTACCTGATGACCACCACCACCGCCGCCGCGGGCCCGGTGATGCGGCACCTGGATTTCGTCCACCAGGCCTATTGCGCCGACTGGCAGGTCCGCTTCATCTCGGTCACGGAAAGCTGGGCGCAATTCGCCGTCGCCGGCCCCATGGCGCGCATGGTGCTGAATGCCGTGCTCGACCAGGCGATCCAGGACTTTCCCTTCATGGCCTGCGCCCCGGTCACGGTGGGCGGCATCGGCGCGCGCCTGTTCCGCATCTCGTTCTCGGGCGAGGAAGGCTATGAGATCGCCATCCCGACGGCCTATGGCGAGGCGCTGTTCCGCGACCTCCTGTCCAAGGCCGAAACCCTGGGCGGCGGTCCCTACGGGATGGAGGCGCTGAACGTCCTGCGCATCGAAAAGGGCTTCATCACCCACGCCGAGATCCATGGCCGCGTCACGGCCTTCGACATCGGGCTGGAAAAGATGATCTCGGCCAGAAAGGACTGCATCGGCAAGGCCGCCAGCCAGCGCCCCGGCCTGAACGGGCCCGAGCGCGAACAACTGGTCGGCCTGCGCCTCCTATCGGGCAGCCTCGCCGGGGCGGGAGGGCACCTCTTTACCCCGGGCGAACATGTGCACCGCGAGACGGACCAGGGCTATGTCACCTCGACCTGCTTCTCGCCCACGCTGAATGCCCATCTGGCGCTGGCCTTCCTGAAGAACGGCCGCGCCCGGCATGGCCAGACGATCCGCATCGTCGACCACATGCGCAAGACCGATGTCCTGGCCGAGGTCTGCGATCCCGTCTTTCTCGATCCGCAGGGGGTGAAACTCCGTGGCTGACCTCTTCGCCAAACCCGTCCTTCCCGGGCAGAAGCCGCTGACCGCCGGCGACGCCACGCTCTCGATCACCGATCCCGGCCCGATCACGTCGATCGCGGCCTTCCCCGGCCAGCAGGCCAGGCTGGCCGGGAAACTCGGCGGCCTGCCCGCTCCCAACCGCTTCCTGACCGATCCGCTGCGCATCTGGACCGGTCCCGACCAGACCTTCCTGCTGGGCGTGCCCGCGCCCGACCCGGCACCGCTGGCCGCTCTGGCCGCCATGACCGACCAGACCTGCGGCTGGGCCGCCTTCCATCTGCAGGGCCCGGGGGCCGAGGCCGTGCTGGCCCGGCTCTACCCGCTGGACCTGCGCGCCGCCACGTTCCCGCAGGGCCATGCCGCTCGGGCGCCGCTCGGCCACATGCAATCCATCCTGGCCCGCCTGGAACCGCAGGGCTTCCTGATCCTGGTGTTCCGCTCGATGGCGCAAACCGCCTGGGCCGAACTCTGCGACGCCATGCAGCGGCTGGAGGCCCGCGCCAGGGCCGGTTCCTGATCCCCTTCATCTGTTCACAAATATCCCGGGGGTCCGGGGGCTGGCCCCCGGCGCCGCTGGACAGACGCCGCTCCAGCGCCGATATATCCTCCCATGGCGCTTCCCGAAGGTTTCCTCGACGAACTCCGCAGCCGCGTGACGCTCTCGACCATCGTCGGGCGCAAGGTCACCTGGGATTTGCGCAAGTCGAACCAGGGCCGCGGCGACTGGTGGGCGCCCTGTCCGTTCCACCAGGAAAAATCCGCGTCCTTTCATGTGGATGACAAGAAGGGCTTCTACTACTGCTTCGGTTGTCACGCCAAGGGCGACGCCCTGACCTTCGTGAAGCAGATCGAGAACCTGCCCTTCATCGAGGCGGTCGAACGCCTGGCGCGCGAGGCCGGCATGCAGATGCCCGAACGCGATGCGCGCCAGGTCGAACGCGCCGACCGGCGCTCGCGGCTGGTCGAAGTGATGGAACAGGCGGTGCAATGGTTCCGCCTGCAGCTGAAGACCACGGCCGCGGCAGAGGCGCGGGCCTACATCACCCGCCGGGGCCTGTCGCCCGAGGCCGTCGACCGCTGGGAACTGGGCTGGGCGCCCGACCAGCGCCAGGCCCTGTTCCACGCCCTGACCCAGAAGGGCATCGCGCCCGATCAGATCGTCGCCGCGGGCCTTTGTGCCCAGCCGGATGCCGGCGGCGCGCCCTATGACCGCTTCCGCGGCCGCATCATCTTCCCGATCCGCGACGGTCGTGGCCGGGCGATTTCGCTCGGCGGCCGGTCGCTGGATCCGAACGCAAGGGCGAAATACCTGAACGGCCCGGAAACCGACATCTTCGACAAGGGCCGCACGCTGTTCAATGTGGCCTCCGCCCGCGAAGCGGTCGGCAAGGGCCTGCCCCTGGTCGTGGCCGAAGGCTACATGGACGTGATCGCCCTCGCGCAGGCCGGTTTCGCGGGCGCCGTCGCACCGCTTGGCACCGCCATCACCGAAGAGCAGTTGCGCCTGATGTGGCGCATCAGCGATGAACCGATCATCGCGCTGGATGGCGACAAGGCCGGCATCCGCGCCGCGCTGCGCCTGATCGACCTTGCCCTGCCACTGCTCGAGGCCGGCAAGGGCCTGCGCTTCGCCGTCCTGCCCGGCGGCCAGGATCCCGACGAGCTGATCAGGGCCGCCGGTCCCGCCGCCATGCAGAGGGTGCTCGACACCGCCCAGCCCATGCTGCGCCTGCTCTGGCAGCGCGAGACGGAAGGCCACAGCTTCGACAGCCCCGAGCGCCGCGCCAGACTCGACAAGAGCCTGCGCGCCCTCTTGGCCCGCATCGCCGACCCGTCGCTGCGCAGCCATTACGCCGAAGAGATCCGCCGCCTGCGCGCCGATCTGTTCGGCCCGGTCGCCAAGCCGTTTCGCCAGTCCTTCCGCCAGTCCTTTCCTCAGCCCGGCCGCGGGTCACGCACCGGCAAGTTCCCCACCGCCGATGCCCAACCGCTGCCCACCACCCGCGGGTCGCTTCTGGCCCAGGGCAGTGACACCGCGGCCGAGGAACTGCGCGAGGCCGTGATCCTGGCCACCTTGCTGACCCATCCCGCCCTGATCGCGCGCTTTGACAGCGATCTCGACCGGATGGAGCCGCTGACCCCCGCCCATCGCCGCCTGCGCGATGCCATCCTTGCGGGTCCGCCCGATACCGCCCCCGCGCGCGTCCGCGAAACCCTCGCCCGCGACCTTGACGCGCTGATGTCGCGCCCCCATGTCCAGATTGCCCCGCCCGTCCGCAACCTCGAGGATGCCGAGATGGCGCTGATCTGTCTTGCCGAAGATTTCGCCAAACTCGCCGCACAGCGCGGTGCCCGCCGCGAGCTGGCAGACGCCGTCGAGGATATCGCCGTGCTGGCCGACGAGGGCCTGACCTGGCGCCTGGCCCAATCGGTCGAGGCGGTGCACCGCGCCCAGCGCCACCAGCGCGACGATTCCACCGACCTGGGCGAAGACCGTGGTGCCCTGTCGCAGCACCTGCAGCAGATGATCGATTCCCGCATCTGGGAGAAGAAGCATTGAACCGCACCGACCCCCCGTGCCCATGCCGGTGATTCGCGCTATATGACCGCATGACCTGGGAGTGATTCGTCCTCCCGCCGACTGATTCGCGCCCCCGCAGGAGACCGCATGTCGATCAAAGACCCCGATGACGTGAAGACCGAAACCGAGGATGCCGACGTTTCGCTCGACCTTTCCCAGGCCGCCGTCAAGAAGATGATCGCCGAGGCACGCGAGCGGGGCTATATCACGATCGACCAGTTGAACGCCGTGATGCCGCAAGAGCAGTTCACCGGCGAGCAGATCGAAGACGTGATGTCGATGCTGTCGGAAATGGGCATCAACGTCATCGAGGGCGACGAGGCCGACGAAGAGGAAGCCCCCGCCGTCGCCGCCGGCGAACTGGTCGAGGCGTCGACCTCGCGCGAGATTGCCGTCGTGGGGGCCGCGACCGAAACGCTGGATCGCACCGACGACCCGGTGCGGATGTATCTGCGCGAAATGGGCAGCGTCGAACTGCTGTCGCGCGAAGGCGAAATCGCCATCGCCAAGCGGATCGAGGCCGGCCGCAACACGATGATCGCCGGGCTCTGCGAAAGCCCGCTGACCTTTCAGGCTATCATCATCTGGCGCGACGAACTCCTGTCCGAAGAAATCCTCCTGCGCGATGTCATCGACCTGGAAGCCACCTTCGGTCGCAACCTTGACGGCGAAGACGACCTGGTCGGCCCGGAAATCGACGGCATGGACATCGGCGCCTCCGCGCCGCGCCGCGCCAGCAGCGCCGAGCCCGAGCTGGATGCCGACGGCAATCCGATCCTGCGCGCCGAGGATGACGACGACGATGACGACGGCTCGAACATGTCGCTGGCTGCCATGGAAGCCGCGCTGAAGCCCAAGGTTCTGGAAACGCTCGATCTGATCGCGCGCCATTACGGCGGCCTGGCCGAAATGCAGCGAAGCCGGATGGCCTCGACCCTGTCATCGAAAAAGCACTTCACCGCCAGCGATGAAGCCGCCTATCAGAAGCTGCGTTCGGAAATCGTGGTGCTGGTGAACGAACTGCACCTGCACAACAACCGGATCGAGGCGCTGATCGACCAGCTTTACGGCATCAACAAGCGGATCATGTCCATCGATTCATCGATGGTGAAGCTGTCGGACGCCGCGCGGATCAACCGCCGCGAATTCATCGACGATTACAAGGGATCGGAACTCGATCCGACCTGGCTCGACCGCATGCTGGCCAAGGGCGGTCGCGGCTGGCAGACGCTGGCCGAGAAAAGCCGGTCCCAGGTCGAGGAATTGCGCAGCGAAATGGCCGAGGTCGGCAAATATGTCGGCGTCGACATTTCCGAATTCCGCCGCATCGTGAATCAGGTGCAGAAGGGCGAGAAAGAGGCCCGCCAGGCCAAGAAGGAAATGGTCGAGGCCAACCTGCGCCTGGTGATTTCCATCGCCAAGAAATACACCAACCGCGGCCTGCAATTCCTCGACCTGATCCAGGAGGGCAACATCGGCCTGATGAAGGCGGTCGACAAGTTCGAATACCGCCGCGGCTACAAGTTCTCGACCTATGCGACCTGGTGGATCCGGCAGGCCATCACCCGCTCGATCGCCGACCAGGCCCGGACGATCCGCATCCCGGTGCACATGATCGAAACGATCAACAAGCTGGTGCGCACGGGCCGCCAGATGCTGCACGAGATCGGCCGCGAACCCACGCCCGAGGAACTGGCCGAAAAGCTGCAGATGCCCTTGGAAAAGGTTCGCAAGGTGATGAAGATCGCCAAGGAACCGATCTCGCTGGAAACCCCGATCGGCGACGAGGAAGACAGCCAGCTTGGCGATTTCATCGAGGACAAGAACGCGATTCTGCCGCTCGACAGCGCCATCCAGGAAAACCTGAAGGAAACCACGACCCGCGTGCTGGCCAGCCTGACCCCCCGCGAGGAGCGCGTGCTGCGCATGCGCTTCGGCATCGGCATGAACACCGACCACACGCTGGAAGAGGTCGGCCAGCAGTTCAGCGTCACGCGGGAACGCATCCGCCAGATCGAGGCCAAGGCGCTGAGAAAGTTGAAGCATCCCAGCCGGAGCCGGAAGCTCAGGAGCTTCCTGGATCAGTGAGGATTGGCCATCGGCGGTGGTTGCGATGCGCGGCGGGGATTTTCGCACAGAGGTAGTCGATCCGCTGTTCACTCTCTGCGTATTCTCGTTGCTTGCAGGCTTTTGTGTCTGGGCTGCACATATCCTTGCGGGCCGGGCTTCCGGGTCTGGCCGAGGTTTGCGAGACCTGTCTTGGCTGGGGCCAAGGAGGATATGGTGAGGGCCCATTCGGTGGCGGGCCGCAGATCGTAGTGGAAGATAATGACGGGAACCGCCGCAATGTGATTGCCCTGTGCAAGAGTTCGATGCGGTTTCTCGAAGGGAAGGTCTGACAGCCCCGGTCAGGCCTTGCAATTTCCGGAGTTCCTTCATGCCCTCTTTCCTCTCGCGCCTGTTCGGCAGATCCTCCTCCACCCCCGCTGCCGCGCAGCAGCCGGTCTTGCACAAGGACTGCCGCATCTTTCCCGATCCGATCCGCGAAGCCGGCGGTTTCCGTGTGGCTGCCCGGATCGAGAAGGATGCGAATGGCGAAACCCTGATCCACCACCTGTCGCGCGCCGATACATTCGCCGACCGCGAGCAGGCCGTGGCCACATCGGTCGAAAAGGCGAAACTGGCCATCGACCAGCTGGGCGACCAGCTCTTCCGCTGATCGCCCGAATTCGGCCTCGCCGGTTTCCCGCCCGACTCGGGCGCTTTCATGTATCCTGCCGTCATCTTGTCCAGGGGAGGGGCTCCGATGACTGCGATGAATGTCGTGCACATGCGCGTGAAGCCGGGAATGGTCGACGAATACATCCGCACCCACCAGGCCATGGCCATGACCACCATGCCGGGTGGGCGAAACCTCTGGCTGGTTCGCGCCGGCGAGCGGGATTTCATTGTCGTGGGCGAATGGGACAGCCTGGATGCCATGGCCAAGGCCCGGCCCGCGATGATCGCCAACCTCGACAAGCTGCGCCCGATCCTCGAAGATCTGGGCGGCGGGCGCGGCGTGACCGAACCCTGGTCTGGAGACGTGGCCTTGCACCTCAAGGGCTGATCTGCGCCCTGCGCCTCGGCGGCAACACATCGCAGTCCAAGGCACGGACTGCCCGTGAAGGCCTTCGCCTTTCGGCCCTGTGGCGCTAGCTTCGGCTGGAAGGGAAGGGTTGCATGCTGAATTACATCGTCATCGCTGCCGCCGGCGCCATGGGCTGGCTGGGGTATTCCTGGTGGTGGATCCTGCCCCTCGCCCCGCTGGCCACGCTGCTCAGCCTGGCCTTCCCACCCGCCCGCTGGCGCAACATCCGCGACCGCGGTGCGCTGGGCCAGGTTTTCCTGGGCGCCCTGCCGATCCAGGCCGTGCTGGTGGCTGTTCTCTGGGCAGCGGGGCATTTCCTGCCCGGCTGATCTGAGTCTTGTGCGCCACACTCGGCTCCCGCAAGATGCTGTGGGGGTCGAATGAATTTGCACCAGCCATCCCCCAGGTTTAGCCTGAGCCAAAGGGCAAAGACCCTCTGAGGCAGGCGAACAATCAGCAAGGAGGGGGCCAATGCGCTGCCCGTTCTGCGGCAATATCGACACGCAAGTGAAAGACTCCCGTCCGGCCGAGGATCACGTCTCGATCCGGCGCCGGCGCTTCTGCCCGGCCTGCGGCGGCCGGTTCACCACCTATGAGCGCGTGCAGCTGCGCGACCTGGTGGTCATCAAGTCCAGCGGCAAGCGCGAGGATTTCGACCGCTCGAAGCTGGAGCGCTCGATCCGCATCGCCATGCAGAAACGCCCGATCGAGCCGGAACGCATCGACCAGATGATTTCCGGCATCGTGCGGCGGCTCGAGAGCCTGGGCGACACCGACATCCCGTCCAAAATCATCGGCGAAATCGTGATGGAAAGCCTCGCCCGGATCGACACGGTCGCCTATGTGCGCTTTGCCAGCGTCTACAAGAATTTCCAGGCCGCCGACGACTTCGACCGCTTTGTCAGCGAACTGCGCCCCGCGCCCAGTCCCGAGGATTGAGGCTGGGTCGGATTGAAGCCGGGGGGCCGTCTGCCCCCCGGGCCCCCCGAGGATATTTTCCGGCAAGATGAAGGGGCCCGGCCGGGAGAGCCTCGCGCTTTCATCTTGCTGCAAATATCCCCGCCGGAGGCCCGGCGAAGCCGTCACCAGTGCCCGGTGTTGCCCATGCTTGCCCAGGGCTCGGCCGGGGCCAGGCTCGGGCCTTTCTGCAGGATCTCGATCGAGATGTTGTCCGGGCTGCGGACAAAGGCCATGTGGCCGTCGCGCGGCGGGCGGTTGATGGTGACACTGGCCGCCTGCAGCCGGGCGCAGGTGGCGTAGATGTCGTCCACTTCATAGGCCAGGTGGCCGAAATGCCGGCTGTCGCTGGGCAGTCCGGTGTCGCCGTCCCAGTTGTAGGTCAGTTCGATCGGGCAGTCCGGCTGGCCGGGCGGCGCCATGAACACCAGGGTGAAGCGCCCCTTGTCGTTCACATGGCGCCGGATTTCCTCGAGCCCGAGAAGCCGGTAGAAGGCCATGCTCTTTTCAAGGTCCAGCACGCGGACCATCGTGTGCAGATAGCGGATCGTCATGGTTGGTCTCCTTTGCGCCGAAACCTAGCATGCCGTGCGGCAAAGGCGAGGGGGTCAGAACTGCGACCGGAACGACAGGCCCAGACCGAAGCTGCGGGTGTCATAGAGGTCGGCGTTGGATTCGTTGGCCGAAACCGAAAGGCTCAGCACCGGCGAGAAGCCATAGATCGAGATCATGTTCAGTTCGCCCGACAGGCCCAGCGTCAGGTTGCGGTCGGCACGGTCCGAGGTCATGCCGACATAGGAATAGCCATAGCTGGCCAGCGAGGCGCCGAGCGACCCGCTCCACCTGATGCCGGCAATCGGCCGGGCCAGGGTATAGCCCACCGTCACGCTGGCGGTGGTATGGCCCACGGTGATGTTGTCCGAAGTGACCCGGCTGAGCCCGAAGGAGCCCTGCAGCTGGTCGCCCGAGGCCAGCCGCTGGCTGAACCCGCCGCTGCCACCGAACAGGATCGAGGACGAGGCCGGATCGTCGCGCCGCCAGTTGCGCTGCAGGTCCAGATGCGCGAAATTCGTCGATCCCGGCGCATAGGGTCGCGAAAGGTCAAGGCTCAACGTTGCGGTGTCGGACAGCGGGCCAAAGATGCCGATGCAGTCCGGAATCGACGGATCGGTGCAGGACGGGCCCGATGTCCTGCCGGCCGAGCCATAGTAGGTCCGCTCCGCCGACAGTTCCGTGGTCAGGATCGTTCCGTCCGGCGCCAGCAGATCGCGGTGCTGATAACCGCCTTGCAGCGACAGCATCCGGTAATTGTCATTGCTGACGCCCGGCGCCTGGCGGTGCGCTTCGGGTGAGAGGTAGACTTCGTGGTCCGACAGGCCGAAGGTCAGCGCATCATGGGTGGTCAGGCTTTGTGCCAGGCGATAGCTGCCCTGGATCCCGAAATCCCCCACCAGGCCCGACAGCGCCCGGGCATCGCCCGAAAGCTCGAATGGCAGGCCCATGAACTCCCAGATCGAGTGCATCGAGCCATTGTTGACGTTGTTTGATGGTTGCAGCGACGTGTCAAAGCGCAGGTTCAGCGGATTCTGCTGCCTCACATAGCCATAATCGCTGGCCACGCGGCGGCGCTGGTCATCGGTGGTGGCATAATGCGTGGCGCGGCGCAGCCAGATCTGCGCCCGGGTGCGATGACCCTCCAGCGACAGGGCCTGGGCCAGGGCCAGGGCCGCGCCATATTTCAGCGGCAGGGTATCGGCGGCGGCAAAGCCGCTGCGGGCGGCGGCCTCGGCCTCGGCCAGGCGCCCCAGGGCGCGTAGGGCCTGCGAGCGGATGATCAGCGCGCCGGCATCGCGCGGGTCGCGCATCAGCAGGGCCTCTGTCAGCACCAGGGCCTGTTCGGCATCGCCCGATTGCAGCGTGGCAAAAGCCAGGTCGCGCAGCGCCGCCGGGGTCAGATGCATCGTCGCGCCGGATTCGGCCCGGGCGGCGCCGCTGGCGATTCCCAGTGCGACGATCACGGCCAAAGCGGCAACCCTCGCAGCCAGCCTTGCGGCGGCCACATCGACGCCGCCAAGGACGGCCCGCCGCCGTCGCCCCCCGGTCCTTGCCGCCCGGTCGATCATTCCTGGTACAGGATGAACCCGCCCGTCTCGCGCGCCGTCACCCCCGGGTTCACCGGGTCGGTCGATGTCACCACGATGATCCCGGTCACTTCGCTGTTCGCGGTCGTCGTATCGCCGGCCACCACCGCGTAATAGGTTCCCGCCTCATAGGTTGTTGCGGCACCGGAGGAATCGATCGTCGTGCTGCCGACATTGCCGGAAATCTCGCCATTCGAATCCATCGTGCCCGGCCCTACGGCAAAGACCAGCGTCGGCAACTCGGTGATCGTCGCACCACCGGAGGCCTCGTTCAGGGCGGTCACGTAGCTGTCGGTGATGTCGTTCCCGTCGATGTCGTAGTAGTGCCGGTCGGTGACATAGCCCTTGACCGCATTGCCCTCGTTGAAATCGTTGAAGTCGATGTCGATCGTCATCTGGCCGTCGGTATACTGCAAGCCGCTGGCACCGTCGAAATCGCGGATGCCACCATAGGCCCCGGCAAAATGCGCCTGGCCGCTGGTCGGCAAGGTCACGCCGCCCTCGCGCTGGTAGATGAACCCGCCAAAACCATAGGGGATATAGGCGCCAGTGCGCACGATGGCAAAGGAGGTCCGTCCGGTCTTGGACACACCATAGAGCACCCGATGGCTGAACTGATCGATCGGCGTGCCCGTCGCATCGTCGGCATAGGTGCTGTCGGATTCATAGACGGCATAGCCGTTGATCGAAGCCACCGCCGTGCCGCGCTGATAGACATTGGCCCCGTCGAACCCGAGCCCGTCCACCGTGAACGTGTCATCGGCCGCATTATAGGCATAGCCGGTGGCAAAGCCGTTGCCATAGGTCGGCGAACCTGGCGACGTGTCCTTGGATTCCTGCCGCACGATATCGCTTTTCGAGGTCGGATTCGCCGTTCCCGGCGGCAGGTCGACATTGTGGATGCCATCGGTGCCGCCACCCGTGCCAGGGTCCGGCGGCGGCGGCAGCAGCGGGTTCCCGTCGCAGCCCGCCAGCAAGGCCAGGGCCAAAGCACTCGTGTACAGTCGTCTCATGACCAGCCTGCCTGCATCTGGATGCCGTTTCGGCGAACTCTGCGCCGG
>JAKALB010000043.1 GCA_021813365.1 Pseudomonadota bacterium | reverse complement strand
TTCCGATCTTTTCGCGATTTCGATCCGGCCGGGTTCATCCTCTTTGCCAGGAATGTCGAATCTCCAAGCCAGATCAAGCGTCTGACGGCGGATCTTCGCGCGTGTGTCGGCCGGGATGCGCCGATCTTCATTGATCAGGAAGGCGGGAGGGTGCAGCGGCTGCGGGCACCGCATTGGCGCGAATGGATGCCTCCGCTGGATTTCGTGGCGGCGGCCGGTGCGCGCGCGGTTGAGGCCATGCGCCTGCGGGCAGCACTGATCGGGGCCGAGCACCGGGCGCTGGGGATCGATGGCAATTGCGCGCCGACGCTGGACGTGATCGGGGCGGATACGCATCCGTTTCTGAAGAATCGCTGCTATGGCTCTGATCCGGAAGTGGTTTCCAGAATTGGTAGAGCGGTGGCGGACGGCCTGTTGCAAGCCGGTGTCCTGCCGGTGATGAAGCACCTGCCCGGTCATGGCCGATCCATGGTCGATACGCACCACGACCTGCCGCGGGTGACGGCGCGCCGCGAGACGCTGCAAGCCGTCGACTTTGCGCCGTTTCGCGCCCTGGCCGACCTGCCGCTGGCGATGACGGCGCATCTGGTGTTCACCGCCTATGACGCCGATCATCCGGCGACGCAGAGCCCGGCCCTGATCCGGGCGATCCGCGAGGAGATCGGCTTTGCCGGACTGCTGATGACCGACGACCTGAACATGCAGGCGTTGCGGGGCAGCCTGGCCGAGCGGACCCGTGCCGCGATGGCTGCGGGCTGCGATCTGGCGTTGCATTGCAAGGGCGCCCTGGACGAGATGATCCAGGTGGCCGGCCAGGCGGGCAGGCTGGCGCCGGCCGCCTTGGCCCGGATGCAGGCGGCGCTGGCGCTGCGGCAGCCCATGGAACTTGACTTTGCCGCCATGGATGCCGAACTGAGGTCCATCATGGACCGCGCGCATGGCTGAGGCTGACCCGACCGACTGGACCCTGCCGATCACCCCTGCCGAGCGGATGGCGGCAGAGGCGCTGATCGTCGATGTCGACGGGTTCGAAGGCCCGCTCGACCTGCTGCTCAGCCTGTCACGCAGCCAGAAGGTTGATCTGCGCCGGATTTCGGTGCTGCAACTGGCCGAGCAATACCTGGCCTTCGTGGCGCGCGTGCAGGCGCTGCGCATCGAGCTTGCGGCGGATTATCTGGTGATGGCCGCCTGGCTGGCCTATCTGAAATCGCGCCTGCTGCTGCCGCCCGAGCCCGACGGCGAAGGCCCCAGCGGTGCCGACCTGGCGGCGCATCTGGCCTTTCAGCTGGAGCGCCTGCAGGCCATGCGCGAGGCGGCGGCAAGGCTGATGGCGCGCGATCAGCTGGGCCGCGACCGGTTTCGCCGGGGCTTGCCCGAGGTGATGGACAGCCGCCGGGTGATCCGCTGGGAAGCCACGCTGCTGGACCTGATGCGCGCCTATGCCCGCATCCGCACCCGTGACGATTTCCGGCCCTTTGCGATGGACCGGCACCACATCTTCACCATGGAGCAGGCGCTGGAGCGGATGCGCGGCATGTTGGGTTATGCCGGGGCCTGGACCGATCTGCTGTCGTTTCTGCCGGAAGGTTGGGGCACGCCCGAACGCCGCCGGTCGGCAACCGCGGCGCATTTCGCCGCCGCGCTGGAAATGGCCAAGCGCGGCTTGATCGACCTGCGCCAGTCCGACACCTTTGCCCCGATCGAGATCAAGACGCGGGAGGGGAGATGACCGACGATCCTGCCGAACCGATCGAGAAGTCGCTGTTCGAGGCGCCGCCGCTGGCAGAACAGGAACGCATGATCGAAGCGATCCTGTTCGCCTCGGCCGAGCCGGTCACGCTGAAGGAACTGACCGACCGCCTGCCGTTCGGCGCCGATCCGGCCGAGGCGATGGTGGGCCTGCGCAAACGGTATGCCGGGCGCGGGGTGGAGCTGGTGAAGGTGGGCGATGCCTGGGCCTTTCGCACCGCGGCCGATCTGGGCCACCTGATGCGAAAGGAGGTGGTCGAACAGCGCAAGTTGTCGCGCGCCGCGATCGAGACGCTGGCGATCGTTGCCTACCACCAGCCGGTCACCCGGGCCGAGATCGAGGAGATCCGTGGCGTGGCCGTCAGCCGGGGCACGATCGACCAGTTGATGGAACTGGGCTGGATCCGGCTGGGCCGCCGGCGGATGACGCCGGGTCGTCCGGTGACCTTTGTGGTGACGGAAGGGTTCCTGGATCATTTCGGCCTGGAATCGGCCCGCGACCTGCCGGGTCTGAAGGAGCTGCGCGCTGCGGGCCTGCTCGACAGCCGGCCCTTGCCGGCCGGCATGGGCTCGCAGGACGCCGATACCGAGGCCGAGGCCGGCGATTTCGCGCCCGGTCAGAGCGAGCTGTTCGAGGACGAAAAATGGACCTGACCAAACTGTTGCAGATGATTGTGAACACGCTGCTGCGGCGATTGATCAGCCGCGGCATCGATGCCGGGATCAACAAGGTTTCCGGCAGCGCGAAGAAGCCCGCGCAAGACCTGACACCAGAAGAGCGCGAACAGGCCAAGGCCGCCCGCGACCTGGCCAAGCGCGCGCGGCAGGCGGCGAAACTGACCCGCCGGCTGTAGGCCACAGCCGGCGCGACGGAAATCGTCAGCGGTAACGTTGATGTTCATCAAGGCGCCGCGCAGGCCGATCTGATCGGGTGGCGTGGAACGCAGTCGAGAGGCCCGCATGACCGTCACCGTCGAACAGATCGTCGCCCGGAAATCGGGCCGTCGTCGCAGGATCTGGCTATGGGTGGGGCTGATCCTGCTGCTGGCTGCCGGCGGCTGGTATTGGGAAAGCCGGGCCAGCGGCGCCGGTGCGGTCAGCTATGCCACGGTCGCGGCGGCCAGGGGCGACATCACCGTCACCGTCACGGCGGTGGGCACGGTGCAACCGGTGCAGACCGTCGCGGTTTCGGCTCAGGTCGCCGGCACGATCGTCGAAATCCTCGCCGATGTGAACCAGACCGTCCGCAAGGGCGATGCGCTGGCCCGGATCGACACTTCGGCCCTGGAGGCGACGGTGGCGCGCGATCGGGCCGCCATCGCGGCCCAGGTTGCCGCCCTGGCTCAGGCCCGTGCCACGCGGGACGAGGCGGCGGCAAACCTGGATCGGGCGCAGCGCGGCGCCGAGCGCGGGATCACCACGCAGGAGGCACTCTCGGCCGCCGGGGCCGCCGCCAAACGCGCCGAGGCCGGTCTGGCGGCGGCCGAGGCTCAGAAGGCCGTGGCCGAAGCAGACCTGAAACTGGCCGAGGTCAACCTGGCCAGGGCCTGCATCTGCGCGCCGATCGACGGTGTGGTGCTGTCCTCGACGGCCACGCTGGGCCAGTCCGCCACGGTGGGTGGGCCCACCGCGCTGTTCACCCTGGCGGCCGACCTGAAACAGATGGAGCTGAAGCTGGACGTCGACGAAGCCGACATCGGCAAGGTTCAAGTGGGGGACATGGCCCGCTTCACGGTCGAGGCCTATCCGGACCAGTCCTTCGCGGCCCGGGTGAGCGCCATCGCCTATGCCAGCCAGACGGTGGACGATGTGGTGACCTATGAAACCACGTTGAGCCTGGACAATGCCCAGGGCCTGCTGCGCCCCGGCATGACCGCCGCCGCCGACATCACCGTGGACGCGGCGAAGGGCGTGCTGAGCGTGCCCAATGCGGCCTTTCGCTATTCGCCCCCCCAGACCACGGCCAGCCCGCGCGGCTCGGGCCTGCTGGGGATGCTGTTCACGCGCCCGCCGACCAACGCGCCGATCAGCGCCGCCACGACCGAGGGCGGAATGCGCAGTCTCTGGGTGTTGCGCGCCGGCACGCCGACGGAAGTGCGGGTGAAGACCGGGGTGAGCGACGGCAGCCTGACCCAGATCCTGGAGGGCGACCTGGCGGAAGGCGACCAGGTGATCACCGGCACGAAGGCCCGGCCGTGACCGCGAAGCCGGAACCCGCGATGATCGAGCTGCGCGGCCTGTGCAAGGTCTATGGCGCGGGCGAATCCGAAGTGCGCGCACTGCAAGGCATCGACCTCGACGTGGATCAGGGCGAATTCATCGCCGTCATGGGCCCGTCGGGGTCGGGCAAGTCGACGGTGATGAACGTGCTGGGCTGCCTGGATTCGCCGACCTCGGGCAGCTACAAGCTGTTCGGCACCGATGTCAGCCAGCTGGACCGCGATCAGCGCGCGCTGCTGCGACGGCATTTCCTGGGCTTCATCTTTCAGGGGTTCAACCTTCTGTCTCGGACGACAGCCCAGGAAAACGTGGAACTTCCCTTGATTTATCAAGGCGTTCCGGCCGATGAACGCTTTGCCCGGGCACGCGAGGCGCTGGCGAAGGTCGGTCTTGCCGGTCGAGAGGGCCACACGCCGTCGCAGCTGTCCGGCGGCCAGCAGCAGCGGGTGGCGATCGCCCGGGCGATGGTCACCAGGCCGGGCCTGATCCTGGCCGACGAACCGACAGGCAACCTCGACAGCGCGCGCGGCCGCGAGATCATGGAGCTCTTGGCCGAATTGAACCGCAAGGACGGGATTTCCATCCTGATGGTCACGCACGAACCGGACATGGCGGCCTTTGCCGCGCGCACGGTGACGTTTGTCGACGGGCGGCTGGCGCATGACAGCGCGGGCCGGAACGGACCGGTTGGCGAAGGCAAGGGCGCAGGCGATGCTGTTTGAAACCATTCGCCTGGCTTTGCTGACCGTGGCGCGCAACAAGCTGCGGTCCTTCCTGACGGTGCTGGGTGTCGTGATCGGCGTGGCTTCGGTGATTGCCATGGTGACGGTGGGGCAGGGGTCGACCGCGCAGGTGCAATCCGACGTTGCCTCGCTGGGATCGAACCTCTTGATGCTGCGCGCCGGCGCGCCGGGCCGCGGCCCCGGCGGCAGCGGCGAGACCAGCGCGCCGCTGACGCTGCGCGACGCCGCCGCGCTGGCCGATTTGTCCACCGTGACGGCGGTGGCTCCGGCCAGCGGCGCAAACGTGACCGCCGTGGCGAACGGGGTGAACTGGAAAACCACGGCCACCGGCACCGAATCCAGCTATCTGGCGATCCGTGGCTGGACACTCAGCCTGGGGCGCATCTTTACCGATGCCGAGGCGCTGTCGGGCACGCCAGTCTGCATTCTGGGTGAAACGGTGCGCGCTGCGCTGTTTGGGGCGGGCGATCCGACCGACAGCGACATCCGCATCGATGCCATGTCCTGCCGGGTGATCGGCGTGCTGGCCAGGCGCGAGGCCTCGACCTTTGGCCAGGACGAGAATGACCTGATCCTGATGCCGATCCGCACGGTCATGCGGCGGCTGACCGGCAAGACCGATGTGGCGCAGATCTACATCTCGGTAAGCTCCGGCGTGGCAACGGATATCGCCAAAGCCGAGATCGAGACGCTGATGCGCGAGCGTCGCCGGGTCGGGGCAGGGCGCGAGGACAACTTCAACGTCTTTGACATGAAACAGATTTCCTCGATGCTGACCGGCATCACCTCGGTGCTGACCGGGCTGCTGTCGGCGGTGGCGGCGATTTCACTGGTGGTGGGCGGCATCGGCATCATGAACATCATGCTGGTTTCGGTCACCGAACGCACGCGCGAGATCGGCATTCGCATGGCCATCGGCGCCACCGAGCGGCAAGTGCTGATGCAGTTTCTCGTCGAGGCGATCGTGCTGAGCCTGATCGGCGGCATCATCGGAATCGTGGTCGGGCTTGGCCTGGGCCTGGCCGGGTCTTATGCGTTGCACATCTCGTTCACGCCGGATTGGCGGGTGATCCTGGCCAGCTTTGTCTTTTCGGCGGTAGTGGGCGTGGTTTTCGGCTATTTCCCGGCCCGGCGCGCGGCCCGGCTGGACCCGATCGAAGCGCTGCGCCACCAATAGGGCTACGGCATCAACAGGGCTGCGGCCAGGCCTGCCAGAATGGCCAGCACCGTGGCGGGCACGAAGGCTCTTGCCGTCTCGGCGCTGCCGAGAGAGGCGGCCAGGCCGGCCTTGACGCCCAGATTCACCCCGGTCGCGATCAGGATCCCTTGGGCGGCCACCCGATCCATCCCGCCCAACCGCGCGGCCGTGACGGTGATCGCATCCAGATCCACCAGCCCAGAAACCGCCGAAACCACGTAGAATCCGGCGGCGCCAAACTCGGCCCGCAGCAGCCCGGCGACCAGGCTGACGGCGGCAAAGAGTGCCGCCATGCGCAGCGCCCCCACCAGATCCAGGGGTGATTTCAACTCGAAACCCTCGGCCCGTGCGTTCGCGCCGCCCTGGCGCAAGAACCACAAGCCGGCAGCCACCAGGCTGGCCGAAGCGGCAATGAAGGGCAGGGCCAGCGTGGCCAGAAGTGGCGGCCGCAGCACGGCCGACAGGGCAGCGATGCGCAGCAGGGATACAACGCCCGACACGCACATGCCCGCCGAAAGCAGCCTGGCCTGTGCCCCCGGCGCCCTGGCCATGCGCGCCAGGCCAGCGGTCGTGGCCGTGGACGAGGTGAGGCCGCCAAGCGCCGACACCAGCAGAATGCCCCGGCGCTCTCCGAAGCCACGGATCGCCAGCCAGCTGGCAAAGGACACCGCCGCGATCAGCGTGGCGATGATCCACAACTGGCGCAGGTTCAGCGAATCCCAGGGGTCAAGGCTGCGGTCGGGCAGGATCGGCAACATCAGGAAGGCCATGGCCAGCAGGATCACACCATCGCGGATTTCGACCCAGGTCAGGCGGGCGACCAGGCCGTGCAGCATCTCGCGAAAGGTCAGGATCGCGGCGGTCGTGATCCCGGCTGCCACCGCCACCTGCACGTCACCCACGGCGGCCAGCGCGCCCAGAAGGAACACAGCGAGCCCCGCGACCGCCGAGGTGGCACCGAAGCTTTTCGTGGCGATCGCCTCATGCGCCTCGAACCCGGCAAAGACCGCGGCATAGGCCAGGAAGGCCAGGCCGACGAAACCGGCGCCCAGGCTCTGGCCCAGCAGGCCGGACAAGCCGCCGATCAGCCCTGACAAGGCAAAGGTGCGGATGCCTGCGGCCCGGCGGTCCTGATCCTCGCGCTGGTGCCAGGCACGCTCCAGCCCGATCAGCAGGCCGATGGCCAGACTGACGGCCAGGCGCAGCATGAGGTTGTCAAAGGTCATCTGTTCTGCACCCGATGAGGTGGGCCAAGCATCCCGCGCCAGTGCGCAACTGTCCAGTGTCGCGGCAGCAAAGAGTCGCGGGAGCCACGGAAGTCAGGGAGAGCACGGGTGGGGGCGCGGCTTGGGGGCACGCAGGCGGGTCCGGCATGGAAAAAGCCGATAATCCATATTATGTAATTTATATCACCGCCGGAGCAGATAGATGTCCATGATCCAGCCGTGTGCGGCCCGGGCGGACTCGCGCAGGGCAACGATCTGCGGGCCCACTTCGGCCAGGGCACCGGCAAGAATCAACTGCTCGGACATGCCGACATAGGCGCCCCACCAGATGAAAATTCCTGCCGGATCAAGGGTCTGAAACGAACACTTGCCATCCAGCATGATCACAAGCGTATCGGAACCATCCGGCCAGCCATGCTCTGCCAGTTGACGGCCCGTGGTGATTGTCACCGCCGCGCCGATTTCGTTCAGCGGAATGCGATGCGCCGCGGTCAGCGCCTGGATCGAGGTGATGCCGGGCACCACCGTGACCGGCAGTTTCAGCCGCTCGGCGATCCGCAGTGTCGAATCGTAGAGCGACGGATCGCCCCAGACCAGCAGCGCCACCCTGGCCGGATGCCCATGCGCCGCGATCGTCGCACGCCAGACCGCGGCAATCGCGTCGTGCCAGTCATCGACGCCCTGCCGGTAATCCGGATTGGCGGCGTCACGCAGCGGCAGGTCGAATTCGGCGATCCGCACCTGGGGATTGGTGATCACTTCGGTGCAGATCGCCCGGCGCAGCTCGGCCAGATCGGCCTTGCTCTCGCCCTTGCGCGGGATCATCACCAGATCGGCACCATTCAGCGCCTTGATCGCCTGCAGGGTCAGGTGCTCCGGATTGCCGGTGCCGATGCCGATCAGGTAGAGTTCGGTCATGCGCGTCGGCTGTGCCAGAGGCCTTCCACCGCCAGGCCCAGCACGGCCCAGGTGATCAGCCCCACGCCCAGGCTGCGCGCCGCGAAGGTGGCCGCCAGTTCCGGCGGGACGATGCCGCCGAACGAATCCAGTTCGGGCGCTCCGACCAGATGGGGCACTGCCGCACTGGCAACCCCGACCAGACGGTGGGTCATATTCCGGCCATAGGCCAGCAGGCCCAATCCGACGATGGTCGCAATCGCCGTGGCCGCCCACCAGATCTGGCGCGCGTTCAGATCGGCCGCCGGCGTTCCCGGCAGTTCCGGCGCCAGCCCGAGCGCGGGCATCATCTGGAAGGCCATGAAGCCGGCCAGGCCCCAGAGGATCGCCTCGGGTTTGCAGATCCGGCGGCCGCGGCTTTCCGCCGCCATCATCCCGCCCGCCAGAACCAGGCCAAAGCCGGCATAGGTGAGCACGGCGAACAGCACGGTCAGGGCCTGGCGTCCGGCCGGGCTCGTCACCTCGGCGGCGGCCCCATGGGTGGGCGCGCTTTCGGCGGCGCTGGCATCGCTGCCCTGCCCCGCATCGCCCTGCCCTGCATCGTCCCGCATTGCCATGGGCGCGTGGTCATCGCTGCTTGCGGCGCTGCCTGCAACACCTTGGAAATGCGTGATTTCTCCGGATTCATACCTTTCGGCCAGAAGGATCTGGGGTTCCACCAGAAGATATTGCAGCAGAGCGCAGAGCAGCCCTGCCGCAAGGCCAGCGACCAGGCCGCTGGACAGAAGATGTTTCATGGGAATGCCGGCCGGCCGATCAGTGGCAGGGGAAGCCGGTCGAATGCCGCATGTCATGCGCGGCATCATGCAGCGTCTGGCTTTGGGCAAAGCCCGAAGCAAACACCAGCGCCAGACCCAGGGTCACGGCGGCGACGACCTGCACGAAGCTGGTGCTGCGGGCGGCGGAAACGGCAAGCGTGGTCATGTTCAACTCCTTTGCCGTCATCCCCGACGGCGTTCGTTTCGTTCCGCACGGCCGGTCTCCTGACTCGCGGGTCGCTGCAGCTTTCCGCCTTCCCGGGGGTTGCCCCAGTGGCTTTGTGGAAAGCCGCTCGCCGCATACAGTCGCGGGGGCGGTTGCGGCTTGAGGTGCCCTGTAGGGTCCACCTGCCCGCATTCCCGTTTCAGTCCCGACGCTTTGCGTGATGGGACACCGTGCCTGCCCATCTGGCAGGGATTGCCCCGTCGGGTCAAGGAGGATTGCGGCAGACGGCGACGGTTTTACGACCTCCTGCGCCGCTATCCCGGAATTCGCGCGATCGCCTTCAGCCGCAACCCGCCCAGAAACCGCGCATCGGCAAAGGTTCCGTCGGTCGAGACCTGGTAGGCCCTGGCGAAGACCGCGATTTCCGGCAGGTCGGCGGCGGTGATGTCTGCGAACAGATAGGCCGTCTTGCCCGGTGCCCGGAATGCCAGGGTGGACGGGCGGGCACAGCCCGACATGCATTCGGCCGTTGTCACCTGCCAATCCGGCAGACGGGCGGCCAGAATGCCGGGAAAATCGCCCCGGCCCAGGGGACAGGTTGCACAGAGGATCAGACGGTGGGTCATGGCCCCTCCATCAGCGGGCCGATCAGGATCAGGGCCGGGCCGTCATGCGCCTGGGCCAGGGCCTCACCCAGGCTGGCCACGGTGGCGCGGGTCAGCCGCTGGTCCGGGGTCGAGACGCTTTCGGCCAGGATCGCCGGGGTATCGGGCGGCAAACCCTGGGCGACAAGACGTGAGGAAAGCTCTGCAAAGGTGCGTTTTCCCATGAAAATCACGGATGTCACCCCGGGATCGGCCAATGCGGCCATGTTCAGATCGGCCGGCAACCCGCCGGTCACGTCATGCCCTGTCAGGAACTGCACGCGCCGCGCGGTCAACCGCCGGGTAAGCGGAATGCCCGCCGCCGCCGCCGCCGCGCTGGCCGACGTGACACCGGGCACGATCTCGAAGCCGATCCCCGCTGCGCGGCAGGCCTCGATCTCTTCCTCAAGCCGGCCGAACAGCCCGGCATCCCCCGATTTCAACCGCACGACCTTCAGCCCGGAGCGGGCATAATCCACCAAAAGGCGGCTGACCTGATCCTGTTTGGGCGACACCAGGCCGGCGCGCTTGCCCACGCCCACCAGATCCGCCCCGGCCCGCGCCTCGGCCAGGATCGGCCCGGCGCTGAGGTCGTCATACAGGATCGCATTCGCCGAGCGGATACGATTCAGCGCTTTCACGGTCAGAAGCTCGGGATCACCCGGACCCGACGAGACGAACGAAACGAACGGAGGGGTTTTCTCGCTCATGCGGTCTCCGCGATCATGTGAAAGAAGGTGCCGCTCACCCTGCCCCGCCGCGAGCCGGTCTCGGCGACCAGGGCGCCCTCGGCATCGGTGACGCGGGCCAGGGGCGTGTCGGGCTGTTCGACGATGCCGGAATAATGAAACTCGTGCCCCGCCATCCGCGCGGGCAGGCCGGGCGCGGGGGCCAGGCATTCCGCCCGGCGATAGCCCAGATGCATCCGGCGTCGTTCAAAGCTGCTGACCAGCCCCAGGAGGCCCGCCATCCGGTGCCGCCGGCCGGACTGGTCGATCAGGCCCTCGCCCAGCGCCATGTAGCCGCCGCATTCGCCATGCACGGGCGCCTGTTCGGCAAAGGCGTGCAGGCCGGCACGGAACCTGTCCGCCTGTGCCAGGGCTTCGGCATGAAGCTCCGGATAGCCGCCGGGCAGCCAGCAGATATCGGCCTGCGGAGGCGGCTCGTCGGCCAGGGGCGAGAAGGTCACGATCTCGGCGCCGGCCGCACGCCATCCGCTCAGAAGATGCGGATAGACAAAGGAAAACGCGGCATCCCGTGCCAGGGCGATGCGCTGGCCGGGTGGTGTGATGCGCAGGGCCGGGGCCGGCGCGGGCCCCGGACGGGCAGCAGCGGCGATGGCGTCGAGGTCGAGGTGCGCGCCGACCAGCGTCGCGGCGGCCTGCATCAGTGCCTCGAGCGCGGGATGTTCCTCGGCCTGAACAAGGCCAAGATGGCGCTCGGGCATGGTGACTGTGGCAGCCCTGGGCAGGCAACCGAAACAGACGAGCCCGGCTTGCTCGACGCCCTGCCGGGCCAATCGCTCATGGCGGGGCGAGCCGATCTTGTTCAGGATCACCCCGGCGACCCGCAGATCGGGCCGAAAGGCGCGAAGCCCCTGCGCCACGGCGCCGGCGGTCTGCGCCTGCCCGGAGGAATCGATCACCAGCACGACCGGCCATCCGGTCCGCGCCGCCAGATCGGCGCTGGCCCCGTTGCCCCAGGCCCCGGCAAGGGCCACGCCATCGTGCAGACCCATCGAACCTTCGGCCAGGATCAGCCCGGCGCCATCGGCCTGGCGCAGCAGGCCTTGCGCCATGGGCCAGGGCATCGCCCAGCTGTCGAGATTGTAGCTGGCCCGTCCGGTGGCGGCCCGGTGAAACGCCGGGTCGATGTAGTCAGGCCCGGATTTGAAACATTGCACCGCCAGACCGCGAGCGGTGAAGGCGCGGGCCAGGCCCAGCGTGACCAGCGTCTTGCCGCTGCCCGAGGCGGGAGCGGAAATGATCAGACCGGGCGTCATTCTCCCTCCGGGAAGCGGGGCGCGGTGCCACGCGGGCGATAGCGGCGGTCATAGTCATCGGCATAAAGCCGGCTTTCCTGGAATCCTTCCTGCGCCAGCGCCGGCCCGACAAGGATCAGGGCGGTGCGGTCGATTTCGCTGCCGATGGCGTCCACGATCCCGGCCAGTGGCGCCCGCACGATGCGCTGATCGGGCCAGGTCGCGCGCCAGACCACCGCCACCGGACATTCGGGTCCGTAATGCGGCAGCAGTTCCTCGACCACCCTGTTCAGGGCATGGATCGACAGGTGGATCGCCAGGGTGGCACCGGTGGCTGCAAAGGCCGCCAGGGTCTCGCCTGCCGGCATGGGCGAGGCGCGCCCGCCGGTCCGTGTGAGGATCACGCTTTGCGCCAGGCCCGGCAGGGTCAGCTCCACGCCCAGTGCCGCGGCCGAGGCGGCAAAGCTGGGCACCCCCGGCGTCACGTCATAGGGGATTCCCAGGTCGCGCAGGCGGCGAATCTGCTCGCCCATCGCTGACCAGACCGAAAGGTCGCCGGAATGCAGGCGGGCAACATCCTTGCCCTCGGCATGGGCCGATGCGATTTCGGCGATGATCGCGTCGAGCGCCAGCGGAGCGGTATTCACCAGTCTTGCCCCCGGCGGGCAATGCGCCAGGACCCCTTCGGGCACCAGCGAGCCCGCATAAAGGCAGACCGGTGAGGCGGCAATCAGATCCCGCCCCCGCAGGGTCAGCAGATCCGCAGCCCCCGGCCCCGCTCCAATGAAATGCACCGTCATGTCTGCCCCTCTGCCAGCGCCGCAACGGCCATGCCATCCGGTCCGGCCCTGCGTGCCACCTTCAACTTCGCTCCGGGCCCCGCCACGGCCAGGGCCGAGGCCTCGGCCACCGATCCCGTGCCATAAAGCGCCATGGATTTCGATGACCCTTCAATGCCCTGGGCGGCCAGCCGGTCACGCGGCACGGCGTGGATCGGCAGACCCAGCTCGGCCGCCAGCCGCCGCAGGCCGGGCTCGTTCTCCTTGCCCTGTGCCGTGGCCAGCGCCTGCGCCGGACCGACAAGCCGCAGTGCAGCCTTCAGGCTCTCCGTGGATACGCCACGACGAAATCCCAGACCGGCGACGATCATTTCGCAACGCTCCATTGCACGACCGGCCGAGCCGGCTCCCAGCCGCGCCGCGTTCCCAGCGGGCCCATTTCGGCCAGGTCGATCCGCATCAACGTGCCGCCGTGGCTGGCCTGCGCGGCATAGAGCAGCGCCTCGGTCTCGAGCGTCACGGCGTTCATCACCAGGCGCGCGCCGGCGGGCAAAGCCGCCCAGACCGCCTGCAACAGCGCGGCCGAAGCGCCGCCGCCCACGAAAACCACGTTCGGCCGCGGCAATCCATCCAATCCCTGGGGCGCCCGCGCCTCGATCACCGCAAGGCGATGGCTCAGGCCAAAGCCGGCGGCATTCCGGCGGGCGCGCGCCGCCCGGTCGGGATCGGCCTCGAGGGCTATGGACCGGCTGCCGGGTGCCGCCAGCAGGAATTCGATCGAGACGCTGCCAGAGCCGGTGCCGATATCCCACAGCGTGTCGCCCGGACGCGGCGCCAGGGCCGACAGCGTCAGCGCACGAACCGGTCGCCGGGTGATCTGGCCGTCATGCTCGAACAGGGTGTCCTCCAGCCCGCTGGCGCGTGACAGGCCGATGCCGCGGGCGATCACGGCCAGGGCCACCGGAGTGGCGAACTGTTGTGTGCCAATCTCTTGCGCGGTGAACTTCAAGATGGATTCCTTAGGCCCGCCCAGGGCCTGCAGCACCCAGAGCTCCGATGCCCCAAAGCCGTGGCGTTGCAGGAATTCGGCCACCTCGGCCACGGCTGCACCATCGCGCAGCAACAGGATCAGCCGCTGATTGTGCCCCAGAACCGGCCGCAGCCGCGCCAGGGGTGCAGCATGCAGGCCCAGACACAGCGTGTCTTCCAGCCGCCAGCCCAGCCGGTTCGCCGCCAGTGCAAAGGTCGAGACACCGGCAAACGACCGCCATTCGCCGGCAGCCAGCTGCGGGATCAGGCTGCCCCCGGCCCCGTGCCAGAACGGATCGCCCGACGCCAGCACCGCCACCGGGCGCCCGCGTTCGGCCAGCACCGGCGCAACCGTGAACGGAACCGGCCAGGCCCGCCCCCGCGCGCCGACCTGCGCCAGCTCCAGGTGGCGCGGCCCGCCAAAGACGATTTCGGCCCGATCCAGCGCGGCCCGGCTTGCGGGGGTCAGCCCTTCCAGTCCATCTTCGCCGATGCCGATCAGGGTCAGCCAGGGGTCAGACATGCGCGTACTCGTTCTGGGGGGCACAACCGAGGCCAGCCAACTGGCCCAGGCGCTGGCGTCCGCCGGGATCGATGCGGTGTTTTCCTATGCCGGCCGGACCGAGGCGCCCGTTGCCCAGCCCCTGCCGCAGCGCATCGGCGGGTTTGGTGGAATTCCAGGCCTTGTCAGCTATTTGCGCGAACAGTCGATCAGCCATGTCGTCGATGCGACCCATCCATTCGCCGCCCGGATCAGCCGCAATGCGCTGGCTGCCTGCGACCAGGCCGGCGTTGCGCTGATCACCCTGGAACGGCCGCCCTGGACGCCCGCCGCCCAGGATCGCTGGACCGAGGTGCCCGACATCGCCAGCGCCGTGGCGGCCCTGCCGGCCCAACCCAGCCGCATCTTCCTTGCCATCGGGCGGCAAAACCTGGAAGATTTCGCCGCAAGATCCGAGCATCATTACATTTTGCGGCTTGTAGACCAGCCGGGGGGGGCTTTGCCGCTGCCGCAATCCACCGTGATTCTGGCGCGCGGTCCGTTCACGCTGGAGGGCGATCTGCAACTGATGAGGGAACAGGCCGTGCAACTGGTGGTCAGCAAGAATGCCGGCGGCGTCGGCGCGCGGGCCAAGCTGGATGCGGCCCGGGTGCTGGGGATCGGCGTGGTGATGATCGGCCGCCCGCCGCTGCCCGAACGCGCCTGCGTGGCGAGTGTGGCCGAGGTGCTGGAATGGCTGCATCGTCCTCATCCGGCAAACCTTGGTGTGTAGACCCAGCGCCCGACCCGCCGGGTCGTGGAACTGCCCAGGATGACGATGGTCCGCATGTCGGCCATGTCGGGCGTCGCCTGCCCCAGGGGGACGGTGTTCAGCACCTGCTCCGGGGTCGAGACGGCCCGGGCAAAGCTGATCAGACGATCGGGCCCGCAGGCTTGCATCAGGATCTCCAGCACGCGGGCAAAGCCTTCCGGGCGGCTGGCCGAACGGGGATTGTAGAAGGCCATGGCCAGATCCGCCTCGGCCGCCAGGGTCAGGCGGCGTTCGATCAGCGACCAGGGCTTGAGATTGTCGCTGAGGTTGATGCAGCAGAAATCATGGCCCAGGGGCGCCCCCAGGGCCGCTGCCGCCGCCAGCATCGCGGTGATGCCGGGCAGAACGTCGATTGCGACATCCGCGGCACCCGGCATGGTTTCCAGGGCCTCGAATACGGCAGAGGCCATGGCGAAGACGCCGGGATCGCCGGAAGAAACCACGACAACCCGCTGACCTTGCTGCGCCATCCTGATCGCCGCCTGGGCGCGATCCAGCTCGACACGGTTGTCCGACGGATGCAGCCGCAACCCCGGGCGCGGCGCCACGCGCGACACATAGGGACCATAGCCGACCACATCGGTGGCCTGGGCCAGCGCCTGCGAGACCTCGGGCGTGACCATGTCCGCCGCTCCCGGCCCAAGGCCCACGATGGTCAGCCGGCCGGTCATTCGGCGATCTCCGGCCGGCGGCCCTGACCGTGAACCAGAACGATCGAGAAATACGGGCATTGATCCGGATTCACCTCGGCCAGTCTGGCGACCCTTTGCGCCGGCATGGTTCCGGCCTCGACCAGCCAGGCAGCGTCGAGCCGCCCGGCCCGCTCCAGGGCGCGGCGGATCTTGGGCATGTTGCGCCCGGTCTTCATCACCACCAGGGCATCGGCCCGCGACATCTGCGCCACCAGGTCTGCTTCGCTGAGCGTGCCCATCAGCACCGCCAGAACGTCATCGCCCCAGGTGATGGGCTCCCCCGTGGCGGTCCAGCAGCCTGACATTCCCGTGATGCCCGGGATGATCTCTATGGGAACATCGGCGCGCAACCGGCTGTAAAGATGCATGAAAGAGCCATAGAAGAACGGATCGCCCTCGCACAGCACCACGATGTCGCATGTGCGCGACAGCTGCCGCAGCCGGTTTGCCCAATCATCGTAGAACCGGGCCAGCGCGGCATTATAGGCCGCACTGTCGAAGGCCAGTTCGGTGGTGACCGGATATTCCATGGCGAGTTCGATCGCGCCGGGCGGCAGCAATCCCTGAACGATGCGCCGCGCCTGCCCGGCCCGCCCGGCCTTGCGGAAATAGGCCACCGTCGTCGCGGCTTCGACGGCGCGGCGGGCCTTCACGCTCATGAGGTCCGGGTCGCCGGGGCCAAGCCCGGCGCAGATGATCCTGCCCATGCTACTCCTTCCGGCTGGCCAGCGCGTTGACCGCAGCCACGGTGATCGCCGACCCGCCCAGCCGCCCTTCGACGACCACCCAGGGTGCCGGCCCGGCCGCCATCAGGGCGGCCTTGCTTTCGGCGGCACCAACGAAACCGACCGGACAGCCGATGATGGCGGCGGGGCGCGGACAAGCGGGGTCCTCCAGCATGTTCAGCAGATGAAACAGCGCCGTCGGGGCATTGCCGATCGCCACCACGGCCCCGCCCAGAACCGGCCGCCACAGTTCAAGCGCGGCCGCCGACCTTGTGGTGGACAACCGCCGGGCCAGATCGGGAACGGCGGGGTCATGCAGGGTGCAGATCACGGCATTGTCGGCCGGCAACCGCGCCCGGGTGATCCCTTCGCTGACCATCCGCGCATCGCACAGGATCGGTGCCCCCGCCTCCAGGGCCGCACGTGCAGCAACGGCCATGTCCGGGGCAAACCGTACGAATCGTTCGAGTCCGACCATGCCCGCGGCATGAATCATGCGGACGACGACCACCTCTTCCTCGGGCGTGAAGCGGGCCAGATCGGCTTCGGCCCGGATCGTGGCAAAGCTTTCCAGATAGATCTTGGCGCCGTCGGTTTCGTAGACATGGGGCATCAGAAGGCCTTGCTCAGCAGTTCCGGGGTCAGGTCGGTCACGCGCAGGATGCGTTCGGGCAGGTCCATGGCACGGCCTTGCCGGATCAGGCCGAAGCCCTTGGCGCCGGCCGCCAGGGTCAGATCGGCGCGACCGGGGTGCGCACAGCCCTTGGCACAGCCCGACACATGCAAAACCCGCCCTTCCGGCACCGCCGCGGCCAGGCTGCGGGCCAGCGCGCGCGTCTTCTGCTGGCCTTGCGGGCATCCGGGCGCCCCGGTGCAGGCACGAACCCGCAGACGGGGATCGTCAGGGTCGCCGATCAGCCCCGGCGCCCGGGCGATGGCGGTCGCCCCCTCGACCAGCACCATGCGCCAGGGAGTGATGCGCAAGGGTCGCTCGGCCAGTTCTGCAAAGGTCTCGGCCCGCAGGATGCCGAATTCCAGCGCGACCAGCGCGCCCTGTTCGATCAGGCCGGGTCGGGGCTGCGGCAGGGCGGGCGCCGGCGTGGCATCGGTTGCGAAAGGCAGGGAAACCCGCGACAGATGCGCGGCCATGCGGCCCCTGCCGCCGCTGACGCCACCCGAAGACACGAACCACTCGGCCATCCGCAGCGCCTGGGCGACGGCGGTTTCCGCCGTGACCCGCTGCCCGCCCGCCGCCCCATCGGCCCGCAGGACCAGCCCGCCATCGGGCGCCCGCTCCAGGCGGATGTCGGCCGAGGTTGCGCTCAGCACCGGCGAGGCTCCGGTGTCCAGGGCGAAGCCGAACTTGCCCGGCAGGTCCGGCCCGGACGCCAGCGCCGCATAGAGCGCCTGGCCCAAAGCCGTGGTTCCGTCCTGAGGCGCCCAGAACGGCGTGAAGACGACATTGCGGTGCCGCTCCTCGGCTTCGGAGGCGTCCAGCAGCCCCAGCCGGTCGAGGTCGGCCAGGAGGGCCGCATGATTCTGCCCGGTGACACCGCGCAACTGCACATTGGCGCGGGCCGTCACCTCGATCAGGCCGTTGCCGTGGCGCAGGGCCGCCTGCGCGATGCCCTGCCCCTGTTCCACGCTCAGCCGGGCCAGGCGGGGGCGGATGCGCACGACCAGGCCATCGCCCGATTGCATCGGTTTCAGCGCCCCGGGACACCAGCCCTGCACCTTGAAGCTCATTTCGCCAACTCCATCGCGATCGAGTTCCGTCGCGTCACCCACAGGCCCGCCTCGGCGAGCCGGCGGAACACATCCTGCATGGCAGCCAGGGCCGCCGGGTTTTCCCGCGCCAGAAATTCGCGCAGATCGTCACGGCCGAGCGTGGCATCGTGATAGAGATCGAACAGATGCGCCGGCACCATTTCGGACAGATGGGCAAAGGCGGCGAGGTGATCCAGCGTGGCCGCGATCTCGGCGCCGCCGCGGTAACCGTGGCGCATCATGCCTTCGGCCCATGCCGGATTGCTCGCCCGGGCGCGGACCACCCGGGCAAGCTCTTCGGGCAGGGTCCGGGCCACGGGCCGCTCGGACCGTGTGGCATCCAGATGGTAAAGGGCGGGCCTGTCGGCGCCAAGCAGCTTCATCGCAGCGGCAAATCCGGCCTCATGGGCGGCATAATCCTGCGCCAGCAGCAGGTCGCTTTCGGCGATGTCCTGGGAATGCACGAAACTGTCGGAGGATTTCAGACGCGCTTCCAGTGCCGCGCGCGCCTCTCTTGATTCTCCGTCGGGCCCGATCGCCCAGGCCGAGGCCGACAGCCAGGCCGCGCCGGCAGCGGCGCGCGCCTCGGCACTGAAATCATTGCCTGCCATGCCAAGCCCATAACGCCCGGGTTCCGGCGCAAAGACTCGCGGACTGGCGGCGCGGTAGGGGTTGTCCTCTGCCGACTCATCGCAATTGGCCAGGGCGGCGGCGGCGTTTTCGAAAAGCTGGGCAAGCCCGGGAAAGATGTCGCGGAACAGGCCCGAGACCCGCAAGGTCAGGTCGATCCGCGGACGCCCCAGCAAGGCCAGCGGCAGGATCTCGAACCCCGACACCCGGGCCGAGCCTTCGTCCCATGTCGGGGCGACGCCGGCCAGATGCAGCGCCATGGCGAAATCTTCGCCCGCCGTGCGCATCGTGGCGCTGCCCCACAGGTCGACCACCAGGCCACGCGGATAGTCTCCCTGATCCTGCAAGTGGCGGCGCACCAGTTCTTCGGCCAGCTTCACGCCCTGGGCATGGGCCGCCCGGCTGGGCACCGCGCGGGGGTCGACGCTGAACAGGTTGCGCCCCGTGGGCAGGACATCGCTGCGCCGATCGGGCGAGCCCGCCGGTCCGGGGGCCACCGGCCGGCCTGCCAGGGCCGCCAGCAGGCCGTCGCGTTCGCCATCGCCCTGCGGGCCGCGACCATAGACATGCAGCCCGTCGCCAAAGCGGCTGTCCTTCACGTCGCAGACAAAGCGGTCGATCCGGGTGATCGCCTCGGCCGGAGTGGCCTGCGCCGGAAGACCCAGATCGGCCTCGACGCCCTGGCAGCGGGCTTCGTCGCGGATCGCGCGGATCAGCCGATCGCGGCGCGACGGGTCCAGACCCTCGGCCGTGGAATATTCGTCCAGCAGACGCTCCAGGCGCTGCAGATTCTGCGGCACGCCGGAGTCCAGCAGCGGCGGCGGCATGTGACCCAAGGTGATCGCGCCGATCCGCCGCTTGGCCTGTGCCGCCTCGCCGGGGTCGTTGACGATGAAGGGATAGACCACGGGCAGGTCAGCAGCCAGAACTTCGGGCCAATCCTCCGGCCCGAGGGCGACCGCCCGCCCCGGCAACCATTCCAGCGTGCCATGGGCGCCCATCTGGATCAGGGCATGCAGACCTTCCGCGCGCAACCACAGGTAAAAGGCGACATAGCCATGGCGCGGCGTGGCCGAGAGGTCGTGGTATTCGGCATCGCGCCTTTCGCTGTGGCCGCGTTCCGGCTGCAGGGCCACCAGGGTCCGCCCGGTGATCAGGGCGTGGAAGTGAAATGCGCCATCGCGAACCGCGGGGTCGGCCTCTGGCGCGCCCCAGGTGGCGTGAAGATCGTCTTGCAACGCTTTGGGAAGGCGTGCGAAAGCCTGCCGATAGGCGGCCAGAGGCCAGGTCAGGGTTTCGGTGCCAAGCCGGACTGCAAGGTCGGGAACCGGCTCTGTCCGATAGCCGGCATCGGCAAGATCCTGCAACACGGCCGAGGTGGAGGCCAGGGCGTCCAGCCCGACGGCATGGGCCATCTGGTGGTCGCGCCCCGGATAGGTCGACAGGATCAGCGCCAGCCTGCGATCCTGCGGCGGAGTTTCGGCCAGCCGAAGCTGTGCCGTGACCCGCGCCGCAACCGACTGCACCCGTTCGGGATCGGCGCGATGGGTGAACCGCGCGAATTGCAGATCGGGGTCGCGCCTGGCCGGCGACTTGAACGAAACGACGCCGGCAAAGATCCGGCCGTCGACTTCGGGCAGCACGACATGCATGGCCAGATCGGCGGGGCTGAGCCCGCGCGCAGAGCTGGCCCAATCGCGGCGACGGGCGGTGGAAAGCGCCACCTGAAACACCGGGCAACCCGCGGCATCCAGCGGCGAGCTTCCGTCCGGACCCCTGGCGGAAAACGCCATGGCATTCACCACGGCGCGCGGTTTCAGACGCGCCAGCATCGCGGCCACATGTCCGGCGGAGGCCCCCTTGAGCGAGGGCGCGAACAGGCCATAGGCGGCCAGGCCGCGGGCGCGGAATTCGGCAATCAGGGCATCGACAGGGTCGGTATCGGCCGCGGTCAGATAGCTGCGGTAAAAGACGACGGCCACGCCGTCGGCCGATGCGTCCGCGACCACGCCCTGCCCCGGCAGATACAGGCCGCAGTCCGGCACGCGCTTGTCACCAGGCACCGGGCCGGCATAAAGCCCGGCCGCCAGGGCCAGTTGCGCCAGCGCCGCCTGAGCCGCAACCGCGCCCCCGGCATCGCAGAGCGCCATCAGCCGCCGCAGCGTGCTGACCGGCAGGGTCGACATCTGGTCCAGCCGCGCATCCTCGCGTCCGTCCGCCGGCAGGACCGCCAGCGCGATTCCCCTGCGCCGTGCCAGATCCTGCACCGAGGCCAGTCCATAGGGCCAATAGGCCTCGCCTCCGATCAGGCGCACCAGGATCGCCCTGGCCTGGCTCAGCGTCCTTTCGACATAGGTGTCGACCGAGACCGGATGCTTCAGCGCCACCAGATTGCACAGGCGCAGGCTCGGCAGGCTGCCCTGCCCGCGCTTCCAGCCGGCCGCAAAGGCCCCCAGGTCACTGTCGGAGAACGACAGGACGATCATCTCCGCCGGATCCTGTGCGGGATCGAACGGCGCCGCCGTCTCCTCCAGCCCATGACTTTCGCGGAAGACGACATGCATGGTCAGGCCCCCAGCACGGCCCGGATCGCCGCTTCGTCGATATCGCCCTTTTCGGCGATCACGACCAGCTGCGACCGGCGCGGTGCCCCACCCCAGGGCCTGTCGAACTGATGGCGGATCCGCTCTCCCACGGCCTGCACCAGCAGGCGCATCGGCCTGCCCCTGACGGCGACATGACCCTTGACCCGCAGCGCCCTGTTCTCGCGCGCCAATCGCCGGATCGCGGCGACGAGGCCTTCGACATCGTCCTGCTCGGGCAGGTCGATCACCACCGAATCGAAATCGTCATGCTCATGCCCGTCCATCCCGTCGTGGTGGCTGGGCCGGGCGGCCAGATCGTCCTCGGCGGCCCGGCCCAGGCCCAGGATGACGCGCGGGTCGATCCGGCCTTCCGAAACCGTCAGGATCGGCAGGGCGCCACGCGATTTCTCTGCCGCCTCGGATTCGATGATCCTGCGGGCGGTGGCCAGCCCGGCCGCGCCCGCCAGATCGGCCTTGGTCAAGAGCACGATGTCGGCGCAGGCGATCTGATCCTCGAAAACCTCGCCCAGGGGCGTGTCATGTTCGCCCGCCGCGATCTGCTCGGCCGTCAGCTCCCCGTGAAAGCGCCCCTCGGCCACCGCTTCGGCATCGGCCAGGGTGATGACGCCGTCGACCGTGATCAGGCTGCGGATGCCTGGCCAGTCAAAAGCCTTGAGCAGGGGCTTGGGCAATGCCAGACCCGAGGTTTCGATCAGGATGTGGTCGGGCCGTATGGGCAGGTTCAACAGCGCCTCGATCGTCGGGATGAAATCCTCGGCGACCGTGCAGCAGATGCAGCCATTGGACAGTTCGACGATGTTTTCCGCGGGGCAGTTGTCGTCGGCGCAGGATTTCAGGATTTCGCCATCCACGCCCACCGTGCCGAATTCGTTCACCAGAACCGCCAGCCGCTTGCCCATCGGGTTGGCCATCAGATGCCGGATCAGCGTGGTCTTGCCCGCGCCCAGAAAGCCGGTGATCACGGTGACGGGGATTTTGGACAGGTCGGTCATTCAGGCCTCCATCGGCGGTATGCGGGCAAGCGATTGCTTGCGAAAGATCAAGGGGCGTTCGCGCCAGGGCACCAGCCCGTCCGGCGACCGGGCATAGGCCGCGGCGCCGGCCAGGATGTCGGCGGCATCGGCTTCGGTCATCCGACCGTAAACATAACTCCAGGCCCCGGGCCTGGACAGCGCGACCGAGGCGCCGGCGTTGCAGGCCGACAGGCATTCCACCGGCAGCACCGTCACCCCATCGGGCGCGGGCAGCGCGGCGATCGCCTGATAGAGCTTCAACCCGGCGCAGGCCCCGCCCTCCTCTACCGGAAGGCCGGCCTTGCAGGTCGTGCAGATATGCAGCCTCGCGGCCATGATCCCTCTCGAATTCGGGGTGCGACGGGGCCAAGGCCTCGACCGCTGCGGCACACCCCGTCCGCCTAGTCACGTCGGCGCTGGCAGGTCTCCCGGCTTGCGGAGCGGGTTTCCCCCCGGTTCCCGCCTTCCCAGGGTTGCCCCCAGTGGCATGGAACCTCTCCGGTCACGGTCGCGGGGGCGGCTGCATTGGGGGTGGACATGATGCCCGCCCTGTCGCATTCCCTCTTGGCTTGTCGTATCTCAAGCACCAGCACCGCCCCTCCTGTCGCAGGATGGGGGCCGATCGTCAAGAAGAGGCCCGTCATGTCAGCGCCCGAAACCGACACCCATGCCGCCGATCTGGACCGGCATGCCAGCAAGATGGCCAGGAAGAAGGCCGCCCGCGACAGGATCATGGCGACAAAGTCGGGCGAAAAGGGCCTGATCATCGTGCACACCGGCGCCGGCAAGGGAAAGTCCTCGTCCGGCTTCGGCATGATCCTGCGCTGCATCGCCCATGGCATGCCCTGCGCCGTGGTGCAGTTCATCAAGGGTGCCTGGGACACCGGAGAACGGCGACTCCTGACCGAGAATTTCTCGCAGCTCTGCCAGTTCCACGCCATGGGCGAGGGTTTCACCTGGGAAACCCAGGACCGCACCCGCGACATCGCCGCGGCCCGGGCCGGTTGGGAAAAGGCGAAAGAGCTGATCCGCGATCCGAAGTTCCGCCTGGTCCTGCTGGACGAGATCAACATCGCGCTGCGCTACGACTATCTGCCGCTGGACGAGGTGCTGGCCTTCCTGCGCGAGGAGAAGCCGCCCTTGACCCATGTGGTCCTGACCGGCCGCAACGCCGCAGAGGGGCTGATCGAGATGGCCGATCTGGTGACGGAAATGACCCTGGTGAAACATCCGTTCCGGTCGGGCATCAAGGCGCAACCGGGCGTCGAATTCTGAGCCTCCTGGACCGGCCCCGGGGGCTTGGAACAGGGATACGGGCCGCGGGCACGAGCCGGGGGGCCAGCCCCCCGGACCCCCCGGGATACTTGCACCA
>JAKALB010000042.1:11436-23582 GCA_021813365.1 Pseudomonadota bacterium | reverse complement strand
CGATCATCATGGGCGTCACGCTCGTTTCCGCCTGCGCCATCGTGCTGGGGAACCTGCTGGCCGACCTCATCGCCCCCTTCATCGACCCCCGGATCAGACTTCGCTGAGAACCCAACAGGAGAGAGAGACAATGAAGAAACTGCTCGCCTCGACCGCCCTCATGCTGGCGCTGGCCCTGCCCGCAATGGCGCAGGACTATACCCCCGACCCGGCCGCCAGACCCGGCGGCACGATCACCGTCACCTACAAGGACGATGTGGCCACGCTCGACCCCGCCATCGGATACGACTGGCAGAACTGGTCGATGATCAAGTCGCTGTTCGACGGGCTGATGGACTATGTGCCCGGCACCACCACGCTGCGCCCGGGCCTGGCCGAAAGCTACGAGATTTCGCAGGATGGCCTGGTCTATACCTTCAAGCTGCGCCCCGGGGTCAAATTCCACAACGGGCGCGAGATGACCGCCGAGGATGTGAAATATTCGCTGGACAGGGTGACGAACCCTGAAACGCAATCGCCCGGCGCGGGTTTCTTCGGCGCCATCGCCGGCTTCGAGAATGCCGGACCGGGCGGGCTGTCGGGTGTGGAAGTGGTCGATCCGCTGACGGTGAGGATCACCTTGTCGCGGCCGGATGCGACCTTTCTGCATGTCATGGCGCTGAACTTCGCCTCGGTCGTGCCGAAGGAAGCGGTCGAGGCGGCAGGCGCCGACTTCGGCAAGAAGCCGGTCGGGACCGGGGCCTTCAAGCTGGCGGAATGGACGCTGGGTCAGCGGCTGGTGTTCGAGAAGAACGCCGACTACTGGCGGCCCGGCGTGCCGTTCCTCGACAGCGTGGTTTTCGAAGTCGGCCAGGAACCAGTGGTGGCGCTGCTGCGCCTCCAGAAGGGCGAGGTGGACGTGCCCGGCGACGGCATCCCGCCGGCGAAGTTCACCGAGGTCATGAGCGACCCCGCCCAGGCCGCCCATGTCGTGGTGGGCGGGCAGTTGCACACCGGCTATATCACGCTGAATGTCAACATCCCGCCCTTCGACAAGCTCGAGGTCCGCAAGGCCGTGAACATGGCGATCAACAAGGAGCGGATCACCCAGATCATCAACGGTCGCGCGGTTCCGGCCACCCAGCCGCTGCCGCCCTCCATGCCCGGCTATACCCAGAACTACGCCGGTTATCCCTATGACCCGGAAGGCGCAAGGAAGCTCCTGGCCGAAGCGGGTCTGGCCGACGGGTTCGAGACCGAGCTTTACGTCATGAACACCGACCCCAACCCGCGGATCGCCCAGGCGATCCAGCAGGATCTCGCCGCCATCGGAATCAAGGCCAACATCCAGAACCTCGCCCAGGCCAACGTGATCGAGGCCGGTGGCGCGGGCACGGCACCGATGATCTGGTCGGGCGGCATGGCCTGGATCGCCGACTTCCCCGACCCGTCCAACTTCTACGGCCCGATCCTCGGTTGCGCCGGGACGGTCGAGGGCGGCTGGAACTGGTCCAAGTTCTGCGACAAGGCACTGGATGCCAAGGCGGTCGAGGCCGACAGCCTGTTCGACCCGGCCAGGTCGGCGGACCGGCTGAAGCTCTGGTCCGACATCTACATGGGCGTGATGGAACAGGCGCCCTGGGTTCCGGTGTTCAACGAGGAACGCTACACGATGAAGTCGGAGCGGATGGGCGGCGAGGATGCGCTCTATGTCGATCCGGTCTCGATTCCGGTCAATTACGACTACGTCTGGGTCAAAGAGTAAATGTGCAAGGCCTGCGACTACACCATTCACGGCGCGCAGCACCATTTCGGCTGGGACAATTCCCTGCCGCCGGCGCTGCGCGTCGCGCCGGGCTCGACCATCGAGTTCCATTGCCATGACAGTTCGGCGGGCCAGCTTGGCCCGTCATCCACCCTGCAAGGCGTGATCGACCTTGATTTCGGCAAGATCAACCCGGTGTCCGGGCCGGTCTGGGTAGAGGGGGCGAAACCCGGCGATGTGCTGAAGGTCACGCTTGAAGGCTTCCAGCCCAGGGCTTTCGAGGGGAAAGGCTTTGGCTGGACGGCGAACATCCCGGGCTTCGGGCTGCTTGCCGACCAGTTCAAGGATCCCGCGCTGTGCCTGTGGTCCTATGATCCGGGCAGCATGGCGCCCGCGATGTGGGGCAAGGCGGCGCGCGTGCCGCTGAAACCTTTCTCGGGCACCATCGGCTGCGCGCCGGCCGAGGCGGGCCTGCACTCGATCGTTCCACCCCGGAGGGTGGGCGGCAACCTCGACATTCGCGACCTGACGGCGGGCGTCACGCTCTACCTGCCGGTCGAGGTCGAGGGCGCGCTGTTCAGCGTGGGCGACACCCATGCCGCGCAGGGCGATGGCGAGGTCTGCGGCACGGCCATCGAATCCCCGATGAACGTGGTTCTCACCCTGGATCTGGTGAAGGGCCAGCCCCTGAAGACGCCGCGCTTCACCACGCCGGGGCCGGTGAGCCGGCACCTGGACGCCAAGGGCTACGAGGCGACAACAGGCATCGGGCCCGACCTGATGACGGCAGCCCGGGATGCGGTGTCGGGGATGATCGACCTGCTGACGGCGCAACAGGGCATCTCGGCGGTCGATGCCTACATGCTGTGTTCCGTCTGCGGCGACCTGCGCATTTCCGAGATCGTGGACATGCCGAACTGGGTCGTCAGCTTCTACTTTCCCCGGGTCGTCTTCGAATGACCCTTGCGGAAACCCTGCCAGCATCCGGGGCGGTCACCGCCCCGGAGCCCGTGCTGCGGGTCGAGGGCCTCTGCGTCTCTGCGCGCAGCGAACAGGGCCTGAAGCCCCTCGTGCAGGATCTGTCCTTTGCCCTGCGCAAGGGCGAGACCCTGGCGATCGCCGGAGAAAGCGGGTCGGGAAAGTCGATCACCTCGCTGGCGATCATGGGCCTTCTGCCGCAACCTGCGGTCCGCATCACCGGCGGCCGCATCCGGTTTGGCGGGCAGGATCTGACCAGCCTTTCCGAACCCGCACTGCGGGCCGTGCGCGGCGACCGGATCGCCATGATCTTTCAGGAGCCGATGACCTCGCTCAATCCGGTGATGAGCATCGGCGCCCAGTTGTCCGAGGCGATCGGCGCCCATGCGCCGGTCAGCCGGGCCGAGGCGCGCAGGCGCTCTGTCGAGGCGTTGCGGGCTGTCCGCCTTTCGGAACCGGAACGGCGCATGAGCCAGTATCCGCACGAACTGTCCGGCGGCATGCGCCAGCGGGTGATGATCGCCATGGCGCTGGCGCTGCGCCCCGAGGTGCTGATCGCCGACGAGCCCACGACCGCCCTTGACGTGACCGTGCAGCGCGAGGTGCTGGACCTGCTGCGCGACCTGCAGCGCGACCTCGGCACGGCGATCATCCTGATCACGCACGACATGGGTGTCGTGGCCGAGATGGCCGACCGGGTGATCGTGATGCGCCAGGGCCGCCAGGTCGAGACCGCCGCCACCGCCGATCTGTTTGCCCGACCGGCGGCCGACTACACCCGCGCCCTGCTGGCCGCCGTTCCGCGCATGGGGCAGGGTGCGCCGCGTCCGCCGGTGACGGCAGCCCCCGTCGCCCGGCTGACCGATGTCGTCGTGCGCTATCCGCTGCGCGGTGGTCTCTTTGGCCGGGTCACGCAGAACGTGCATGCGGTCGAACATGTCAGCTTCGACATCCGCAAGGGCGAGACCTTTGCGCTGGTGGGCGAATCCGGCTGCGGCAAGTCCACCATTGCGCGTGCCCTCGTCGGCCTTGCCCCGCACACCGGCCGGATCGAGATCGCAGGCCAGGCGATGGAAGACCTGGACATCGCCGGCCGCAAGGCCATGCGCCGCAGGGTGCAGATGGTGTTCCAGGATCCGATGGCCGCCCTGAACCCGCGGATGCGGGTGGGCGAACTGATCGCCGAGCCGCTCTTGATCCATGGCATCGGCGATGCCGCGCAGCGGCGCGATCGCGCAGCCGACCTGATGGCCCGCGTCGAGCTGGAAACCGCCCAGCTCGATCGCTATCCCCACGAATTCTCGGGCGGTCAGCGCCAGCGGATCTGCATCGCCCGGGCGCTGGCGCTGCAACCTGACCTCATCATCGCCGACGAAAGCGTCAGCGCGCTGGACGTTTCCGTGCAGGCGCGCGTGCTGGAATTGCTGCAGACCCTGCAAGCCGAGTTCGGCATGTCCTACCTGTTCATCAGCCACGACATGGCGGTGGTGGACAACATCTCGGACCGGGTGGCCGTGATGTATCTGGGCCAGATCGTGGAGCTCGGCACGCACAACCAGATCTTCGGCAATCCGCAGCATCCCTACACCCGGCGTCTGATCGACGCGGTTCCGGTCCCGGATCCCCGGCACCGCCGCAAGCCGAGCCCGCGCCTGTCAGCCGAGGTTCCGAGCCCGCTGCATCCGCCCGGTCATGAGCCGCCGCGAATTGCCCTGAGGGATATCGGCGGGGGGCATCTGGTCGGCGACCTTCCCGATGGCCTGGCCTGAGCCGATGGCTCTTCATGTTGCGCAGAATGCCGGAGTGAAATGCTCTGGGCCCTGGGGCCGGCCCTTTCGCCCCGGCCCTTCGGGAATCGCGGCGCGCAGCCAGTCCCGGGGAAAATCGACAGACCACCCGCCGACACGGCCCATGCTGCCCCTCGACAGGGTGAACAGCCCGATGCGAATTCTCGACGAGCCACAGCGCAGGGCCGCTCGGCCCGCGCGGTTCGCTCCCGGCGCTGCCGCCATCGAAAATGGCCTGGGACGGACCAGATCGAAACAGGATTTCCTGTGCGCGAAATTCCTGTTGCGAACCACCGTGCGTTGCATAAAATGGTAATGGACACGAGTGGGACCGGTTGATTCGATGCTTGTGTCCTGGTGCTTGATGTGATGGGGGCAAGGGTCGCCACGTGACGTTGAGCGACGATTTTCCCGCTGTCGGGGCATTCATGAGTGCTCTGGTTGGGCTGTGGCTGGTTGCCTGTGGCGGGCGAAGGCCCCGGATTCTCACGCGCCTGCTCTGATCGGGCGCGGGACGCGATGGCTGTCGCCTAGCGTTTTCGTGTCACCTGGCGCTGTTGCGCAACCCGCCCCCTTGGGATTTCCATTGCGAATACATGCGGTTAGACGGGGCGCATGGCGAAACCATCGCCTGCCTGCCATCGCATGACCAATCGTTGCAATTTCACTGCGCCGCGGCGCAGACGAGACTCAATGCTGACCGGCCTGGGCAAGGGGATGACCCGGCTCGCGCCCCATGAGAACACGGAGAGCAAGAAACCCTGATGAAAGACGTCGTCCTGATATTCGATGACGATCCTGCGATCACGGATCTCATCGCGCAATGTCTCGAATCAGAGGGCATGAAAATCCTCGTGGCAAACAGGTTGAGCGAATTCGAAAGCCTGATCGAAGCAAACAAGGTGCATCTCTGCATCCTCGATCTCGGACTCAGCGACTGCAATGGCCTGGAAATCGCCATGAATCTGCGCAGGACCTCGGATGTCGGCATCATCATCCTGACGGGACGCAGCAGCGAGATGGACCAGGTGATCGGCCTGGAAGTCGGCGCCGATGATTACATTGCAAAACCCTTCCGCACCCGTGAGCTGGTGGCACGGGTCCGGTCGGTGCTCAGGAGAGTGCGGGCCAATGTCAATATGATCGGCAACCTGAATGCGCCCATAAACAGGTCGCATGCGCCAGGTGAGCCCGCTGGTGCCAGGAATATCAGCACCTTCGATGGATGGACCATCGATTATTCGGCGCGTCGCCTGCATGCGCCGGATGGGGCTGAGGTGGCCCTGACGACGGCAGAGTTCAATCTCATGGCCGCACTGTCCAGGCACCCGAACCATGTGCTGTCACGCGATCAGATAATGGACGCCGTCAAGGGGCCGGACTGGGCGAGTTATGACCGCGCCATCGACGGAATTGTCAGCCGCCTGCGCCAGAAGCTGCTGGCGGCCGGAAGCTTTGGCGACATGTTGAAAACCGTTCGCGGTGTCGGTTACATGCTGTCGATTGGCAGTGCTGCCCCGCCCAGAAAGAGTGCATCACTCTAGTAGCAGGCGAGGGACGCGGCAGCCCCGGAAGGGCATCCGGGCGCACGGGGCTGTGGTCAGGGCGGGCAGGCAGAGCAATCACTGGCCGGAAGGCTCGCTGCGGCTCGCAAGCGACCGAAACAGGTCATGCAGTTTCTTCGCGAGATCCTGTTTGCGGTATGGCTTGCTCAACAGGCTCTCGTTGGCGACGGCCTTGGCGGTGCCGTTGGTGAGCGATTCCTCGGTGAAGCCCGATGTATAGAGGATGGGAAGCGTCGGACGAAGGCGCCTTGCCGCTTCGCCGAGAGCCACGCCATTCAAGGTTCCAGGCATCACGATATCGGTAAACAGCAAATCGATCTGGGGATTCGCGAGGATCATGTCCAGCGCCGAAACGCCGTCCTCGGCTTCGAGCGTCCGATAGCCGATCTCGGCCATCTGCGCCGTCACGACTTTCCGGACTTCGGCATTGTCATCGACCACAAGGATGAGCTGCCCGCTCCCGGCCAGTTCGGCCGCCGGCGTCTCGGCGACGACCGTCGCCTCCGGGACCATCCTGCTGCGGGGCAGATAGAGCCTGATCGTGGTGCCATGACCGATCTCGCTGTAGACGGCCAGATGGCCACGGGACTGCTTTGCAAATCCGTAAACCATGCTCAGCCCCAGGCCGCTGCCCTTGCCGACATCCTTGGTCGTGAAGAACGGCTCGAACACCCGAGAAATCAGTTCTTTCGGAATGCCTGTGCCTGAATCGCTGACCGCCAGCATCACATAATCGCCTGCGGCCACTTCGACGCGGCTCGCTGCATATTCTTCATCGAGATGGCAGTTTCCGGTTTCGATCGTCAGGCATCCGCCGCCAGGCATGGCATCGCGGGAATTGACCGCCAGGTTCAACAGGGCCGATTCGACCTGTGCCGCATCAGCTTCAACAGGCCAGAGATCCTTGGCCAGGTGCAGGAAAAGCTCGATCTTTTCCCCCAGCGTGCTGCGCAGCAGATCCGCCATCCCCGTGACCAATGTGTTGAGGCTGACCGTCATCGGCGCAAGCGGCTGCTTGCGCGAGAAGGCGAGAAGCTTGCGCGTCACCTCGGCCCCTCTGAGACTGGCAGACAGCGCGTTCTGCGCCAGCCGCTCGGCCGGCGTGTCGTGATCCAGCTGCTCGATCAGCAAGTCAAGGTTGCCGATGATGACGGCAAGCAGGTTGTTGAAATCATGGGCGAGGCCACCCGTGAGCTGGCCCACCGCTTCCATTTTCTGCGCCTGCCGCAGCTGACTCTCAAGCCTCTGCCGCTCCGAGATATCCCGGATGATGGCCATGTAGAGCATCTTTTCAGGCCGCGCCCCGGGGGTCGCGGGGGCGATCATGATGTCGGCCAGGAATTCGCTGCCATCGGCGCGTCGGGCAAACAATTCGGGGCCCGTGCCCATGGGCCGCGCCTGCGGGCTCGCAAAGAACTTGTCGCGGGCCGCCAGGTGATATTGGTGAAAGCGCTCGGGCATGAGCGTTTCGATCGTCTGGCCTGGCAGCGCCTCCGGGGGATAGCCGAAAAGCTCGGATGTCCGGATGTTGGTCCTGACGATAACCCCCCGCGCATTGACGAGGACGATTGCGTCGGGACTATGCTCGAAGGTCGAGGTGAGAATTGCCGATTCCTCTTCGTATTGGCGACGTGTCGTCATGCTGCGCGCGACCCTGGCCCGCGCATGATCTCGCCACGTCCTGGTATCCGCTGCACGGGGATATTCCAGTTGGCGACATTCCAGGTGGCAAGGCCTGTCGGTTCAGCGAACTGCGCCCCGCCCGCGGGCGGGCCGACCCGCGAAAATCCGCCGCCCATATCGCCGCTCCCGAGCCGAAGTCACGCCTGCCTGCCACAAAGATCACGCGTCACGGCCGGCATTATCGGGCAAATTCGGCATGGTCACAAGCAGGAACCCGCAGGTTTTCCGAGCCAGGCATCGCATCGCAACGGCAGGGCCTGTCCTGGGTTCGACGGTCGGCTCGGAACCGCGCGCTGTCGGCAAGGGATTGTCACGCCTGCGGCTTTGGCTCTGCAATCTGCTCAAAAGACGAACAGATCCGCGTTCGTCAGGTTCAGGTTGGGGCTGAGGGTTGCAAATTGGATCTTCGCCGCTGCCCCCGTTCCGTCGGGGTCGAAGTAGAGGTTGCCGGTGTCGCTTTCATAGATGATGCGATCACTCGCGTCGGCTGCATTTCCCGACATGTTCCGCACGAAAGCCGTCGCTGCCAGCGTGCCGCCGGCAAGACCGGTGAAGACCGCGTTTTCCAGCCGGATCATGTCGGCCGTCACGTCAAAATCCGTGATCCTGTCGACGTTGCCCGTGCCCAGTGCGGAATTGAAGATGAAGGTATCAAGACCGCCGCCACCGGTGAGCACATCATTGCCCGCGCCACCATTCAGCGCATTTGCGCCGCTGTTTCCGGTCAGCCTGTTCGCCAGCGCGTTGCCGGTCCCGCTGATGCTGGCAAACCCGGTCAGAACGAGGTTTTCCAGGTTTGCCCCCAGCATGTAGCTGGCCGAGGATCGAACCATGTCCACCCCTTGCCCGGCATACTCCGTGATCGTCTCGCCGCCGTCGGTGGTATAGATGTCGTCGCCCGCCCCCCCGAACATCGTATCCGCTCCGCCGCCGGCAGTGAGCAGGTTGTTCCCGCTGTTGCCGGTCAGACGGTTGTTCAGCCCGTTGCCCGTGCCATTGATCGAAGCGGTCCCGGTCAGGACAAGATTCTCGACATTCGCTCCGAGCGTATAGCTGATCGAGGACTGGACCGTATCCGTGCCCTCCCCGATCTTTTCGGTGATCAGATCACCACCGGCGGTGATGTAGTTGTCGTCACCGTATCCGCCGGTCAGCGTGTTTGATCCGGTTCCGCCGTCGAGCGTGTCATTGCCATCACCGCCGTCCATGACATCATCTTCGGTTCCACCCCAGATCTGGTCGGCGCCGGTCTCCCCCTTCAGCACGTCTCCATCGCTGCCGCCGGCAATCAGATCATCACCGTCACCGCCGAAAACCGTATCCATCCCCTTTCCAGCATTTGCGACATCATTGCCGCCGCCCATGCTCAGGGTCGAACCCATTTTTCCGCCATAGACATAATCACCCGAGGCCGTCCCGACGATGGAGTCCCTCTCCCCGTCCAGGACGACCAGCGACGGAAGAATGGATTGATAGGCTTCGAGCGGAACATAATTCATCGGATCGATGAAATCCGTTGTTTCCAGACTCGCAAGATCGGTCGGGAATTCCGGCATGTGGGTATCTTCCCCGGTCGGCGAATTCGGGTCAACCCGGGCACCCTCGAGCCCGATCAGGACATTGTCGTCGATCTGCAACCACTGCTGCCCGTCCCACAGAACGATTCGCATGTTGTCAGGCAGATTCCGCAGATCAATTTCCTGGCCATCGAAATAGATGCTGTCCTGGGATGCGTCAAAGTCATCAATGCGGGAAACGATCGGCGCATTGGCATCCCCGGATCCGAAGAAGTAGAAAGAATCCTGCCCATCGCCACCGTAAATGTGAAACCCGGTGTCGCCCCAGCCGGATTGATTGTCCAGATGCATCCAGAAGGTATCATCCCCGACACTGCCATAGAGATGATACTGCCCATAGGAGGTCTTTTCCGCCTCCAGAAAGTCATCTCCCCTGTCCCCGGAAAGCATCCCACCCGACCCATGCGAGATCAGGATGTCGTTGCCATTCCAGCCTTCCAGAGTGTCGGCGCCGTCGTTGCCAACGATCGTGTCATTCCCCTTGTCTCCGATGATCTTTTCGTCACTTGCAGTGCCGAAGAAGAGGTCATCAGCCTCAGTAAGCCGGATTTCCATGGCTTGCCTTTCCATATCCTGACATGTGGCTGCCGTCATGAACGCCATTGCAGTCGCGTCACGACCTGATTGTCCGCTCGGAAATTCCGAAAGCCTCGACCGGCATTCCGATAGGTTCTGTGCCGGCCTGGAATGCCCGCCATATCCTGGAGGCGGTTCTTGCCCGTATTGCGCCGGACCGGTATTTCAGTCCCGCTGCCGATGGTCTTTCGAGGCGATGCCGGCTGAATGAAATTCGGCCGGATCCTCATCTCATTGCGCAGGATCGAAGTCCTGTTTCACTTCAATCCGAATCCCGCGATGCCCAGCGGCCAGGAGCCGCGCAATTGAACCAGTTCCTCACGCAGAATCGTTTCGATCTCGAACTTGGAAACGCGGCTCTTCTTGACCGAATTCTCGATCGGCACCTGCCTGAAATCGCCCGGTGCGAAGGGCCAGGAAAGCAGGGCTGCCGCCCTGGTTTCGATCGCTCTCTGCGGCTTGCTTGCGAAAAAGGCCATGATCATCTCCCCCATGGATGCTCGACAATGGATGTTCGACACTGGCAGGTGCCATTTCTGTATCGGAGCCGAGCGCGCCTCGTATTGCCTCATGGCTATCGTCTGGCTTTCGGCTGTGTGATCCACGGTAGGCCAGAAAGCTGCAGGCAATTTTCGGTCCCGGTGCGGAATTGTGCCGAATTGTGCGCGATTGTCTGGGAATCTGGTCGTGCCGTGGTGAAATCTGCATTGCGCGCGCGCGGCCCGCCGGAAGAGCGTGTTGCCGCGAAGCGGCCGTGCCGGAAGGCTGGTCGCAGAGGTGCAGGGGGCAGGCCGCCGCGGGGCCCGGCGCATCGTGGCAGCATCGCCATTCCCGGGCCGCGCCAGGATGGCGGCGCTGGCGCATTCCTGGGCGCGTTTGCCACCGCCCGCGCCGTGGCGGGCCGAAGGGTCAGGCCGGGCGAGGCGAGGCGAGGCTGGGCGGGGCGGGCGAGCGGCCCTATGCCTGTTTGCGTCGCGCGGCCAGCCAGGCCTGCAACTCGTCATCCGCCCGTTCCAGCGCCCCATAGTTCAGCAGCTTGCGCAACAGCGCAACGGTCACGGCCCGGGCGCGCAGGTTCAGCACGGGTTCTTCCTTTGCCAGGCCATCGGGATAATAGATGTCGAGTTTTTCGTAGATCTGATGCAGCCGGTTCTGCACCGAGCGCAGCGACAGCTTGCGCCGCTCGGCGATGGCGCGGTCGGTCATGCCCAGGGCGATATCGACCAGGATCTCGTATTCGACATCGGAAAACCCGCTGGCCTGGGCGTAGCTGCGCTGCTGCATGCCGCGCACTTCATTGTCGATGACACACTGGTCTTCCAGGAAGATGCTGCGCATCGCCAGCCTGAGCCGCTGTTCCGAGGCCGATTTCAGCACATAACCATAGGCCGCGCCGATCGGCACGATGCGGCTGATGCCGCGCACATAGGCTTCGTCGGAATAGTTCGACCAGAAGAGGATGCGCGTCCTGGGGCGTTCGCGCCAGATGGTGCGCGCGGCCTCGATGCCATTGCGCGTCCCCATCTGCAGATCCATCACAATGTCGGCGGTCGGATGGCTGCGCGCCTGCTGCTCGGCATCAAGGCCGTTGGTCGCCTCGATCACCTGCCCGCATTCGGGCAGCGCCGAGGCGATCTGCTCGCGCAGGAACGCGCGGTGCAGCGGATCGTCCTCGACCACCAGCACCTTCATTCCGCGGCCGCCCTTCTGCCCGGTTGCATCTCTGCCTCCGGTTTCAGTGGCAAGACGATCGAAACCTGGGTGCCCCTGCCTTGCGGACCATCCTCCAGCGCAAAGCGGGCCGAAATCAGCCGCGCCCTGGTCTTCATGTTGTCGATCCCGCTGCCTCGCCGCGAGCGGCGCCGGTCGAATCCCTTGCCATCGTCGAGGACCGCGATGCCGATGTGGTTTCGGCCCGATTCCAGGTGGACACAGATGGTCCCTGCCTCTGCATGGTGAACGGCGTTGTTGATCGCCTCCTGAAGGATGCGGAAAAGCGCGATGCTCACCTTGGGGTCCAGCCTGTCGAAAGCGCCGCGGCTGTCGTCGGTCAGATCCCATTCGATCGCCTGGCCGCTGTCACGCACCGAACGCTCCAGATGGTTTTCGACGGCATGGGTAAAGCCGAACAGATGCAGGACCGAGGGTTTGGCCTCTTCGATGATCTGCCGCAGATCCTGCATGCAGGTATGCAGGCCGCGGGCGATCGGCTCCAGCGCATTGGCGCTGACCGGAC
>JAKALB010000042.1:0-11426 GCA_021813365.1 Pseudomonadota bacterium | reverse complement strand
CGGTCCGGTCAAGGCCAGGCGTTCGAGCCGGCGCACCAGCCGCGTGAGATCGGCCAGCGTCTGGTCGTGCAGATCCATGCCGATCCGCTGCCTTTCGCTTTCCAGCGCCTCGGTCAGGCGCAGCGCACCCAGCCTCAGCCCCTCTTCCCGGGCCCGCGCCTCTGCCTCGACGATCGAGGATTGCTGCGCCTGTTCGGCGGCGCGCAGGGCAAAGAAATAGGGCGAGAGCAGATCGGCAATGTAGCGTGCGTTCTGCACATCCTCGGTCCGGTAGGCATCGGCCCGAAGCAGCGAACAGCTCAGCGCCCCGATCACCTCGCCATGCACCATCATCGGCACATGGATCCGGCTTCTCAGCCCATGCTCAAAGATCGGGCGATGGCCCGGCTTGTCACGGCTGAAGCGCGGATCGTTGCAGGCATCCTGCGCGAAGATATGGTCGACCTCGCCCGACAGCAGGGCGCGGATCGGGCTTTGCTCGACCGGCCCCAGCGGCTGCAGGCCCCAATCGGTCTGGATGCCGCTTTCGTAGGCGGTGTGAAATTTGCCGTCGCCCCTGACGATGCAGACATCGAGATGGTCATGGGGCAGAATCTGCGCAACCTCGGTTGCGACCGCGCGGATCGCCGAGCGAAAATCGAGCTTGCCCGCCAGCAACCTCGAGATGGCGAAGAGGTGCTCGATCAGTTCCCTGGGCGCAAGTTCCACCAGAGCATTCCTTCACGACGGCACATACGACCGACACGCCGCGGCGTCATCATGCCAGAACCATATCGGCAGACCTACGTCATTGGCTGCAAATGTGTTGCGGTTTCTCGCATCTCTCACGCGAAACCCCGCAAACGGGGTGCGAACTCAGACCTATGACGCAAGCTCGATTCCTTTCATCCTTCCTGCGCTGAGGGAGGAACTCAATCTGACGGAAGTCCGGGACATCCACCATCCTTGGGGTGCGGCAGGGGCTGTCGCGCCAAGGCAAACCAATAGGGAGAATCACATGACGTCAAGAAAGCTTCTGCTGGCAAGTGCCGCCGTTGCGTGCCTGGCCGGTGCAGCCGTGGCCGATACCGCCGACAAGCGGATTGCGCTTTCCAACAACTACGCCGGCAATTCCTGGCGCCAGGCCATGCTGACCAGCTGGGACACGATCACCAAGAAGGCCGTCGCCGACGGCGTGGTGGCCGCGGCCGATGCCTTTACCACGGCCGAGAACCAGGCGACCGAGCAGGCCGCGCAGATCCAGAACATGATCCTGCAGGGCTATGATGCGATCGTCGTGAACGCCGCCTCGCCGACCGCGCTGAACGGCGCGATCAAGGAAGCCTGCGATGCCGGCATCGTTGTCGTCTCGTTCGACGGCATCGTGGACGAACCCTGCGCCTGGCGCATCGCCGTCGACTTCAAGGCGATGGGCAAGAGCGAGATCGAGTATCTGAAGGGCGCCCTGCCCGAGGGCGGCAACCTGCTCGAGATCCGCGGTCTTGCGGGCGTGTTCGTCGATGACGCCATCTCGGCCGGCATCCACGAGGGCGTGGACGAGAACCCGCAGTTCAAGATCGTGGGCTCGGTCCATGGCGACTGGGCGCAGGACGTGGCGCAAAAGGCCGTCGCGGGCATCCTGCCCTCGCTGCCCGAAATCGCCGCGGTCGTGACCCAGGGCGGCGACGGCTATGGTGCCGCGCAGGCCTTTGCCGCGGCCGGCCGGCCGACGCCGATCATCATCATGGGCAACCGCCAGGATGAACTGAAGTGGTGGAAGGAACAGAAGGACGCCAACGGCTACAAGACCATGTCGGTCTCGATCGCACCCGGCGTCTCGACACTGGCCTTCTGGGTCGCCCAGCAGATCCTCGACGGCAAGGAAGTGCCGAAGGATCTGACCGTGCCCTTCCTGCGCATCGACCAGGACAACCTCGAAGCCAACCTGGCCAACACCCAGGAAGGCGGTGTGGCGAACGTCGAATACAGCCAGGCTGACGCCATCGCCGTGATCGACGCCGCCAAGTGATCGCCCGCAGGCGCCTGGCTTTGCGGCTTTCGGCGCCCCTGCTACCATGCTGCCGGGCAGATGCTGCCCGGCAGCCTCGGGGTTCGACGAAATTCTCATGACCGCCATTCTCCCCCCTGCCGTCCTGGACGTCTCCGACATCGGCGTGCGCTTTGGCGAGGTGACGGCGCTGGACGGCGTGTCGCTGTCGATCCGGCCGGGCGAATGCATCGGCCTGGTCGGACATAACGGCGCCGGAAAATCGACGATCGTGTCGGTGATCAACGGCGGGCTGACGCCGCAGCGCGGCCGCATCGCGGGTGACGCGCAACCGATGGAAAACTACGGCATCGGCGCGGCACGGGCGCTGGGGGTGCGCTGCGTCTTCCAGGAACTGGCGCTTTGCCCGAACCTGACCATCGTCGAGAACGCGCGCATCGCGCACCGCGACCTGACAGGGTGGCGCTGGCGCAAGGACGCGCGGCGGATCATCGAGGCCAGCCTTGACCAGATCTTTCCGGGCCATGGCATGGACTGCGGCGTGCAGGTGGGCGATCTTTCCATCGCCCAGCGCCAGATGGTCGAGATCGCGATGGCGTTTTCTTCGGTCGGGGCGCCGCCGCGACTGGTGATCCTGGACGAGCCGACTTCCTCGCTGGACGCGGGCCTTGCGACGCAGCTTCTGGCGCATGTGCGACGGTTTGTTGCCGCCGGCGGGTCGGTCATCCTGGTCAGTCACATCCTGGACGAAATCCTGCAAACGGCCAGCCGCATCGTGGTGATGAAGGATGGCCGCATCGTCGCCGAGCGCGCCGCGGCCGATTTCACCCGTCGCAGCCTTGTCGAGGCGATGGGCAGCACCGCCCGCGAGCTGACGGGGCGGCGCGCCGCATTCCGGCGCGGCCAGCCGGTGCTGGCGCTCGACCCGCCGCATGGCCTGCCCTTCCGTGCCCACGAGGGCGAGATCGTCGGGCTGGCGGGCCTTGGCGGCCATGGCCAGACCCAGATGCTGCTGGCCCTGTTCGATGGCCATTCGCCGCAATGGTGGCCGCGCCGCACCCCGGCCGTGGCCTTCGTGGCGGGCGACCGGCGGCTGAACGGAATCTTTGACCTCTGGAGCATCCTGAAGAACATGACGATCGCAAGCCTTGGCGATCTCGCCCGCCACGGCATCCTGCGTGACGAGGCCGAAGCCGCCCGCGGCCGGGAATGGAAATCGCGCATCGCCATTCGCACTCCCGATCTGGACAACCCGATCCTGTCGCTGTCGGGCGGCAACCAGCAGAAGGTCCTGTTCGCCCGCGCGCTTTCGACATCGTCGCCGGTCGTGCTGATGGACGACCCGATGCGCGGGGTCGACTTTGGCACCAAGCAGGAGGTCTACCGCATCATCCGCGCCGAGGCCGAGGCGGGCCGCACCTTCGTATGGTATTCCACCGAGATGGAAGAGATGGGCCTGTGCGACAGGGTCTATGTCTTTCGCGAAGGTGCCATCGTTGCCGAACTTGCCGGCGATGCGATCAGCGAGAAGGCCATCCTGGAGGCCTCGTTCAAGGGCGCGGCCCCATCGGAGGCGGCATGAAGTTTTCCTCCGATACCCTGCGGCTGCTGGTGCCGGTCCTGTCGCTCGCGGCGCTCCTGGCCGGCGTCTACTATCTCCAGCCCCGCGCGATGAGCTATACCGGGCTCAACCTGCTGTTCAATCTGGCCGTGCCGATCGCGCTGGCCACCATCGCCCAGATGCTGATCATGGCGGTCAATGATCTAGACCTGTCGATGGGCACCTTCGTCAGCTTTGTCGCCTGTGTTGCGGCGACCTATCTGAACGACGCGCCGCTGATCGGCGGGCTGATCCTGCTGGCCGCAATCGGCGTCTACGCGCTGCTGGGGGTCGTGATCCATCTGCGCAACCTGCCGGCCATCGTCGTCACCCTGGGGATGAGCTTTGTCTGGAGCGGATTGGCCGTCCTGCTGTTGCCCACTCCGGGTGGCGCCGCGCCCGCCTGGGTGCGGACGCTGATGACCGTCAAGCCGCCCTTCGCGCCCATGGCCATCCTGGCGTCGATCCTGATCGCGGTCGTGGCGCATGTGATCGTGATGCGCTCGTCCTTCGGGGTGCTGATTCGCGCCGTGGGCGGCAATGCCCGCACGGTCGAACGTGCCGGCGCCTCGGTTCTCTGGGTGCGCGCCGGCGCCTATGGGCTGGCGGCCGTCTTTGCGGTGCTTGCCGGGGTCGCCCTCGTCGGGCTGACGACCTCGGCCGATGCCAACATCGCGCTGCGCTATACGCTTCTGTCCATTGCCGGGGTGATCCTTGGCGGGGGCGAATTCATCGGCGGGCGCGTTTCGCCGATCGGGGCGGTCATCGGGGCGCTGACGCTGGCGCTGGCGGGGGCGTTTCTTTCGTTTCTGCGCATCTCGCCCGATTGGCAGATCGGCGCCCAGGGTGCGATCCTGATCGTGGTCCTGGCCATGCGGCTTGCCCTGAACCGGCTCGATCGCCGGGGAGGCCTGCAATGACCGCCCTTGCACGCCTGATGGGCAAACCCTGGATCTGGTCCTTCGCTGCCACCCTGCTGGTCTGGCTCGCAACCGTCGTCGTGACGGCCGGCGCAAGTTCGGGCGGGCTGAGCGAAGCCGCGATGACCTTTGCCGCCTTTTACGTGCTGGTGGGCATCGGCCAGATGTTCGTGATCACGCTTGGCCCCGGCAATATCGACCTGAGCGTTCCGGCCACGATGACCCTGGCTGGAACGGTCGCGCTCAAGTTCATGGACACCCAGGACGGGCTGATCCTGCCCGGCATCCTGATCGCCATCGCGATCGGCCTGGTGGTGGGAGTGGCGAACTATGCGCTGATCAAGGCATTGCGCATCCCGCCGATCATCGCCACCCTTTCGACCAGTTTCATCGTGCAGTCGGCGGCGATCTGGACCAACCGCGGCCTGCGGATCAAACCCCCGCCGGTGCTGGCCGATTTCAGCACCTCCTCCACGCTGGGCCTGCCCAATGTGGCGATCGTCGCCCTGCTGATCACGGCTCTGGCCTGGGTGCTTCTGCATCGCACGGTCTACGGCCGCTGGATCTCGGCCATCGGTCAGAGCCTGCCCGCCGCCCGCATGGCCGGCATTCCGGTCGACGGCACGCGCTTCGTGACCTACATCCTGTGCGCAGTGCTGGCGGCAGTGAACGGGTTCCTGCTTTCCTGCTTCTCGGGCGGGGCGGCGCTGAACATGGGCACCGAATACCTTCTGATGTCGATTGCCGTCGTGGTGATCGGCGGCAGTGCCGTGGCCGGCGGCAACAGCAACGTGCCGGGCATCTGGGGGGCGGGCCTCTTCATGTTCCTGATCGTCTCGATGCTGAACACCTATCGGTTCGAGGCGGGTTACCGGCTGATCCTGACGGGATTGGTCATCATTGCCGTGATCCTTGTCGCCTCGGGCCGACAGGGCAAGGGCCGTTGAGGAAAGGTGCCAGAGTTGACCGCAAGTCCCTATGTGATCGAGGATCCGCGTTTCATCCACCTCGTGGTGGGCAATGCGCGCCTGGATCAGCTTGCCACCGGCTGCCGCTGGGCCGAGGGGCCCGTCTGGTTCAATGACATGGGCTGTCTGCTGTTCAGCGACATTCCGAACCAGCGCATCCTGCGCTGGTCGGCGGATGCCACGGGTGGCGGCAGCGTGACGGTGTTCCGCCAGCCTTCGAATTTTTCGAACGGCCAGACCCGGGATCGCCAGGGCCGGCTGATCACCTGCGAGCATGGCGGGCGGCGGGTGACGCGCACCGAACCGGATGGCACGATCACGGTTCTGGCCGAGCAGTTCGAAGGACGGCGGCTCAACTCGCCCAACGACGTGGTGGTGGCCATGGACGGGGCCATCTGGTTCACCGATCCGACCTACGGCATACTCTCCGACTACGAGGGCTACCGGGCCGAGCCGGAACAATCCGTGCGTGGCGTCTACCGACTGGATCCTTCGGGCCGGCTCGCGCGGGTTGCGGATGACTTCCTGCAACCCAACGGATTGGCCTTTTCGCCTGACGAACGCATCCTTTATGTCGCCGACAGCGGCTCGAGCCATGCGCCCGCTGCGCCGCGCCATATCCGGGCTTTCGATGTCGAGGACGGAAGGCTGCGCAACTCCCGGATCTTTGCGACGATCGACGTGGGCCTGCCCGACGGGATCCGCGTGGATGCCCAGGGCAATGTCTGGTCATCGGCGGGCGACGGGGTGCATTGCTTTGCGCCTGACGGCAAGCGGCTCGGCAAGGTGCTGGTGCCCGAGACGGTTGCGAACCTTGCCTTCGGCGGGCCGCGGCGAAACCGCCTGTTCATGACGGCAACGACATCGCTTTATGCCGTCTACCTGGCTGTCTCGGGGGCGCAATACCCCTGATCGCCCGGCGGCTCGACGCCCTCGCATCGGCCCGGCCCCGCCAGCGCCGAGGCTGCCCTCGCGCTTGACCAGGATCAAGGCGGCCGATCCGGAAATGGGCGAGCCTCGGCAAAACTCAGGAGGACGGCCATGCACGGCAAATGCGACATCTGCGAAAGGCCAGCGACTGTCCGGGTTCGCGCTTCGGTCAACGGACGCACCCGCGACATGGAGCTTTGCGACGAACATTACCGCGAAACCCTGCGCAGGCAGGGGCGGACAGCCTCGCCACTCGAATCGCTGTTCGGCCGGCGCGGCGGGCTGTTCGAAGAGTTCTTCGGCGACGATCCCTTCCGCAGCCTGATGTCGGATGCGGGCTTCGACATGCCGCCGCTTGAGGCTGGCGATGACGAGCCCGTGGTGGACGCCACCTTTGGCGACGAGGCGCCTTCCCGGTCGCGCAGCGCGCGTCGGTCGGGCGGCGGCTTTGCCAGCCGGATCAGCGAACAGGCCGAAAAGCTCTTGCAGGAGGCCGCGCGTCACGCCGCCGAAATGGGCAGGGCCGAGGTGGATACCGAACATCTGCTGCTTGCCCTGACCGGGTCCGATGTCGTCCGCACCGTTCTTGACCAGTTCAAGGTCTCGGTCGATCAGCTCAAGGCGCAGATCGAGACCGAGGCAAAGCGTGGAGACAAGCCGCACGAGGGCGAAGTCGGCGTCAGCCCGCGCGTCAAGGATGCCCTTTCGCGCGCCTTCTCGGCCTCGACCGACATGGGGCACAGCTATGTCGGCCCCGAGCATCTGCTCATAGGACTGGCCGAGGAAGGCGAGGGTCTGGCCGCGACAATGCTGCGCAAGCTGGGGCTGACGCCGCAGGCACTGCGCCAGCAGGTGGCGCGGGTGGTGGGCAAGACCGGGGCCGAGGACGGCAAGGCCGAGGCGCCGAGCAACACGCCCGAACTGGACAAATACGCCCGCGATCTGACGAAGATGGCGCGCGACGGCAAGCTTGATCCGGTGATCGGCCGCGCGGCCGAAATCGAGACCACGATCGAGATCCTCGCCCGGCGCAAGAAGAACAACCCGGTGCTGATCGGCGAGCCCGGCGTCGGCAAGACCGCCATCGTCGAGGGGCTGGCGCAACGTATCGTCGACGGCAGCGTGCCCGAGGCCCTGCGCGGCAAACGGCTGGTCGAGCTGAACATCAACTCGATGGTTGCGGGATCGAAATACCGTGGCGAGTTCGAAGAGCGGGTGCAGAAGATCCTCAAGGAAGTGACCGATCACCAGGGCGAGATGATCCTGTTCATCGACGAGTTGCACACCATCGTCGGCGCGGGTCAGGGCGGTGGCGAGGGCGGGCTCGACATCGCCAATGTGTTCAAGCCGATGCTGGCGCGGGGCGAACTGAATCTGATCGGTGCGACCACGCTCAACGAATATCAGAAGCACATCGAGAAGGACGCCGCGCTTGAACGCCGCTTCCAGCCGGTGATGGTGCCCGAGCCCACCGTGGCCCAGGCGATGATGATCCTGCGCGGCCTGCGCGACACGTTCGAGGCGCACCACAAGGTGACGATCACCGACGAGGCGATCGTGGCGGCGGCCGAGCTGTCGGATCGCTACATCCAGGGCCGCTTCCTGCCCGACAAGGCGATCGACCTGATCGACCAGGCCGCAGCACGGGTCAAGCTTTCGGCGACCGCCCGACCCGTCGAGGTTCAGGAAATCGAGGCGGAACTGCACCAGATGCGCCGCGAGCAGGACTATGCCGCCTCGCGCAAGAATTATGACAAGGCCGCCGAGATCGGAAAGCAGATCGAGGCGAAGGAGGCAACGCTCAGGGAACTGACCGAAGCCTGGGAAAAGGAGCGCGCCACCGGTTCGGCCGAGGTCAGGGCGAGCCATGTCGCCCAGATCGTTTCCAAGCTGACCGGCATCCCGGTGAACGAGCTGACCGAGGAAGAGCGCGCAAAGCTGCTGAAGATGGAAGAGCGGCTGCATGATCGCGTCATCGGGCAGAACGAGGCGATCCGCGCCGTCTCTGATGCGGTGCGATTGGCACGCGCCGGCCTGCGCGAGGGCTCGAAGCCGGTGGCGACCTTCCTGTTCCTGGGGCCCACCGGCGTGGGCAAGACCGAACTGGCCAAGGCGCTGGCCGAGGTCGTCTATGGCGACGAGGATGCGATGATCCGCATCGACATGTCGGAATACATGGAGAAGCACACCGTCGCCCGCCTGATCGGCGCGCCCCCCGGCTATGTGGGCTATGACGAAGGCGGGCAGCTGACCGAGAAGGTGCGCCGCAAGCCCTATTCGGTCATCCTGCTCGACGAGATCGAGAAGGCGCACCCCGACGTCTACAACGTGCTCTTGCAGGTGTTCGACGACGGCCGGCTGACCGACGGCAAGGGTCGGGTGGTGGATTTCACGAACACGATCATCATCGCCACCTCGAACCTTGGTGCCGACCGGATCCAGAAGCGGCTCTTGCTGCGCGGCACCGCGGCCGAGGCACCCGAAAAGCTGAAGGCCGAATTGATGGAAGTGTTGCGTGGCCACTTCCGGCCCGAATTCCTGAACCGGCTTGACGACATCATCGTGTTCCACAGCCTCACGAAGGCCGAGATCCGCCAGATCGTGCTGCTGCAACTCGACAGGGTGAAGCGCACGGCGGCGGCACAGGGGGTGGAGATCGCCTTCGATGACAGCCTGGTCGACATGCTTGCGACCGAGGGCTATCGCCCCGAATACGGCGCACGCGAACTCAAGCGCCAGATCCGCAGCCTGGTTGAGACGCGCCTTGCCCGCGCCATGCTGGGCGGCGAGGTCGCCAAGGGCGACCAGGTCCGCATCGGCTGGGACACAAGGACCGAACAGGTCCGCATCGAGCCCGCCGGCAAGGCCACGGCAGGCCAGGAGGCTGGAACGGCCGGAACGGAGCAGACAGACAAGCCACAGAAAGAAAACGACAAATGACGATCGCCGCCGCCCTTGAAACCGGGCGGCGGCCTTCCTTTATCAAGTGCGAGCGCCCGAATGGGGTTCATGATAAAGTCGGGTCTGGCCTTCAGGGCAGACGGCTGTGGGATGTCACTTGGTGGGTCCCTTCGGCCATCGTCCGATTTTCCGGCCGGGGTGCGGTGTGCCGCGTCCTCGTTGACCTGCTTCATCCGCCTGCCACGGGCGCGCGTCAGAAGGAGGTTGACATGTTCTATCCGTCCACACTCTACCGGGCTGATCCCTTCGTCGTGCTGCGTCGCCTGGCCGCCGATCTCGACAACGAGGTTTTCGGCACCGGCGCGGCCTTTCCTGCGCTGAACGTCTGGCAGAATGACGAGGCCGCGGCGATCACCGCCGAACTGCCTGGCGTCGAGCCCGGCGACATCGACATCCAGGTCAAGGAAAATGTCCTGACGCTCTCGGGCGAGCGCAAGGCGCCCGCTCTGCCCGAAGGTGCCACCTGGCACCGACAAGAACGCGCCTTCGGCCGGTTTACCCGCGCGATCCGCCTGCCGTTCCGTGTCGATCCCGAGAAGGTCGAGGCGCGCTTTGCCGATGGCGTGCTGCGCATTGCCGTGGGCCGCCCCGACGAAGACCGACCGCGCCGCATCGAGATCAAGGCCGCGTGAGAATGGAGGAAACCGAAATGAGCACCGAAGTGACCAAAGCCCCCGAACAGACCCCGGCCGAGGCGGGTGTCGAGGCCACGCGCAACCGCCCGCTGTGGCGCCCGCTGACCGATGTTGTCGAAACGCCGGATGGCGTGACGCTGATGGTGGAGCTGCCCGGCGTCGCGGCCGAGCAGGTGGATGTGGCGCTGGAAAAACGCGTCCTGACCATCCGGGCGCGTTCGGGCGTGACCGGGCCCGACAAGCTGCGCCTCGTGCATGCCGAATACGAGCCCGGTGACTACGAGCGTGCCTTCACGCTCTCGGAGGATTTTGACGCAGAGCGGATCGAGGCCGAGATGAAGAACGGCGTGCTGACCCTGCGCCTGCCGCGCAGCGAGGCCGCGCAGCCGCGGACCATCAAGGTCAAGGCCGCCTGAGCGTGCAACAAAGAGGAGAAGATGCCATGAAAATCAAGGATCTGATTCCCTGGGCGCGCAAGGATGGCGCGCCGCAGACTGCCAGGGCCGACGAGAACCCGATTGCTGCCCTTCAACGCGAGATGAACCAGGTCTTCGAAGGCTTCCTCGGCCGGTTCGGCAGATCCTTCGGCGAGATCGACTGGCCGTGGGGCAATTCGGAGGCGAAGTCCGACGTCGTGCAACTGGACAATGCGGTGGAGATTTCCGTCGAACTGCCCGGCATGACGATGGATGACATCGAGGTCAGCGTCAGTGACGACATGTTGACCGTGAAGGGCGAGAAGAAGATCGAGCGACAGCAGGAGAAGAAGGGCTACTACCTGTCGGAGCGCAGCTATGGCGCGATCTGGCGCACGATCCCGCTGCCGCCCGGCGTGGACGGCTCCAAGGCCGAGGCCACGTTCCGCAACGGGGTTCTGTCTGTCCGCCTGCCGCAGACACCCGAAGCACAGGCCAAGGTCAAGCATGTCGAGGTCAAGGCCGGCTGACCCTGCCGCTGGGCGGGGCGCCGCAGGGCGCCCCCGCCCCTCGCTTTCCTTCCTTCCAGACACGCGTCCATCAAGGAGACCGCCATGATCCTCAAGCATCTGAGCGCCGCCACGGTGGCGTTTTCGCTCGCGCTGGCGCTGAACGTGGCGCCCTCCGGCGCCGAGACACCGCTTCTCGCGCCCGATGACCGCGGCATCCCGACGCTTGCCCCCGTGATTGCCGAAATCGACGACGCGGTCGTCAACATCTCGGTCATCTCGGAAAGGCCGGCGCAATTGTCGCCACTCTATCGCGATCCGTATTTTGCGCCCTTCCTGCCACCCGTGCCGCCCGAAGGGCCGGTGCAGCGCCAGATGAGCGCCGGCTCGGGCGTGATCGTCGACGCCGGGAAAGGCTATGTCATCACCAACAACCACGTGATCGCCGATGCGACCCAGATCCGCGTGGGCCTGCGCGACGGGCGCAGCCTGGAAGATCG
>JAKALB010000041.1 GCA_021813365.1 Pseudomonadota bacterium | reverse complement strand
ATCCGAAGTCGGGCAAGCGCATCATCATTGCGCACCCCGCCTATGACCAGGCGATCAAGGCCAGCCACCTGTTCAACCTGCTCGACGCGCGCGGCGTGATTTCCGTCACCGAACGCCAGGCCTATATCGGCCGGGTCCGCGCATTGGCCAGGAAATGCGCCGACGCCTTCCGGCTGACCGAGGCCGGGGCCGATGGCGTCTCCGAAGCCGCCTCCACATCCGGGGGCTCTGCCCCCCGGCACCCCGAGGTGGCGTCGTGAATGGCAAGATTGCAGCGGGCTCCATCGTGGTGATCGCGGCCCTCGCCGGCGCGGCGATCTGGTATGTGCAGGAATATGCCTTCTACACGCAGGTGGCCTTCACCAGGGGCGCCGAAATCGTGCTGACCCCCGTCACATCGGACCGGCCCGAGGCGATCCCGGTCAACGACATCCAGGGCATCGACGCCGGCAGCAGCCCGCTGCGGTTCCGCGCCTGCTTCACCACGCCGATGAGCCTGGCCACGCTGACCGAATCCTACCGGGTCTATGACGGCGCCACGCCGCTCTATGCGCCGTCCTGGTTCGACTGTTTCGATGCCGACCGGATCGGCGCCGCGCTGCAATCGGGCGAGGCCGTGGCCTTCCTCGGCCAGAAGAACCTCGTCCCCAACCGGGGCAATGTCGAAATCGACCGTGTCGTGGCGGTCTTCCCCGATGGCCGGGCCTATGCCTGGAACCAGCTTGCCCCCGGAACGGAGCCATGAGATGCCGGATCTTCTGATCGAACTCTTTTCCGAGGAAATCCCCGCCCGGATGCAGGCCCGCGCCCGCGACGACCTGAAGTCGCTGGTCACGGCCGGTCTGGTCGAAGCGGGGCTGACCTATGCCAGCGCGGCCGCCTTTTCGACGCCGCGCCGCCTGACGCTGACGATCGACGGCCTGAGCGCCGAAAGCCGCCCCGTGCGAGAGGAACGCAAGGGCCCCCGCGCCGATGCCCCGGCGGCGGCGCTGGAAGGCTTCCTGCGCGCCACCGGCCTGACCGCCGAGCAACTGGAACGGCGCGAGGACAGGAAGGGCGGCGTGACCCTGTTCGCCGTGGTGGAAAGGCCCGGCCGAGCGGCGGCCGACATCGTGGCCGAAGTGCTGGAAGCGACGATCCGCACCTTTCCCTGGCCCAAATCGATGCGCTGGGGGTCGGGCACCCTGCGCTGGGTGCGCCCGCTGCATTCGGTCCTGTGCCTGCTGGTCGATGACCACGGCGCCCATGTCGTGCCGCTGACGGTGGACGGCATCGCTGCCGGCAACACGACCGAAGGCCACCGGTTCCTCTCGCCCGGGCGTCTTGCCGTCACCTCGTTCGAGGATTACGCCGCCAAGCTGCGCCGCGCCCATGTGATTCTGGACAGCGCCGAACGCGAGGCCGCGATCCGGCAGGGCGCGCAGAACCTGGCCTTTGCGGCCGGGATGGAGCTCGTCGAGGACATGGGTCTGCTGGCCGAGGTCGCGGGCCTGGTGGAATGGCCGGTGCCGCTGATGGGCCGGATCGCGCCCGAGTTCCTGCACCTGCCGCCGGAGGTGCTGCAAACCTCGATGCGCGAACACCAGAAGTTCTTCTCGACGCGCAACCCCAGGACGGGCCGCATCGAAGGCTTCGTCACCGTCGCCAATACCGAAACCATCGACCACGGCGAAACCATCCTGAAGGGCAACCAGAAAGTGCTTTCCGCCCGCCTGTCGGATGCGCGCTTCTTCTGGGAAAACGACCTCCGCGTGGCCAAGGCCGGCATGGGCGACTGGCTGGACGGGCTGAAAACGGTGACCTTCCACAACAAGCTGGGCAGCCAGGCCGACAGGATCGAGCGCATCGCGGCGCTGGCCCGCGAAATCGCGCATCTGGTCGATGCGAACCCGGACGATGCCGAACGCGCCGCTCGCCTCGCCAAGGCCGACCTGCGCTCGTCCATGGTCGGTGAGTTTCCCGAATTGCAGGGCAAGATGGGCCGCTACTACGCGCTGGAAGCGGGCGAGAAACCCGCCGTTGCCGACGCCGCCCGCGACCATTACGCCCCCCTCGGCCCCTCCGACGCCGTGCCGGCAGAGCCGGTTTCCATCGCCGTGGCGCTGGCCGACAAGATCGACACGCTGGCCGGCTTCTGGGCCATCGACGAAAAACCCACCGGCAGCAAGGATCCGTTCGCGCTGCGCCGGGCCGCGCTGGGGGTGATCCGGCTGGTGCTGGAGAACGGGGTGCGGGTGCATCTCGCCGAGGTTCTTGCCCGGGCCGATTTGGCCTTCCCGGAAGGCATCAAGACCGGCGAATGGGTTGCCGAAACCGCCAGGCCGGGCGACAGCAGCCTTCTCGCCTTCTTCCACGACCGCCTGAAGGTCTACCTGCGCGACCAGGGCATCCGGCATGACGTGATCGATGCCTGCCTCGCCATGCCCCATGCCGACGACCTCACCCTTCTCGTCCGGCGCGTCCGCGCCCTTTCCGCTTTCCTGAAAACCGATGACGGCACCAACCTGCTGCAAGGCTTCAAACGTGCCAACAACCTCCTCACCCAGGCCGAACAGAAGGATGGGGTCGAGTATTCCTTCGGGGCCGAGGCGAAATTCGCCGAGACCGAGGCCGAACGCGATCTGTTTCGCGCGCTCGATGCCGCCGAGGCCACCATCGCCCCGGCATTGCAGCGCGAGGATTTCGACGAGGCGATGCTGGCGCTGGCGGCACTGCGCGCCCCGATCGACGACTTCTTCACCGCGGTGCAGATCAACACCGACAACCCGGTGGTCCGCCGCAACCGGCTGAACCTGCTGCACCGCATCCGCCACGCCTGCCTCGACGTGGCCGATCTGACCCGGATCGAGGGCTGAGCCCCTTCATCTTGCCGCAAATATCCCGCCGGGGGTCCGGGGGGTGCGAAACCCCCCGGCGCTCGCCGCTTGGCACATCCGCCGACACTCTGTATCCTGCACCTGCAAACTGAGGTGCCGCAGTGCAGAAGCCGGAAATCCCCCATCTGACCGATTTCACCCTGATCACGCCCTCCGCGTCGATCCGGGCCGAGGCGCATGGCTGGCGGGCGAAATGCCTGCAGCGGCTGATCCGGCTGGAATTGCCGGTGCCCAGGGTGGTCGCGCTGCCGGCCGCCACGGTCCGCGCCATCGCGGGCGGCATGGCGGTGGATGCCCAGGCGGTTCTGGCGCATTTCGGGCCCGACCCGCTGGTTTCGGTCCGGCCATCGCCGGCCAATCCCGATTGGGGCGGGCCGGGCACGGTGCTGAACATCGGGCTGAACGCCGCCCGCCACCGGGCCCTGCGCGAAACCAATGGCGCCGCCGCCGCCGACCAGATCTATCTGCGCTTCATCCAGGCCTATGCGACCCATGTCGCGCGGCTGGATCCCGACATGTTCGATCCCACCCCCGGCCCCGATGCCCTGCGCGAGGCGCTGCGCACCTATGAACGCGAGATGGAGGAGCCCTTCCCCGAAGACCCCGCGCGCCAGCTTTCCGAAGTGCTGCGCTCGATGGCGCGGGCCTGGGAGGGCACCTCGGCCCGGCTTCTGCGCCAGGCCAAGGGTGCCCCGGCCGAGGCCGCCCTGGGCCTGGTCGTGCAGCAGATGGCCCAGGGCATAGGCCAGGGCCTGTCGGGGGCCGGCGTGATCCAGTTCGTCGATGGCGTGACCGGCCGGCCGCAGATCACCGGGCGCTACCTCAGCCAGGCCCAGGGCCGCGCCGCGCTGAAACAGCAGGAGGCGATCTACCTGACCCGCGATTCCCGCGGCCCCGCGCTGGAGGATCTGTCGCCCGGCGTCTTTGCCGAACTGGTGCGCGCGGGCGAGGTGACCCGCCGCCGCCTGCGCGAGGAGATGCAGATCGAATTCACCATCGAGGATGGCCGCCTGGCCATCATTGACGCGGTCAAGGTGACGCGATCCGCCCGCGCCGGGCTGCGGATCGCCGTGGCTCTGGCCGAAGACGGCATCATCTCCCGGGACGAGGCGGTGCTGCGCGTCGAACCGCGCAGCCTGCCGGAGCTGCTGCACCGCCAGGTCGATCCGCGCGGTCAGCGCGATGTCGCGGCCAGGGGCATCGCGGCCTCGCCGGGCGCGGCCACCGGCAGGATCGTCTTTTCCAGCGCCGCCGCCCAGGCCAGCGCGGCCCGGGGCGAGGCCTGCATTCTCTGCCGCCGCGAAACCGAACCCGAAGACATCCGCGGCATGCATTCCGCCGTCGCGGTGCTGACCGAACGCGGCGGTGTGACCAGCCATGCGGCGGTGATCGCCCGCGGCCTGGGTGTGCCCTGCGTGGTGGGTGTGGCCGGCCTGCGGCTGGACCCCAAGGAGCGCCGCATCACCACGGCCGAGGGGCGCATCCTGGTCGAAGGCGATCTGATCACCATCGACGGCACCAGGGGCGAAGTGCTGGTCGGCCAGGCCGACATGCTGGCCCCGGCGCTCGACGACGCCTTCCAGAAATTGCTGGGCTGGGCCGATGCCGTGCGCGACATCGGCATCCGCGCCAATGCCGACACGCCCTCCGACGCCGCCACCGCCCGCCGATTCGACGCCCAAGGCATCGGCCTCTGCCGCACCGAACACATGTTCTTCACCGAGGACCGGCTGGTCGTGATGCGCGAAATGATCTTCGCCGACACGCCCAAGGACCGGGCCGCCGCGCTGGAGCGCCTGCTGCCGATGCAGCGCGACGACTTCGTGCAGCTCTTCGACATCATGCGCGGCCTGCCGGTCTGCATCCGCCTGTTCGACCCGCCTTTGCACGAATTCCTGCCGCAAAGCCGCGAGGGTCTGCGCGAGCTGGCCGAGGCGCTGGACAAGCCGCTGTCCGACGTGATCCGCCGGGCCGAGGCCCTGTCGGAATTCAACCCGATGCTGGGGATGCGCGGCGTGCGGCTGGGCGTGGTCCTGCCGGAAATCTATGACATGCAGGCTCGGGCGATCTTCGAGGCGACGGTGGAAATCGCCGCCCGCGGCGCGACGGTCGTGCCGGAAATCATGATCCCCCTGGTCAGCGCCCGCCGCGAAGTGGAACTGATTAAGGCGCATATCGATGCCGTGGCGGCGCTGGTGCGGGTCCATACCGGAAAGGCTTTCGACTACAAGCTGGGCGTGATGGTCGAAACGCCGCGTGCGGCGCTGCGCGCGGGCGAGATTGCCCAGCACGCGGCCTTCCTGTCCTTTGGCACCAATGACCTGACGCAGATGACCTATGGCCTGTCGCGCGACGATGCGGGGCGCTTCATGTCGACCTATGTGCAGCAGGGCGTCTTTCCGGAGGATCCGTTCCATTCGCTGGACGTCGACGGGGTCGGAGAGCTGCTTCTGATCGGCGCCGAGCGCGGCCGACGCACCCGGCCGGACCTGATTCTCTCGATCTGCGGTGAGCATGGCGGCAACCCCGAATCGATCGACTTCTGCCGCAAGGCGGGATTCGATTACGTCAGTTGCAGCCCCTATCGCGTGCCGCTGGCCCGCCTGGCGGCTGCCCACCTGGTTCTGGCCGATCGTGTAGAACTTCCGAAAACAGACACAATATCATGAGTTTGCGCGAGCATCCTCAAGGGGCGCCTGATCTGATTTCGGCGAAAATCCGCTGAATTCGCAGCAAAATGCGTGGCATTTCGGCCACGCGGGTCGACAGCCCGGATCAAGCTGTCTAGTCCGGTCAACCGTCGCGGGGGGGCAATTCCTGCGGCCTGTAGAAACAGACCGGGAATCGACATATGAACTTGCTGAAAACCTGGACCGGGGCCGTCGTGGCCTTGGCGGTCCTGGGCGGGGCGGTCCATGCCGAGGTGACGGTGAGCCGGTCGAACGGCCCGACTGCGCTGATCAGTTCGCAATTCGCTTCGCTCTTCGGGGCAGAGCACAAGACGATCGAGGCCGTGCCCGAGGCACAGTTGACCTCGCTCGCCCTCGGGCCGGACGCCGCGTCACGCAGCGCCGCGGCACCGGGTCCGCTGGAATACACCGATGAATATCTGGCGAGCCTGCCGGTGCCCGCGGGCAGCGCGGATTGGGGCGGCGCGGATTGGGATTGCCTGCGCAAGGCCATCTATTTCGAGGCGCGCGGCGAAGGCGTGGAGGGCGAATTCGCCGTGGCCGAAGTCATCCTGAACCGGATGGACAGCCCGCTCTATCCCAAGACGATCTGCGGCGTGGTGGAACAGGCCGGCCATGGCGCCTGCGCCTTTTCCTGGGTTTGCGACGGCTATTCCGACGTGATGCGCGATGGCGTCTCGGCCGACCGCGCCGGTCGCATTGCCTGGGTCATGCTGCAGCCCGGCGCGCCGCGCCTGCTGACCGGCGGCGCCACCTATTTCCACACCCGCCATGTCCGCCCGGACTGGAGCCATGACGTGGTGCAGACCGCCGCCATCGGCAGCCATCTGTTCTACCGTCAGCCCTAGGCGGGATCGTGACGTCGCTGCCCTTGCGCCAAGGGTCGCGCGGGGGCAAATGATGCAGGGGGCCGGGCACTAGCCTGGCCTCGTGCTTTGGGGGAAGGCCCGTGACCAACGACATCCGCATGGCCTTTTCGCATCCCGAGGAGCGGTCGGTTGCTTCGGCCGGAGCCGACCCGCGCGACCGGATTTCCCTGCGCGATCACGTGGTCGAGGCCGATATCGGCGCCTTCCAGAAGGAACGCGGCCACACCCAGCGGCTGATGTTCAACGTCGTGGTCGAGGTCCGGCCCGCGCCGCAGCCGCTGAACGACGATGTGGACCGCATCCTCAGCTACGACCGGATCACCGAGGCGATCGCGGCGGAGCTGGCGGCGGAACGGCTGAACCTGCTGGAGACGCTGGCCGAACGGGTGGCAGAGCGCATTCTGGGCGAACCCCGGGCGATGCGCGCCTTCGTGCGGATCGAAAAGCTGGATGTCGGCCCCTACAGGCTGGGGGTGGAAATCGTCCGCTCGCGGGCCGAAGCCGCGCTGAAGGTGATGGGCCAGGATGGCACCGAGGCGGCCGTGCATCCGCTGGTGGTCTATCTGGACAATGCCGCCATCGCCGCGCCCGGCCTGTCCGGCCGGATCGACGCCTGGGCGGCAGGCGGCCGCCCGGTCATCCTGACGGTGGGCCTGCCCGATCTCGACCGGCCCCGGACCGGCCACCGGCCGACCCAGCGCCGCGTGGATCTGCTGGCCATCGAACAGAATGCCTGGGTTCTGGCCGCGCGCGATCCGCGCTGCGTGGTGATGGCGACGCGAACCGAGATCGACTGGGCGGTCAAGCGTGGGCAGGTCATGGTCTGGGCGCCGTCGAAGATGGTGCTGGATGCCGTGGACGGCCCGACCAGCCGCGACCCGGTGGCGCTGGCCCTCTGGCTGGCCGAGGTGATGGCCGCCGAGAAGATGGTGGTTCACGGCACTGTTGCATTGCCGGCAGGAAGCCGCGTCCCGGTGGAGCGCGCGTGACGCCGGGCTTGCCCTTGGGCCGGGCGGCTTCTAATCCCTGAAGCGGTGCCGCGAAGCGGCGCTGGCGGAGGCGCCGGGGGTTTCACACCCCCGGACCCCCGTGGGATATTTGTGGCAAGATGAAGGGGCGCGGATTGCAGAGCTACCATCGGCCCATCGCGATGAGCGATCCGGCGCGGCCTGCGGGTGCGGTGCCGCTGGCCGGTGGGGCCTGCTGGTTCGACCGGGTCGAGGTGTTGCGGCGCGGAGCTGCGCCGGTGCTGCTGCCGGTGGCAGAGCTGGAGCCGGAGGTGGTGGCGCGTCTGTCCCGGCCGCGCCCGCCCTTTGGCGGGCTGACGATGGAGCGCACGCGCATCATGGGCATCCTGAACGTGACGCCCGACAGTTTTTCCGACGGCGGGCTGTTCCTGAAACCCGAGGCGGCGGTGATGCAGGCGCGGATGATGTCGGCCGCGGCCGAGATCATCGACATCGGCGGCGAAAGCACCCGCCCCGGCGCCAGCGAAGTCGCGGTGGCGGAGGAGGTGGCCCGCACCGCCCCGGTGATCGCCGCATTGCGGGCCGGGGGGCTGGAGGGTCCGATCTCCATCGACACCCGCAAGGCCGCCGTGGCCCGGTCGGCGCTGGACGCCGGGGCCAGCTGGGTGAACGACGTGACCGCGCTGCGATTCGATCCCGAGATGGCGGGTCTGGTGGCCGCGGCCGGGGTGCCGGTGATCCTGATGCATTCCATCGCCTCGCCCGAGACGATGCAGGACGATCCGCGCTATGACGACGTGCTGCTGGATGTCTTTGATGCCCTGGCCGAGCGCGTGGCCCTGGCCTTGGCCGCCGGGATCCGGCGCGAGAACATCGCCGTCGACCCCGGCATCGGTTTCGGCAAGACGCTGGAGCACAACCTGGCCCTGCTGAACCGCCTGAGCCTGTTTCACGACCTGGGCCTGCCGATCCTGCTGGGCGCCAGCCGCAAGCGCTTCATCGGCAGCATCGGGGCCGAGGCCGAGGCGGCGCGTCGCATGCCGGGCAGCCTGGCCGTGGCGCTGTGGGGCGTGGCGCAGGGGGTGCAGATGATCCGCGTGCATGATGTGGCCGAAACGCGCCAGGCCCTGAGTCTGTGGCGCGCCGTGCAGGGAGACCGGACATGAGCCGCAAGCTTTTCGGGACCGACGGGGTCAGGGGCCGCGCCAACTGCCATCCGATGACCGCCGAGATGGCGCTGCGCCTGGGCGCGGCGGCGGGGCGGCATTTCCGCCGCGACGACCGGGGCTCGCATCGGGTGGTGATCGGCAAGGACACGCGGCTGTCGGGCTACATGCTGGAAAATGCCATGACGGCGGGGTTGACCAGCACCGGCATGAACGTGCTGCTGCTGGGCCCGGTGCCGACGCCGGCCGTGGGCTATCTGACCCGCAGCATGCGGGCCGACCTTGGCGTGATGATCTCGGCCAGCCACAACCCGCATCAGGACAATGGCATCAAGTTCTTCGGCCCCGACGGATTCAAGCTCAGCGACGAGGCCGAGGCCGAGATCGAGGCGATCGTTGCCGGAGAGATCGCGCTGGCCCCGCCCGAGAAGATCGGCCGCGCCAAACGGATCGAGGACGGGCGCGGGCGCTATCAGGAATTCGTCAAGACGACCTTCCCGCAGGGATTGACCCTGGACGGGCTGAAGGTCGTGGTCGATTGCGCCAATGGCGCGGCCTACAGGGCCGCGCCGGATGTGCTGTGGGAGCTGGGGGCCGAGGTGATCCCGGTCGGCGTCTCGCCCAATGGCACCAACATCAACGATGGCGTCGGCTCGACCCATACCGAAACCGCGGCCGAGGCCGTGGTGGCGCATGGCGCGCATGTGGGCATCAGCCTGGATGGCGATGCCGATCGGGTGATGATTCTGGACGAGGCCGGCCGGGTGGCGGATGGCGACCAGATCATGGCGCTGCTGGCGGGCCGATGGGCCGAGGAAGGCCGGCTGAAGGGCGGCACGCTGGTCGCCACCGTGATGTCGAACCTGGGGCTGGAGCGCTATCTGGCCGGCCGCGGCCTGCGGCTGGAACGCACCGCCGTCGGCGACCGCTATGTCGTCGAGGCCATGCGGCGCGGCGGCTGGAACCTGGGCGGCGAGCAATCCGGCCATATCGTGATGACCGATTACGCCACGACGGGCGACGGCCTGCTGGCCGGCCTGCATTTCCTGGCCGAGATGGCGCGCACCGGCCTGCCCGCCAGCCAGCTGGTGCGCCAGTTCGATACCGTGCCGCAACTGCTGCGGAATGTCCGGTTCGCGGCGGGCGCGCGCCCGCTCGAGGCCGACAGCGTCAAGGCGGCGATCTCGGCGAACGAGCAGCGCATCGCCGGCAAGGGCCGCATCCTGATCCGCAAGTCGGGAACCGAACCCCTGGTCCGCGTCATGGCCGAATGCGAGGACGAGGCGCTGCTCGGCGCGGTGGTGGATGACATCGTGCGGGCGGTGCAGTCGGTGGTCTGAGACCTCAGTCGGGGTCTGAGGCCTCAGTCGATGTCGCCGGGCCCGGCCGGCCGCTTCCGCCCGGTCAGCATGGCGCGGGGTAGATTCTCGTGATGGCGCAGGCTGGCCAGACCCACACCGGCCAGATGCAAGAGAACCAGCCCCAGCACGCCATGGGCAAACAGCGAATGCAACGCCACCATCCGGTCATCGCCATACCAGGTGTCGGTAAACATCAGCCATCCGGTGAAGGCCGTGCCCAGCATCGTCGCCATCAGTGCCAGGATCATCGCGCCCCCGGCAGGGTTGTGACCCAGATGGCGCGCCTCGGTCCCGCGCAGGATGGCGCGCAGATAGGCCAGCACCGTCGCCGGCCGCTTCACGAAACTGGCAAAGCGGGCGTGGCGGGTGCCGATGAAACCCCAGATCAGCCTGAGCCCGATCAGCCCGGCCGCCGCATAACCGGCCCAGACATGGATCGATTCCGACCGGGTGGGGGTGAACCAGGCCAGAGCGAAACCGGCCACCAGGCTCCAGTGAAACAGGCGCACCACCGGATCCCAGACACGCGCCATCGCGAGATGGCGCGCGCCGGCCTGTCCGGGCGGGTCGATCGGATCAACCTTGCCGGACATGTCGGGATCAGTTTTCGCCGGCTTCGGGATTGGCCACCGGTTCAAGGGTTTCCGCGTTGAAGGCCATGGTCGCCTTGTTGCCCGACGCATCGGTGGTATAGGCTTCGTAGCAGCCCTTCTCGGTCTTGATCTTCACCACGGTCAGGCCCTGGGCCTTCAGCAGGGCGACCAGCTCGTCGGTGGACTTGAACATCGACGGATCCGCCATGGAACAGGTCGCCGTCGCGGGGGGCGACGCGGTTTCGGCCAGAACGGGCGAAGCCAGGGCAAGGGCACAGGCGGACAGGGTCAGAAAACGCAACATCAATGATCTCCGGTTTTCAGATGACAGGGTCATCGGGGTTCAGGTCCTGCGGTCACAACAGGTGAGGTCGCTGGCCTGAGCCCCTGCCTAAGTGGCCAAGCTGACGCGGGCCTGACAGGATCGGGTGCTCACGGAACCGTGACACCGGCAAGCCGACGGGCCGAGGCTTGCGCCCCGGCCCGTCCCATCGTCCTTCCGTTTGCGGTCAGGTCTGCCGACCGGTCCGCGGCGGCGTCAGTTCCGCGAGCGGTCGACCATCTTGCCCTTGGAGATCCACGGCATCATGGCGCGCAGCTTTTCGCCCACCTTCTCGATCTGGTGTTCGTCGTTGCGGCGCCGGGTGGCCTTGAAGAACGGCTGGCCGACCACGTTTTCCTGCATGAAATCGCTGACGAACTTGCCCGACTGGATGTCCTCCAGCACCGCCTTCATGCGGGCCTTGGTTTCGGCACGGGGCAGGATGCGCGGGCCCGAGACATATTCGCCATATTCGGCGGTGTTGGAAATCGAATAGTTCATGTTGGCGATGCCGCCTTCGTAGATCAGGTCCACGATCAGCTTCACCTCGTGCAGGCATTCGAAATAGGCCATCTCGGGCTCGTAGCCGGCCTCGACCAGGGTTTCAAAGCCCATGCGGATCAGCTCGACCAGGCCGCCGCACAGCACGGCCTGTTCGCCGAACAGGTCGGTTTCGCATTCCTGGCGGAAATTGGTCTCGATGATCCCCGACCGGCCGCCGCCGATGCCCGAACAGTAGCTGAGCGCCAGTTCCATGGCCTTGCCGCTGGCGTTCTGGTGCACGGCCACCAGGCAGGGCACGCCGCCGCCCTTGACATATTCGCCGCGCACCGTGTGGCCCGGCCCCTTGGGCGCCATCATGATGACATCGACGCCCGGCCTGGGCTCGATCAGGCCGAAGTGGATGTTCAGGCCATGGGCAAAGGCGATCGCCGCGCCGTCGCGGATATTGTTATGCACATATTGCCTGTAGGTCGCGGCCTGCAGTTCGTCGGGCATGGTGAACATGATCAGGTCGGCCCAGGCCGCGGCCTCGGCGATGCCCATGACCTTCAGCCCTTCGGCCTCGGCCTTCCTGGCCGAGGGCGAGCCTTCGCGCAGGGCGATGACCAGATTCTTGGCCCCCGAATCGCGCAGGTTCAGCGCATGGGCATGGCCCTGGCTGCCATAGCCCAGGATGGCCACCTTCTTGTCCTTGATCAGGTTCACATCGCAATCGCGATCGTAATAGACGCGCATGGCATCCTCCAGTTGCTGATGGCGGGAAGATAGGGCTTTCCCGGCGCCATCCCGTGCAAAATTTGACGAAGATCGAGATTTCTGCAAAAGATCATGCCTGAGCTTGCGATCAGGTGAAAAATTCATGCAACTGGACGACACCGATCGCCGCATCCTGCGCCAGATCCTGGCCGATCCCGACCAGGATCGCGCAACGCTGGCCGAACGCGCCGGCGTGACGCCCGCAACGCTCTGGCGCCGGCTCGACCGGCTGCAATCCGCCGGCCTTCTGGCGCAACGCGCCCGGATCGACTGGCGCCGCCTGGGCTACGCGGTCGAGGTCTCGCTGCGCTTCACCCTCGACAAGACCGACCCCCGCGCCTTCGACGCCTTCATCGCTGCCGCGCGCGAGGTGCCCGAAGTCGTCGGCATCGAAACCTTCCTGGGCCGTGTCGACGTCCGCCTGAACGTCATCGCCCGCGACATGCCGCACTGGCAGGACATCTACCGCAGCCGCATCCTGATGCTGCCGCATATCGCCGAGGTCGAGGCGCTGATGCTGATTTCCACCATCAAGGACAGCGAGGCCCTGCCGCTGTGACGAATGGCATGATCGATCTCGACGACCATGATCGCGCCATCCTGAAGGCGCTGGCGCAGGATGCCGATCTCTCGGCCGGGGAACTGGGCCGCCGCCTGGGGCTCAGCCAGCCCGCCGCCTGGCGCCGGGTGAAGCGGCTCGTCGACTCCGGCGTGCTGGCCGGCCGCCGGGTCGAGGTTGACCGCGCGGCGCTCGGCTTCGGCGTGACGGTGTTCCTGGGCGTGAAACTCGCCACCCGGGGCCGGGTCAGCCTGGAGGATTTCGAACGCGCCGTGGTCGCCATCTCCGAGGTTCAGGTGGTCCAGCACGTGCTTGGCCTTTTCGACTATCGCCTGCGGGTCGTCGCCCGCGACATCGCCGATTTCGAACGCGTGCTGCGGCGGCGGATCATGACCCTGCCCGGTGTGGGCAATGTCGAGGCGAATGTGCTGCTGACCGAAGAGCGTCGCCCCGGCCCGATCGGCTGAGCGTGCCGCCCGGTCCGGCGCTGCGGCCGCAGCACCTGCCGGTTTTCCCGATCGATGCGGTCGGTTTTGGGTGTTTGCACGGGCGTGAAACCCGCTAGTCTGGCCGCAGCCGGAGGGAGGATTCCATGAAATTGCCGCACGACCATATCGACCCCGAGGGCCTCCAGGAGTTCTCGGTCGTCTTCACCGACCGGTCGCTGAATCACATGTCCGCCCGATTCCAGGGCGTGATGCGCGATGTCTCCGCCCTGTTGAAAGAGGTCTATGGCGGCAGCGCCACCGCCCTGATCCCCGGCGGCGGCACCTATGCGATGGAGGCGGTCGCCCGCCAGTTCGGCCGCGGCCGGGCACTGATCATCCGCAACGGCTGGTTTTCCTACCGCTGGACGCAGATATTCGAGGCTGGCGGCTTCGCGAAGGACACCAGCGTCGTCATGGCTCGCCCGGTGGGCAATTCGGTGCAAAGCCCCTTCGCCCCACCGCCCATCGCCGAGGTCGTGGCAAGGATTCGCGAGATCCGGCCCGATGCGGTCTTTGCCCCGCATGTCGAAACCTCCTCGGGCATCATCCTGCCCGATGACTACATCGCCGCCATGGCCGCCGCCGCGCATGAGGTGGGCGCGCTGATGGTGCTGGACTGCATCGCCAGCGGCTGCGTCTGGGTCGACATGGGCGCGACCGGCGTCGACGTGCTGATTTCCGCCCCGCAGAAGGGCTGGTCCGCCTCGCCCGCCGCCGGGATCGTCGTCATGAGCCCGGCGGCCGAGGCACGGCTGGCCGCGACCACTTCGAACAGCTTTGCGCTGGATCTCGCGAAATGGCGATCGATCATGCAGGCCTACGAGGCGGGCGGCCATGCCTACCACGCCACCATGCCCACCGATGCGATCCTGGGCCTGCGCGACGCGATGATCGAGACCAAGGGGATGGGCTTTGCCCAGGTGAGGGCGGCGCAATGGGCGCTGGGTCGCGCGGTCCGCGACCTGCTGGCCCGTCGCGGCGTGGCCTCGGTCGCCGCCGAAGGCTTCCAGGCGCCCGGTGTCGTGGTCAGCTTCACCACCGATCCCGCCATCCAGTCCGGTGCGAAATTCCGCGAGATCGGCTACCAGATCGCCGCCGGCGTTCCCCTGCAGGTCGGCGAGGGGCCAGAGTTCCGCACCTTCCGCCTGGGCCTGTTCGGGCTTGACAAGCTGAAGGACGTCGAGGCCACCCTCGCGCGCCTGACCAAGGCCCTGGATCAGGTCATCCCGGCCTGATTTCAACTTGGCGGAAATATCCCGGGGGGCTCGGGGGGCTGGCCCCCCGCTGCCGTTCACTTGCGCCCCGTCAGCCAGTTGCCGAATCTGGCAAGACGCGAGGGCGGGATGCCCAGTCTGGCCTCGCGCCGGTCGGCCCAGCGGAACAGGGCATACATGCCGTGCACCCCCAGCCAGCGGAGCGGCTCGCGCTCCCAAAGCCGCGGCTTGCGGTTCACCCAGGGCAGGCGGGTGATCTCGGTGTCGCGGCCCAGCGCCAGGTCGGCCAGCGTCCGCCCGGCCAGGTTCGAGGTCGACACCCCCACCCCCACATAGCCGCCCGCCCAGCCCAGGCCGGTCGCCCGGTCCAGCCCCACGGTCGCGCACCAGTCGCGCGGCACGCCGATGACGCCGCACCAGGCATGATCGATGCCATAGGGCGCCGCCTCGGGGAAATGCCGGTGCAGCACTTCGGTCAGCCGGGCGATGGTCGCGGCATCGGGCTCGCCGTTGCGGTCCATCTTCGAGCCGAACCGGTAGGGCACCCCACGTGCCCCCACGGTGATCCGGCCTTCGCGGGTGCGCTGGCAATAGCAGTAGGAATTGGCCAGATCCTCGACCAGTTCGCAATTGTCCCAGCCGATCCTGGCCCAGACCTCGGGCGGCAGCACCGGCGTGGCGATCTGTGCCGAATTCAGGGGCAGCCAGTCGCGTTCATGCCCCCTGAGCCCGGCCGTGAACCCTTCGGTGCAACGCAGGATGATCGGCGCCGTGACCTGGCCCCGGTCGGTGATCACCCGCCCCGCGTCACAAGACAGCACCGCCGTGCTCTCATGGATCACCGCGCCCAGCCGCTCGACCGCCTCGGCCAGGCCGCGCACCAGCTTGGCCGGCTGCACCCGGGCCACGCCCGACACGGCCATGCCGCCCCGGACCCCGGGAATCGAGATGCGCTGCCGCACCTCGTCACCGGACAGTTCCCGCACCCGGTCGCCCTGGCCCCAATCCCGCTGGTGCTGCATTTCGGCCTTCAGCCGCTGCATCTGGGCCGGGTTCTGCGCGAACATCAGGATTTCGGTCCGCAGGATATCGGCGTCGATGCCCTCGGCCTCGCAGACCCGGATGATCTCGTCGACGGTGCCGCGCAACTGCTGCGCCATGTCCAGCACCGCCTGTCTGCCATGCGTGGCGGCATAGCGCTCATGGTTCCAGGCCAGCGTGCCCATGCACCAGCCGCCGTTCCGGCCCGAGGCGCCGAAGCCCGCGAATTCCTTCTCCAGCACCAGCACCTTCAGATCGGGCCTGGCCTGCATCAGGTAATAGGCGGTCCACAGCCCGGTATAGCCGGCACCGATGATCGCCACATCCGCCGTCGTGTCGCCGGGCAGCGCCGGGCGGCGGGTCGGCGGCAGGCCGATATCGGCATACCAGAAGGACACATCGCCGATCTTGCGGGGGGTCATGTCGGTCATGTCAGTGCTTTCGCAAGGTGAAATGAGGCGGCTGCGGCCGCCCATCGGATTGCCAGTTGGTCGGCCAGTCGGTCGGCCAGTCGGTCGGTCGGTCAGGGTTCAGGATACGGGCCATGCCGCAGCGTGGCGCGCGGTGTGATCAAAGGCAAGAGGCGGGGGCGGGGCAGGGGGCGGGGCGGGGGCGGGGCGGGGGCGCTGCCCCCTCGCGCTGGCGCGCTCACCCCCGGGATATTTGGAGCAAGATGAAAGGTTCAGAGCCGGTCCGACAGCCAGGCGCGAAAGCTTTGCAGCGGCGCGCGCGGCGGGCGGGCCTCGGGCCAGACCAGGTAATAGCTGCCGGCAGCCGGGATCGCCGCGCCGAAGACGGGCAGCAGGCGGCCCTGCGCCAGGTCGTCCTCGATCAGGAACAGCGGCAGCAGGGCCGCGCCCAGGCCGTGGATCGCGGCCTGGCTCATGGTGGCGAACTGGTCGAACAGCATCGCGGGCGGGCGCTGCGCCGGCAGCCCGTGGTGGGCCAGCCAGCGCGGCCAGTCGCCGGTGCGGCTTTCCAGTTGCAGCAGGGGCAGGTCCAGAACATCCGCGGCCCGGGTCGGCGGCCGGGTCAGCAGGGCCGGGGCCGCCACCGCCAGGATCCTTTCGTCGCTGAGCTTCAGATAGGCGACGCCCGGCCAATCCTGCCGCCCGTAATGGATCGCCGCGTCAAAGGCGCTCTGGCCGAAATCGAAGGGCCGCAGCCGTGTGGACAGGTTGACCGTTACCTCCGGATGCGCCCGGGCGAACAGCGCCAGTCGCGGTGCCAGCCAGTGCATGCCGAAGGCCGGCAGGATCGCCAGCCGCAGGGAACCGCCCGTCGGGTTGGCCCGCAACGTCAGCGAGGCGCTGGCCAGCGTCGTCAGCGCGCGTCGCGCCTCGGCCACGAAATCCTGCGCCGCCGGGGTCAGCCGCAGCCGGTTGCCCTGGCGGCTGGCCAGGGCCAGACCCAGTTGGTCCTCCAGCGCCTGGATCTGCCGGCTGATCGCGCCCTGGGTCAGGTTCAGTTCCACCGCCGCCGCGCTGGCGCTGCCCAGCCGATCGACCGCCTCAATGGCCAGCAGCGCGGGGATCGACGGCAGGTAGCGGCGCGCAAACATATGAGATTCCCTCATGATCTGGTGAGGCGGTTTCGTTGGAACCCTGCGGCATTTCGTGGCAGATTGCAAAGGGAACGGGTGCCGCCCCGATCAAAGCCATGAGTCATTTGCAAGGAGATCGCCATGACCGACCGCCCGGACCTGAAGGCCAAGGACGCCCCCGATCTGGGCCGGTTCGACTGGCAGGATCCGTTCCGCCTGCTGGATCAGCTGACCGAGGAAGAGCGGATGCTCGCAGAGGCCGCGCGCAGCTATGCCCAGTCCAGGTTGCAACCCCGCGTCATCGCCGCCTATCGCGACGAGGCGACCGACCCCGCCATCTTTCGCGAAATGGGCGAGATGGGGTTGTTGGGCGCCACGATCCCCGAGGAATACGGCGGGCTGGGGGCCTCTTACGTCGCCTACGGCCTGATCGCGCGCGAGGTCGAGCGGGTGGACAGCGGCTATCGCAGCATGATGTCGGTGCAGTCCAGTCTGGTGATGTATCCGATCTATGCCTATGGCACCGAGGCGCAGCGGCGGAAATATCTGCCGAAACTGGCAAGCGGCGAGTGGATCGGCTGCTTCGGTCTGACCGAGCCGGACGCGGGCAGCGACCCGGCGGGCATGAAGACCACCGCCCGCAAGACCGCCGGCGGCTATGAGCTGACCGGCACGAAGATGTGGATTTCCAACGCGCCCATCGCCGATGTCTTCGTCGTCTGGGCCAAGTCCGAGGCGCATGGCGGCAAGATCCGCGGCTTTGTGCTGGACAAGGGCACCAGGGGCCTGTCGGCGCCCAGGATCGGCGGCAAGCTGTCGCTTCGCGCCTCGATCACCGGCGAGATCGTGCTGGACAGGGTCGAAGTCGGCGAGGATGCCCTGTTGCCCCATGTCGAGGGCCTGAAAGGCCCGTTCGGCTGTCTGAACCGCGCTCGTTATGGCATCGCCTGGGGGGTGATGGGGGCGGCCGAATTCTGCATGCAGGCCGCCCGGCAGTATGGGCTGGACCGCAAGCAGTTTGGCCGGCCGCTGGCGCAGACCCAGCTTTACCAGGTGAAGCTGGCCAACATGCTGACCGAGATCGGCCTTGGCCTGCAGGCCGCCCTGCGCGTCGGCCGTCTGATGGACGCAGCCCAGGCCGCGCCCGAGATGATTTCCATCATCAAGCGCAACAACTGCGGCAAGGCGCTGGAGGCGGCCCGGCTGGCGCGCGACATGCACGGCGGCAATGGCATATCCGAGGATTTCCAGGTGATGCGCCACATGATGAATCTGGAAACCGTGAACACCTATGAGGGCACGCATGACGTGCATGCGCTGATCCTGGGCCGGGCGATCACGGGGCTGCAGGCGTTCTTTTGAGACGGCGGGCAGCGGCAGTCCCGGGTCTTGCGCAGCATTTCACGCAGGAAATCCAGCATGGGCCGATGGGTCGATGCGCGACGTTCCTTCTGTGGCCGGTCTGTCTGTTGCCGGTCTGTGGCCCACGATTCCGCCCCTTTCCTGACCGCTCGCCGATCCGGGACCGCGGTTGCGGGGCCGCCGGGCGCCAGGCCTGTGGCACGGGTCGGCGCATCGCGGGCTGATCGCTCGTGATCGCGCCTGCGGGCCCGCAAGACGTGCCCCGGCCATCCGCCTTGTCGGGATTGCGGCGCGGTTGTCGGCCTGGTTCGGGGCCTGGTTCCGGGCTGGCAGGGCTGGCGCGGCGGACCCCGGTCCGCTACATCACCGCGCCCATGGTCCATGGCACGAATTCCGCGCCGCCAAAGCCCAGTTCCTCGGACTTCGTCCTGGCGCCCGAGGCGACCGCGATCCACATCTCGAAGATCTCGCGTCCCTTGGTCTCGACGCTGATCCCTTCGGTGATGATGTCGCCGCAATTGATGTCCATGTCGCCGGACATGCGGTTGTACATCTCGGTGTTGGTGGCCAGCTTGATGCAGGGCGTGGGCTTGTAGCCGGAAACCGAGCCGCGGCCGGTGGTGAAACAGATCAGATTCGCCCCCGAGGCCACCTGTCCGGTGACCGAGCAGGGGTCATAGCCGGGGCTGTCCATATAGACAAAGCCGCGTTCGGTGACGGGTTCGGCGAACTTGTAGACCTGGGTCAGGGGGGCGGTGCCGCCCTTGGCCACCGCGCCCAGCGATTTCTCGAGGATCGTGGTCAGCCCGCCCTTCTTGTTGCCGGGGCTGGGGTTGTTGTCCATCTCGCCGCCCAGCCGGCCGGTGTAATCCTCCCACCAGCGGATGCGTTCGACGATCTTGCGGCCCACTTCCGGTGTCACCGCCCGCCGCGTCAGCAGATGTTCGGCGCCGTAGATTTCGGGCGTCTCGGACAGGATCGTGGTGCCGCCATGCGCCACCAGCAGGTCCGAGGCAAAGCCCAGGGCCGGGTTCGCCGTGATCCCGGAATAGCCGTCAGATCCGCCGCATTGCAGACCCACCGTCAGATGCTCGATCCCCGCCGGAGCCCGCGCGATCCGGTTGGCAATCTCCGCCATCTCCTTCAGGGCCGCCACCCCGGCCTCCACCGTCCGCCGCGTGCCGCCGGTCTGCTGGATGGTCATCAGCCGCAGGCTGGCATCTTCCTTCAGCCGACCCTTGCCCACCAGATCGGGCAACTGCATCACTTCGCAGCCCAGGCCCAGCAGCAGGATGCCGCCGAAATTCGGGTTGCGGGCATAGCCCTGCAACGTGCGGTACAGCGTGGCATAGCCCTCGTCCTTGCCGCTCATCCCGCAGCCGGTGCCATGCACGATCGGCACCACGCCGTCGACATTCGGGAAGTCCTGCAACCAGCCTTCGCGTTCCACCGCCTCGCAGATGAACTTGGCAACCGATCCGCTGCAATTCACCGATGTCAGCACGCCCAGGTAATTCCGCGTCCCCACCTTGCCGTCGGCCCTGTGATAGCCGTCAAAGGTCCGGCCCCTCTCCACCGCCGGCAGCGGCCGGATATCGCTGGCAAAGGCGTAATCATGGCTGTGGTCCGACATTGCCAGGTTGTGCGTATGCACATGCCGCCCCGCCTCGATCGCCTCGGTTGCCGCGCCGATGATCTGGCCATAGCGGATGACATGCTCGCCCTTCGCAATCGCGCGCGCCGCGATCTTGTGTCCCCGCGGGATCGGGTCCAGCAGGCTGATCCCGTCCACCACGCCGGACGAAGGCAGATCCTTCAGCGCAATCACCACGTTATCGGCCGGATTCAGGCGGATCGTCGGGTTCACCATCTTGCATTGCCCTTCCAAAGCGGTATGGGACGCGGACTTGACTCATTCCCCATCCCAGCTAACATGTTAGTATGCTACAAGCGAATGCCTCCCCTGCGCAAGTGGCCCTGCCGCAGCGTCGCCCGCTGCGGCCGCTGTCGTCCTATTCGGGTAGCCTGGCGCACCGCGTCTATGCCACGCTGCGGGATGCGATCCTGACGCTCAGCTTTGCTCCGGGCGAAATCCTGCGCAAACCGGAAATCTGCGAGGCCCTGGGCGTCTCGCGCAGTCCGGTGTCCGAGGCGGTGGCCCGGCTGGCCGGCGAGCACCTGGTTCGCGTCGTGCCGCAGGCCGGCACCTATGTCACCCGCCTGTCGATGACGGAAATCCGCGAAGGTGCCTTCCTGCGCCAGGCGCTGGAACTGGCCGCGGTGGAGCGCGTGGCCGAGACGATCACCGAAGATCAGCTTGTCCTGGTGCGCCGCAACCTGCGCCTGCAGGCCGCCCATGTCGAGGATGGCGACACCCAGGGCTTCTACGAGGCCGACGCGCAATTCCACGAGCTGATCCTTGGCTTCACCGAATTTCCCCGCCTGGCCAGCCTGGCCGAAACCGCCTGGGTGCATGTGAACCGCGCCCGCCGCCTGGTCTTGCCCACGCCGGGCCGCGTGGCGGCCACCCTGGCCGAGCACCAGGCCATCTTCGCCGCGCTGGAGGCGCATGATCCCGCTGCGGCCCGCACCGCGACCCGGACGCATCTGGGCATGCTGCTCAGCTTCCTGGAACCTCTGGCCGCAACCCGGCCCGACCTGTTCGATCCCGAAGGCCCCCGCTGATGCCCGAGCCCCGCAATGCCCCGCGCTATGCCGCGCGGCTGAACGCCTTCAAGCCGGGGCTGACGCACCCCTCCAGCGCCGATCTGATCGCGCGGGTGGGGCAGGTGGCGGGGATCGACGCCGCCGATCTGAATTACCCCGATCATTTTGCTGGCACCACGCCGCGCGAACTGTCCAGGGTCATGGCCGACAATGGCGTGGCGCTGAACGGCCTGGCGATGCGCTATTACACCGACCCCGGTTTTCGCCTGGGTGCCTTCACCAACCCGGACCCCGGGGTCTGGCAGGCCGCCGTCGACCTCACCAGGCGCGGTCTCGACGCGCTGGCCGAGATGGGCGGCCAGGTGATGACCCTCTGGATGGGGCAGGACGGGGTCGATTACGCCTTTCAGGGCGACTATTCCATGATGTGGGACAGCACCCTGCGCGCGCTGGAGGCAGTCTGCGACCACAACCCCGCGCTGGACATTTCGCTGGAATACAAGCCCAACGACCCCCGCGCCTTTTCGCTGATGCCCGGGATCGCCAGCAACCTTCTGGCCATCCGGGAACTGGGGCGCGCCAACACCGGGATCACGCTGGATTTCTGCCATGTGCTGTTTGCCGGAGAGATCCCCGCGCAATCGGCGCAGCTGGCCGCCCGGCACAGCCGCATCCTGGGCGTCCATCTGAACGACGGCTACGGCAAGCGTGACGACGGGCTGATGGTCGGCTCCGTTCACCCGATGCAGACACTGGAGCTGTTCGTGGAACTCGACCGCCAGGGCTTTGGCGGCGTGATCTATTTCGACACATTCCCCGACCATTCCGGGCTGGATCCGGCGGCCGAGGCCGCGGCCAATGTCGAAATGGCCGACCGGCTGCGCGCCATTGCCAGCCGTCTGCGCAACGACCCGACGCTGAGCGCCGCCACCGCCAGGCAGGACGCCGCTGCCGCCCTTCGTGCCGTGGCCGCACAGCTTTATCGTTAGCCGCGCCGCCCAGCCCCGCGCCGGATCAAAGCTGCGGCGCCGGCAGGTTTCGGCCCGCCTTCCCTGGGGACGCAGACGAAAACGCATTGCGGTTTCATGGCCGACCGCGGCCGATCGCAGCCAATCGTGGTTAACGGATCACGAACAAGAAAAATAAAAACTTGTTATATCAATATGTTACTCAGCATAACACGCGTGTTACGCCCCCTTGTCACAACTCCAGCCGATAAAACTCTGCCGCCGTCCCTCCCCAGATACGCGCCCGATCCTGCGGGCCCAGATGCGCGGTCAGAAGCCTTGCCGCCTCCATCCAGCCGGCATATTCCGCCCGAAGCCGGCACACCGGCCAGTCCGAGCCCCACATGATCCGCCCCGGCCCGAACTCGCGCAGGATGTGATCCACATAGGGTTTCAGCGCGGCGACCGTCCAGTCCGGGCCGGCTTCGGTGATCAGGGCCGAGAATTTGACCAGCGCCCCGGTCTCCTGCGCCAGCCGCGACATGCCGTCGGCCCAGAACCGGAACTGCGCCGGATCGCGGATCTGCGGCTTCATGCAATGGTCGATCACGGTCCGCATCCGGGGATGTCGTTTCAGGAGCGTCAGGAAATTCGCCAGATGCCGGGGAAAGCCCAGAGCATCGAAGGTCAGGTCCAGGTCGATCAGCGCCGCATAGGCCCACTGGATGTCGGGCCGCAGCATCCAGTCATCGTCCGGAATGTCCTGGATCATCGGCCGGACTCCCTTGAACTTCGGATGCCCCTTCAGCCGCTGCAACTGCGCCAGATCGGCGGGCCTTTCAAAATCCACCCAACCCACGACGCCCCGGATGAAATCGGTACCGTCGGCCAGGCCCAGCATGTATTCCGTCTCGTGCACCGTCGCCGCCGCCTGCACGATCACGGTGGCATCGACCCCGTTCGCCCTCAGGATCGGCGCCAGATCGCGCGGGGCATAGACCCGGTCCAGCACGGGATCTCCTTTCGGCATCCAGTCATAATCGCCCCGCGCCGGGGTCCACAGGTGCTGGTGGCTGTCGATGATCATGGTTCACGCTCCGGTCGGGGCATCGGTGTGCATCAGTCCTTCGGATTTCAGATCGGCCCAGAGGGCGGGCGGGATCCGGGCCGTGGTGGCGCGGACATTGGCCTCGACCTCGGCTACGGTCTGCGCTCCGGGGATGACCGACAGAACCGCCGGATGCAGCAGCGGAAACCGGAAGGCCGCATCGACCATGCGAACGCCATGGGCAGAGCAGACCCGCTGGATCGCCGCCACCTTGTCCAGCACCCGCTGCGGAGCGGGGTTGTAGTTGTAGAACGCCCCGGCCCGCGGGCCCGTCGCCAGCACGCCGGAATTGTAGGGCCCGCCGATCACGATCCCGACGCCGCGCGCCAGACACATGGGCAGAAAGCTGTCGAGACTGTCCTGTTCCAGCAGGGTGTAACGGCCTGCCAGCAGGAAGATGTCGAAATCGCCGCGCTCCAGCAGCCACTGGCATTGCTCCCATTCGTTGATCCCGCCGCCGATCGCCCGCGTGACGCCCTGGTCGCGCAGCGCCAGCAACGCCTTGTAGCCGCCTTGCATGAAAACCTTACGGAAAGCATCCAGCCGTTCCGGCGTGCC
>JAKALB010000180.1 GCA_021813365.1 Pseudomonadota bacterium | reverse complement strand
ATCTGGCAATGCCCTGCGCGGGTTGATTCCGGCGGCTCTTTGCTAGGTCGGGCCCCGGCGCCGGAACCCTGCCAGCCCGCTTCGATCGGCTCGTCCCGCAGATACGACCGGCAGATACGACCCGCAGATACGACGTGCAGATTCAACCCGCAGATCCAACCTGCAGACAGGGCATCCCATGAACGACACGCATCTTTCCGACGCCTACAAACCGCGCGAGATGGCGGCTCTGGTCGAACAGGCCGGCGTGGCCAAGGCCGCGCTGCCCGCCGCGCAGATGTTCGTGCTGGCCATGCTGGCCGGGGCCTTCATCGGCTTTGGCGCGGCGGCCTACACGATGGTGATGACCGGCTCGGACCTGGCCCATGGCCCGGCGCGGTTTCTGGGGGGGCTGGTGTTTTCGCTGGGGCTGGTGCTGGTGGTTGTGGGCGGGGCCGAGCTTTTCACCGGCAATGCGCTGATGGTCATGGCGGCGGTCGACCGCAAGATCACCGGGGGCGCGCTGGTGCGCAACTGGGCGGTGGTCTGGTGCGGCAACCTGGCGGGCGCATCGGGCCTGGCGGCGGTCTTTGCCATGACCGGTCTCTATTCCGGGCCGATGGGCGAGACGGCGGTGAAGATCGCACAGGCCAAGGCGGCGCTGGGGCCCCTGGCCGAACTGTCGCGCGCCGCCTTGTGCAACGCGCTGGTCTGCCTGGCCGTCTGGCTGACCTTTTCCTCGCGCGACACGACGGGCAAGATCCTGGCGATCCTGTTCCCGATTCCGGCCTTCGTTCTGCTGGGGATGGAGCACTCGGTCGCCAACATGTTCTTCTTCCCGCAGGCGCTGGCGGCGGGGGGCGACCTGCCGGCCAGAGCGATCGTGCAGAATCTGGCGCTGACGAGCCTGGGCAATGTGGTCGGCGGAGCAGGCGGCGTGGCGCTGGCCTACCGCTTTGCCTATCTGGGCGGGAAATAGGCGTCACGCGGGAAACAGGATCGCCATCGCCCGCGAGGTGAAGTCGTCGCGCTGCGGTTCCAGCATGTTCTGGCCCAGGAACCAGTAGAAGTATTTCTCGAACGGAAAGGTCGCGAAATGGTCCGGGGCGCGGCGGATGTTGGCGCGCAGTTCGCCGGCCGTGCGGCTGACCAGGCTGGCCCCGGCATAATCGGTCCGGGCGCAGGTGATCACCGGCTTTCTGTGCATCAGCGCCTCGAACCCCACGGCCGAGTTCTGCGAGACGATCACGCCCGAGGCGCGGATGATGTCATGCACCGAGGCGTCGGTCAGCACCGCGTTTTCCAGCCGCCCGCACAGCCTGGCCAGCCAGGCCCGCTGCGCCTCGGTCATCAGGGGATGCGGCTTGACATAGACGCGCCCCGGCACCGCATTGGCCGCGGCACGGATCATCTGCTGGGTTTGCAGGTGATGCACCGGCTCGGCATGGCGTTCGATGTCCTGGGTGAAGACCGCCACATCGGCCGGGGCCAGATCGGCGGGCGGCGCCTGCCTGCGCTGCGATACGTTCCGGCGGATGCGATGGCGGCTGACGCGGGTGAAGAACGCGCCCGCCGCTTCGGCGTCGATGGCACCAGGGTCGAAGCCTGTGGTCAGAATCGACGAATTCCAGAAATAGCCCCGCGGGTCCAGATACCAGAAGCCCTTGATATAGGCCGGCCAGGCGTGGAAGACCTGGCGTCCCCGCAGGCGTTTCGGCCCGATCAGGATATGGGTCTGCGGACCATCCGGCAAAGTATTTCCACCCGGCCGGTCGGCCCGCACCAGCAGGGTGTCCAGCCCGCGATCCCGGGCAGCCCGGCCGATCTTCTCGAAGAAATCGCAATGCCCGCCCAGGATATGGTCATGCCAGCCGCGGTCGGCGTGCACCACCAGCGCCCGGTCGGGCCAGCGGTCGTCGCGGGCGGGCCGAAAGATCCCTGATGCCGTGTCCTGCAAGCTGCTGGCCGCCTGTTGTGCAGATTGCAGGTAAGCATCGGCCGGGCCCGGGTCAACCGGTGCCCGCCCGTTCCGGGCAGGGGAAGGGGCGGGGCAGGGGAAGGGGCGGGGCAGGGGGCGGCATGGGCGGCCCGCCCCGCCCAAAGCCGGCCCCTTAACCCCGTCCCGGCTTTCGGTTATAGGAGGCGCATGATCCAGAACCCGCCCAACCTTCGCCCCGACCTGGCCCGCGCCAGGGTTCCGGATGACCGCCGCCCCGGACAGCCCACCATCGGCATGGTCTCGCTTGGCTGCCCCAAGGCGCTGGTGGACAGCGAGCGCATCCTGACCCGCCTGCGCGCCGAAGGCTATGCGATCAGCCCGGATTACCAGGGCGCCGAGGCGGTGATCGTCAATACCTGCGGCTTCCTCGACAGCGCCAAGGCCGAAAGCCTCGAGGCGATCGGCGAGGCCCTGGCCCGCAATGGCCGGGTCATCGGCACCGGGTGCCCTGGGGGCGGAACCCGAGTTCATCACCGGCGCCCATCCCAGGGTTCTGGCCGTCACCGGCCCGCAGCAATACGAATCCGTGCTGGACGCCGTCCACCGTGCCGTGCCGCCGGTGCCCGATCCCTTTGTCGACCTGCTGCCCGCGACCGGGGTCAAGCTGACCCCGCGCCATTACAGCTATCTGAAGATTTCCGAAGGCTGCAACCACAAGTGCAAGTTCTGCATCATTCCCGACATGCGGGGGCGCCTGGTCAGCCGGCCGGCCCATGCCGTGCTGCGCGAGGCGGAAAAGCTGGTCGAGGCCGGGGTGCGCGAGCTTCTGGTGATCAGCCAGGATACCTCGGCCTATGGCCTGGACCGCAAGCATGACACCAGCCCCTGGAAGGACAGAGAGGTCAGGGCGCATCTGACCGACCTTGCCCGCGAACTGGGCAGTCTGGGCGCCTGGGTGCGCCTGCATTATGTCTACCCCTATCCGCATGTGCGCGACCTGATCCCGCTGATGGCCGAGGGCCTGGTGCTGCCCTATCTGGACATCCCCTTCCAGCACGCCCATCCTGACACCCTGCGCCGCATGGCCCGCCCCGCCGCCGCCGCAAGGACGCTGGACGAAATCGCCGCCTGGCGCAGCGCCTGCCCCGAGATCGCCCTGCGGTCCACCTTCATCGTGGGCTATCCCGGCGAGACCGAGGCCGAATTCCAGACCCTGCTGGACTGGCTGGACGCGGCGCAGCTCGATCGCGTCGGCTGCTTCCAGTATGAAAACGTCGCCGGTGCCCGGTCGAACGACCTGCCCGATCACCTGCCCGCCGAGGTGAAGCAAGAGCGCTACGACCGCTTCATGGAAAAGGCCCAGGCGATTTCCGAGGCGAAGCTGGCCGCCAGGGTGGGCCAGGTGATCCAGGTGATCGTGGACGAGGTGGATGCAGAGGGCGCCACCTGCCGCACCAAGGCCGATGCGCCGGAAATCGACGGCAACCTGTTCATCGACGAAGGGTTCGAAACACTCTCGCCCGGCGATCTTGTCACCGTCGAGGTGGACGAGGCCGGCGCCTATGACCTGTGGGGCAAGCCGGTCTGATCCAGCCGGTCGCTGCCCGATGCAATGCCGATCGGCGGCCGTCCCGGTGACGCGCCCCGACGATCAGCCCCGCGCAATCCCGGCCCGCCCGCCTGCCCGCCCGCCTGCCCGCCCGCCTGCCCGCCCGTCTGCCCACAGGTCCGTCGGGCTGGTTGCACCGCCGGGCCAGATTGCGCTGGTGCACCATGCCTCTGCGCGGGCGCACAGGCGGGCCACTTGATCGGATTGCGTTGCAGCCTAGCCTGATGGCCTGTCCGGCACAGGAGAATGCGCATGTCCGATCTTCCGCTTGTCGCCCAGAAATCCCCCTTTGCCGTGCCGGTCGAGGCGGGCAAGACCTATTACTGGTGTGCCTGCGGCCGTTCCAGGGCCCAGCCGTTCTGCGATGGCAGCCACAAGACCACCTCCCTCACCCCCAGGGCCTTCACCGCCGAGAAAACCGGCACGGTCTATCTGTGCGGCTGCAAGCAGACTGGCAATGCGCCGTTCTGCGACGGCACCCACAAGTCGCTGGCCTGAGGCCCGCCCTCGGCATCCGCCGCCGGACACCGCCCCGCTGCCACGGTGGGGCGGGCAAAAAGTGAGTCCCAAGTCCATATTTCGTGCTAGAATCCCCCGGCAAGCAACAAGTGGCGCAAAGCCATCAGGGAGGGGACATGTCTGTTTCACGCAATTTCATGCTCATCGGCTCGCTCTACATCATCCTCGGCGTCGGCATCGGGATCTACATGGGCGGCTCGGGTGATCGCACGCTGGTGCCGTTGCACGCCCATATCAACCTGCTGGGCTTTGTTCTGCCGATGGCGTTCGGCCTGGTCTATCACCTGTTTCCGGCCGCGGGCGAATCGCTCCAGGCCAGGGCGCATTTCTGGCTGCACCAGATCGGCGCCCTGGTTCTGCTGGTGATGCTGTGGCTGCTGCTGTCCGGCAAGATCGCCGAGGCGGCGATGTTCCCGATCGCGCCGCTCGCCGAACTGTGCATCTTCATCGGGCTGATCCTGTTCGCGCTCAACGTGTATCGCCACGTGCGCTGATCGGCGCCCGGCCGACCGGAGGCCGGCGAGCCGCGATTCGATCTGCCGTCCGGGCCGGGGCGGCAGGCCCGGGGCGGCCCCGAACCGACCGCGTCGGTCAGCCGACCAGGATCGCCAGCCAGGCCACGCCCCCCGCCAGCGCGGTCAGCGCCACGGCGGCGCTGCCGCAGTCCTTGGCGCGCTTGGCGCGGGGATCGAGACCGGGAAAGATCGTGTCCACCAGCTCCTCGATCGCGGTGTTCACCAGTTCCGATGCCAGCACCAGCAGCCCCAGCGCCAGGATCAATGCGCGCTCACCCGCGGTCAGAGGCAGCCAGAAGGCCAGGGCCGCCGACAGGATATTCACCACGCTCCATTGCCGAAGCGATCGCTCGGTCGCCCAGGCGGCCCGCCAGCCATGCCAGCTCCACCGGACGGTGTCGGAAAACCGCTGCAACTCCGACCTGATCATCGACATGGGCCCCCCCTGCGGCATGGAGGCAGTCTGACAAAGCCCGCGGCCCGCGTCCATCGGCACGACAGCGGCCCGACGGCCCGCCCTGCGGCAGTGCGCCGTCGGCGCCGGCACCGGCAGGTTCGGCCCGGCCAGGCGGGGCGCACCGCCCCCCCGCACCCGCTCCCCG
>JAKALB010000040.1 GCA_021813365.1 Pseudomonadota bacterium | reverse complement strand
GATGTGGCGGATCAGGCTGTGCGCCTTGTACTGGGTCGCGATCGCCATCTTCCTGATGCCGGAATTCAGCGCGTTCGACAGGGCAAAGTCGATGATCCTGGCCTTGCCGCCGAAATAGACCGCGGGCTTGGCACGCCGGTCGGTCAGCTCCTTCAGGCGGCTGCCGCGCCCGCCGGCAAGAACAAAGGCCATGGCCTGCGCGGAAAGCCGGGTGTTCGGACTTGGTTTCATCTGCTCCTCCCTTGCGCGGGTCTGGCGTGCTGCAATCAACCCCGCATTCAGACCAACCTGAAATACACCACGCCCAGCGGCGGCAGCGTGACCATGGCCGAATGGCCCTGACCGTGCCACGGCCGGTTCTCCGCCTTCAGCCCGCCCAGGTTGCCCCGGTTGCCGCCGCCATAGATGGCCGCGTCGCTGTTCAGGATTTCGGCCCATTGCCCTCCGGCCGGCAGGCCGACCCGGATGCGCCGTTCGACCGGCGTCATGTTGGCCACCACCACCACCGGCGGATCCCCGGCCTCGCCGCGCCGGATCCAGGCATAGGTCGAGCCTTCGGCGTCATCCATCTCGAGCCACTGGAATCCCTGCGGCCGGCAGTCGTTGCGATGCAGCGCGGGTGTGTCGCGATAGACCCGGTTCAGATCGCGCACCAGGTTCTGCACGCCCTGATGTTCGCGCAGTTGCAGCTGGTGCCAATCAAGGCTCTGATTGTGGTTCCATTCGGCGCCCTGCGCGAATTCCTGGCCCATGAACAGCAGCTTCTTGCCCGGATGCCCCCACATGAAACCGTAATAGGCACGCAGATTGGCGAATTTTTCCCAGGGCCCGCCCGGCATCTTGCCCAGCATCGAGCCCTTGCCATGCACCACCTCGTCATGACTGATCGGCAGGATGTAGTTTTCCGACCAGGCATAATGCAGGCCAAAGGTCATCTGGTGATGGTGGTATTTGCGAAAGATCGGATCCTTCTGCATGTAGCTCAGGGTGTCGTTCATCCACCCCATGTTCCATTTGAAGCCAAAGCCCAGACCGCCATGATCCACCGGCCGCGACACGCCCGGAAAGGCGGTCGATTCCTCGGCGATGGTCATGATTCCGGGCACTTCGCCATAGGCCACGGTATTGGCCCGGCGCAGCAGGGCGATGGCTTCGTAATTCTCGCGGCCCCCGTCCCGGTTCGGGATCCACTGGCCTTCGCCGCGCGAATAATCGCGGTAGAGCATGGAGGCCACGGCATCCACACGCAATCCGTCCAGGTGGTATTCCTCCAGCCAGTACAAGGCGTTGGAGACGAGGTAATTCTGCACCTCGCTGCGGCCATAGTTGTAGATGAAGGTGTTCCAGTCCTGATGGAAGCCTTCGCGCGGATCGGCATGTTCGTATAGCGGGGTGCCGTCGAACCGGCCCAGACCATGCGCATCGGTCGGAAAATGGCCCGGCACCCAGTCCAGGATGACGCCCAGCCCCTTGCGGTGGGCCGCATCGACAAAGCGGCGAAACTCGGCCGGCGTGCCGTGCCGGACGGTGGGCGCGTAAAGCCCGACCGGCTGATAGCCCCAACTGCCATCAAAGGGATATTCGCTGACCGGCAGCAGCTCGATATGGGTAAAGCCCATGTCGGCCACGTAGTCGACCAGTTGCTCGGCCAATTCCAGATACGACAGCATCCGGTTGCCCGGCGCCCGGCGCCAGGATCCCAGATGCACCTCGTAGACCGAAATCGGCTGGTCGATCCGGTGCCTTCTTGCCCGGGTGGCCATCCATTCGCCGTCGTTCCATTCCGCCCCGCCAAGGTCGCGCACCACCGAGGCATTGGCCGGCGGATGTTCGCTGCCAAAGCCCACCGGATCGGCCTTCAGCGGCAGGATCGTGCCGGCGCCGGTGCGGATTTCGTATTTGTAGCTGGCCCCGTCGCGCATGCCGGGGATGAAGATCTCCCAGACTCCGGTGGCGCCGCGCCGCCGCATCGGGTGGCGACGACCATCCCAATGGTTGAAATCGCCCACGACCGACACACGCTGCGCATTGGGTGCCCAGACCGCGAAATGCGTGCCCTGAACGCCCTCGTGCTCCATCACATGCGCACCCAGCGCCTGCCACAACCGCTTGTGCGTGCCCTCGCCCAGCAGGTATTCGTCCAGTTCGCCCAGCACCGGGCCAAAGCGGTAGGCGTCCTCGAATTCCCAGGTCGTGGCGCCATTCCGCCCACGCAGCCGGTAGGGGCCGCGCTTTTTCAAGACCCCCTCGAACAGCCCCGGAAAGCCCGGCACGGCGGCACAGGCGACGGGCTCTGCCCTGCCCGCCGGCAGCAGCCACAGCGCCTCGGCCCCCGGCACGAACGCCGTCACGACCCATTTCCCCGCCCGTTCATGCGGGCCCAGCACGGCAAAGGCATCGCCATGCCGGCCCTCCACGATGGCCAGCGCGGCGCCGTGGTCCAGGCCGGGGGTCAGGGTCGTTTCGGTCATGGTCACCTCGCTGCTCAGTCACAGGGCCGACGGAATGGACCAGATGTCCTTCATGTAACTGCGGATCGTCCGATCTGACGAGAAAAATCCGCTGCGCGCCGTGTTGAAGGCCGCCATCCGGGCCCAGCGGTCGGGCTGGGCAAAGGCCATGTCCACCTCGGACTGGGCACGGTCGAATGCGTCGAAATCCGAAGCCACCAGAAAGTAGTCGTGGTGCCAGACCCGATGCACCAATCCATGATAGCGGTCGGGCTGGTCGGGGCTGAAACGGCCCTCGGCGATCATCTGCAGCACGTCCTGCAAGCCGGGACTCGCCTCGATCGCCTTGCGGGCATGGTCGGGGTCCTGGCGCCGGGCCATCGCTTCGGCGGCGGTCAGGCCGAACAGGAAGAAGTTTTCCTCGCCGACCTCATGCAGGATCTCGACATTGGCGCCGTCAAGCGTGCCGATCGTCGGTGCGCCGTTCATCATGAACTTCATGTTGCCGGTGCCGCTGGCCTCCTTGCCCGCCGTCGAGATCTGCTCCGACAGGTCGGCCGCCGGCATCAGCCGCTCGGCCATGCTGACGTTGTAATTGGGAGGAAAGATGATCTTCAGCAGATCGCCGGTGACCTTGTCGGCGTTCACGACAGTGGCCACGTCATTGATCAGATGGATGATTTCCTTGGCCACGGCATAGCCGGGCGCCGACTTGCCGCCAAAGATCTTCACCCGCGGCACCCAGTTGCCCCCGGGATTGGCACGCAGCCGGTGCCAGTGGCAGATCGTCTGGAGGATGTTCAGCAGCTGACGCTTGTATTCGTGGATGCGCTTGACCTGCACGTCAAACAGCGCATCGGGATTCAGACTGATCCCCAGCTGCTGGCTGACCCAGCCCGCCAGCGCCACCTTGTTCGCCCGCTTGGCCGCGGCAAAGGCATCGCGGAACCCCCTGTCCTCGATATGCGGCTCCAGTTCACGCAGGCGGTCCAGCCTGTCTTCCCAGCCCTCGCCGATCGTCTGGCTGATCAGCGCCGAAAGCGGCCGGTTGGCCATCCTCAGCCAGCGCCGCGGCGTGACCCCGTTGGTTTCATTGATGATCCGCCCCGGATGCAGCCGGTTCAGTTCGGGGAACAGGTTCGTCTTGATCAGTTCGCTGTGCAGCGCCGACACGCCGTTCACCTTGTGCGCCATGATGAAGGCCAACTCGCCCATCCGCACCTCGTGATGCTTCACGATGCCCACGTAATGCGGGCGCGAGGGATAGGCGCGCCGATGCCAGCTGTCGATCTGCTCCACGATCTGCATGTGGCGCGGCAGGGTCGTGCCGAAGGTAAAGGTCGCCCAGCGCTCCAGCGCCTCGGGCAGCAGCGTGTGGTTGGTATAGCCCAGACAGCCCCGCGCCGTTGCCACCGCCGTGTCGAATTCCATCCCGTGGTCGTCCACCAGAAGCCGGACCAGCTCCGGCCCGGCAATGGCGGGGTGGGTGTCGTTCATCTGGATGGCGACATGACCGGGCAGCGCCTCGAGATCGGTGTGATTGGCCAGATACCGGCGGAGGATGTCCTGCAGCGCCGCCGAAGTCAGGAAGAATTCCTGCTTCAGCCGCAGTTCCTTGCCCTGATAGGTCGTGTCATCGGGATAGAGCACCCGGCTCAGGGTGCGCGCCAGGGTTTCGGGTTCCGCGGCAGCGGTGAAGTCGCCCCGGTTGAAGCGTTCCAGATTGAACAGGGTCGTGGGCCTGGCCGCCCACAGCCGCAGCGTGTTGGCCCACCTGCCCTGCCAGCCGATCACCGGCATGTCATGGGCCGAGGCGATGACGGTTTCGCCGGGCACCCAGACATCGCGGCCATTGCGCTGCTCGATCTGGCCCTTGAAACCGATCGTGTAGCAGGCTTCCGGGCGCTCCAGTTCCCAGGGGTTGCGCGTCGTCAGCCAGTCTTCCGGCGTTTCGACCTGCTGGCCGTTCTCGAACCGCTGGCGGAACAGCCCGTGCTCATAGCGGATGCCATAGCCGTAGGCCGGGCAGCCCACCGTCGCCATGCTTTCGATGAAACAGGCCGCCAGCCGCCCCAGCCCGCCATTGCCCAGCGCCGCGTCGGGCTCGTCCTCGACCAGAACACGAAAGTCCTGGCCCAGATCGGCCATCACCGCCTCGGCGATCTCGCGCAGGCCCAGGTTGATCGTGGCGTCTTCCAGCAGGCGCCCGATCAGGAATTCCATCGACAGGTAATAGACCCGTTTGCGGTCTTCGGCCCAGGTGCGCCGGGTCGAGGCAAACCAGGGTTCCATGATCCGGTCACGGATCGCGAAAGAAAGCGCCATGCGCCAGTCATAGACCGAGGCATGGGGCGCATCCTTGCCCAGCGTGAAGGTCAGATGGCGCAGAACGTCGGCCTTCAGCGCCGAGGCGCTCAACGTCACGGGATTGGCGGTCATGGTCACGTGTTTCGTCCTGTTCTTTCCGGGCAGGCTATCGCTTCGGCCCGCCGGGTCAAGCAGATGGACCTGGCGGCCCCCCAAGTCAAACCGGTTTGCATGTTAGCGCAAACAGCGTCAATTTGCAGTCGGGTTTTTCGACGTCTTTTCAAAATGGAGCTGTCGCTCAAAGCGATTTTGGAACGCCCGGCTGCGCGATTCGTCGCAGGTGGGGCAAAACGCCCGAAACCTGATCTGGATCAAGGCAGACCGGCGCAGGCATGCGAATGTCGCCTGCGACACGGAGTAGACCCATGCACATCACCACGCGCAGCCTTCTGGCGGTCAAGACCCTTTTGACCTGTGCAGCCGAGCCCGCCCGGCTGTTTCGCAAGCACGAAATCGCCGCCCTCCTTGGCGCTTCGGAAAACCATCTGGCCCAGGTGATCCATCAACTGGCCCGCAAGGGATTTCTGGCCACCCAGCGCGGCCGCGCCGGCGGGCTGCGTCTGGCACGCCCGGCCGAACAGATCACCCTGGGCGAGGTGCTGCGCAAGTTCGAGGCCGGCCTGCCGCTGGTGTCGCAAACCTGCGAAGACCGGCTGGGCCGCGCCTTCGCCGGTGCCGAGGAGATGTTCTATCAGAAGCTCGATGCCGTCAGCCTGAAGGAACTGATCCCCTCCCCCGCCAGGGCCCTGACCATCGCTGCCGAGTGAGGATCGCCGATCCGACCCCTGGCCTCAGGCACGAAAGCGCCGCAGCCGCAGCGCGTTCGACAGCACGAAGACCGAACTGAGCCCCATCGCCAGGGCGCCCAGCATCGGCGACAGTTGCGGCCCGCCGAAGGGCACCAGCGCGCCCGCCGCCACCGGGATCAGCGCGACATTGTAGCCAAAGGCCCACACCAGGTTCTGCCGGATGTTGCGCATCACCGCACGGCTCAGCGCGATGGCGCGCGGCACGCCCACCGGATCGCCCGACATCAGCACCACATCCCCCGCCTCGACCGCCACATCCGTCCCGGTGCCCATGGCGATGCCCACGTCCGCAGCCGCCAGCGCCGGCGCGTCATTGATCCCGTCGCCCACGAACACCGTGTCCGCGCCCAGGCCCTGCACCACGGCCGCCTTGCCCTCCGGCATCACCTCGGCCTCGACCCGGGAGATCCCGATCTGGCCCGCGATGGCCCGGGCCGTGGCCTGCGCATCGCCCGTGACCATCAGGCTTTCCACGCCCAGTTCCTTCAGCCGCGCCACCGCCTCGGCCGCCTGCGGCTTCACCGGATCGGCCACGATGAACAGGGCCTCGGCCACCCTGCCGCGGCCCACCCACAGCACACCCTGACCCGAGTTCCGCGCGCCGGCGGCAGCGGCCTTCAGCTCTTCGGGAACCGACTCGAAGGCCCGCTCCGAGCCGACCGTCACCTTGACCTCGCCCACCCAGGCTTCGGCCCCGCGCCCCGGCAGCGCGGCAAAGCCCTGCACCTGCGGCACATCGACACCCTTTTCCCGCGCCGCCGCCAGGATCGCCGCCGCCAGCGGATGTTCCGAACCGGCCTCGACCGCCGCGGCCAGCCGCAGCAGTCCGAAATCCGACGGCCGCATCGACAGCAGCCGCGGCCGCCCCTCGGTCAGCGTGCCGGTCTTGTCGAAGGCCACGCGCCGCACCGTCGACAGGCGCTGCAGCGCCTCGCCCTTGCGAAACAGGATGCCCATTTCGGCGCCGCGCCCGGTTCCCACCAGGATCGACACCGGCGTGGCCAGCCCCATGGCACAGGGGCAGGCGATGATCAGCACCGAGACGCCCGCCACCAGGGCCTCGGCCAGGCCCGGGCCGAACGTCGCCCAGACCACCATGGCCAGCGCGGCCAGGCCCATCACCGCCGGCACGAACCACAGGGTGATCCGGTCGACCAGCGCCTGCACCGGCAGCTTGCCGGCCTGCGCGGTTTCCACCAGGGCGATGATCCGGGCCAGCACCGTCGCCTCGCCCACGGCACGCACCTGCATCACCAGCCCGCCCGACCCGTTCACCGTGCCGCCGGTCAGCACATCGCCCTGGTGCTTTTCCACCGGCAAGGGCTCGCCGGTCAGCATGCTTTCATCCACGGCCGACGCGCCGGATTGCACCACGCCATCGGCCGGTATCTTCTCGCCCGGCCGGATCTGCACCGCCATGCCCGGGCGCAACGCACTGATCGGCACCTCGGTCACGGTGCCGTCCTCGGCCACCAGCCGCGCCGTGCGCGGCGCCAGCCCCACCAGCCGCGCGATCGCCGCCCCGGCCCGGCCCTTGGCCCGCGCCTCCAGCGCCTTGCCCAGCAGGATCAGCGTCACGATCACCGCCGCTGCCTCGAAATACAGGCCGCGAGCGCCGGCCGGCACCACATCGGGCATCAGCACCACCAGCGCGGAATACAGCCACGAAGCCCCCGCCCCCAGCGCCACCAGCGAATTCATGTCCGGCGCCGCATGCCACAGCGCCGCCAGCCCGCGACGAAAGAACCGCAGACCGGGGCCCAGCAGGACCAGCCCGGTCAGCACCAACTCCAGCAGCCCCAGCCGGCTGTCGCTGATCATCGCCGACAGCCAGTGGTGCATGTCCATCCAGAGATGCCGGCCCATTTCCACGCCAAAGACCGGCAGGGTCAGCGCTGCAGCAATCCAGGTGTCGCGCCACAGCGCGGCCTCTTCCCTGGCCCGGGGATCAACTTCGTCTCCCAGGATCTCCCGCGCACCATAACCCGCCTTCTCGATCCGGGCGATCAGGCGCGCCACGGGCACTTCGCTCCACAGATCGACCTCGGCCCGGTTGGTGGCCAGGTTCACCACGGCGTCGGCCACCGCCGGATCGGCCTTCAGCGCACGTTCCACCCGCGCCACGCAACTGGCGCAGGTCATGCCTTCGACCGCCAGCCGCAGATGCCGCGCGCGCACCGGATAGCCCGCCTTGGCCAGCGCCTGCGACAACCCCTCGGCCGAGGCCGGTGCGCCGAAAGTCACCTCTGCCCGCTCTGCCGCCAGATTGGCCGACGCCGCAATGACGCCGGGCTGGGCCTTCAACACACGCTCGACCCGCGCCACGCAGCTGGCGCAGGTCATGCCCTCGACGGCGAAGGACAGCGACTGATCGGTCATCGACTGCAACTCGTCTCCAGGGATGGCACCTCGCTCGGCGAAAGAAGCGGCACTGCAATCGTCTCAGGGTCTGCCACGGGCCGCCGCGATGCGGACCGCCCTGCCAATGTCGGCAGTCTTTCGCCCGGATTCAAGCCCGAGATGCGCTGCGCCGGCGTTTCGTCCACAGGTCTTTCCCGTCTCTTTCGTCTCGGCCCGGCCCTCTGCCTCCCCGGCCCGGCCCGCCGTTCCAGGCCCGACCCTTCCACCCCGGCTCTCCCACCCCGATGTTTTCCCGCACCGTCCCGCTCGGCTCTTGACCTTTGCCCGCCGGCTGCCTTGATAGGAAACGGAGGTGCCACATGCAGACCTTTTCCGTTCCCGACATGTCCTGCGGCCATTGCAAGCGCAGCATCGAAGAGGCGTTGTCGGCCCTGCCGGACGCCGGCAAGGTCACCGTCGACCTCGCCGCCCATCTGGTGACGACCGAGGGCCCGGCGCCTGCGGCCGCCATCCAGGCCATCCTGTCCGACATCGGCTATCCTGCGACCCCCGTCGCGGCAGCGTGATCGCAAGCGGCGGGCCGCGGCATTGCGCCGCAGCCCGCAACGCTCTATATTGGCTTGGCAATTCCCTGTCCGGGCCGGCTGCATACCTTGGTATGCACGCCGCCCGGCGGCACCAGGCATGTGGAGCAGATCATGTCCGAACCGGCCAGTGTCCCCCCGCAGCAAGGCAGCGCGCCCCGGCCCGCCCCGCCGCAGCAGCAGGTCCAGCAGTCTCCCGCCCCGCAGCAGCAGGCCGGAGCGCCGGTGATCCGCGACTGGGCTTCGATCTGAGGCCCCAGAGGCACACCTCAGACGACCTGCCCAGACGTCCTGCCCAGACACGCCCCCCCAGACGGCTGCGGGCCAGAGGGCGGGGGCCTTGGGGCCGCGGGCCGGAAGGGCGAGGACTTGATGGCTGCGGGCAAGTGCGCCTAGTCTGGCGGCCTGATGCCGACACCGATCTCTGCACTGCGCAACCTCGGCCCCGCAACCGAAGCCCATTTCGCCACCGCCGGGATCACCTCGGCCGAAGAGTTGCGCGCCCTTGGCGCGCACGAGGCCTATCGCCGCTGGCTGATGGCTGGCCTGCCACCGCATTTCATCGGCTATTATGTGCTGGTGATGGCGCTGCAGGGCCGGCCCTGGAACGATTGCCAGGGCGAGGAAAAGAAGCAACTGCGCCGCCGCTTCGATGCCCTCAAGGCCGAAGTCGCCGCCGCCCGTCTCGCCGCGCCGCCCCGGTCAGGCTCGGGCATTCCGGGATCGCTCGATCAGGCCCTGACCGCGCTTGGCGTGCTCGCCCCGGCAGGGGCCCGGCGCCGGGCAGACGCGAACAGAGACACAGACGCTGACGCTGACGCGAATGGCGACCCCGATGCAGGCAAACAGGGTTAACGAATTCTGAAGAAAATTCTCAGAATTCGGCATTTTCAATGGGTTAGAATGCGTAACACGCGTGGGGCCGTCATGCGCAACACGCGCGGCGCCCCCCGCCACAGCCCCAGACGAAACGGCGCCAGACGAAACGGCCGCGGCAGATGCCGCGGCCTTTCCGATGTCCGAGCGGACGGTTCCGCCTCAGCCGACCAGTTCCAGGCCCGAGAAGAAGAACGCGATTTCCCGTGCCGCCGAGGCCGGGCTGTCGGAGCCATGCACCGAATTCTCGCCCTTCGACAGGGCAAATTCCTTGCGGATCGTGCCGGCGGCGGCAGCGGCAGGATCGGTCGCACCCATGACTTCGCGGTTCTTCAGGATGGCGCCCTCCCCTTCCAGAACCTGCACCACGACCGGCTCGGACGCCATGTAGGCCACCAGCTCGCCATAAAAGCCGCGCTCGCGATGCTCGGCATAGAACTCGCCCGCCTGCGCCGGGGTCAGATGGATGCGCTTCGAGGCGACGACGCGCAGGCCCGCTTCCTCGAACTTGGCGATGATCTTGCCGGTCAGATTGCGCCGGGTGGCGTCGGGCTTGATGATGGACAGGGTGCGTTCGATGGCCATGCTGGTCTCCAGGTGAAAAGGCGGGCCTCGCGCCGCGCCAAAAGATCGCCGGGCCTCTAGCATGGGGTCCGCCCGATGAAAAGCCGGAACGCTGCCGCAATGCCCCGCTTGCAACCCCGCCCCCAACCCCAGCTCCACCCCGTCACCCGCTCCTTTCACCTTGCTTCAAATATCCCGGGGTCCGGGGCAGCGCCCCGGGCATGGCTTGACCCCGGAGGTCGGGTAGGGCAAGGCCAGCGACATGCTGAAGATCGAAGACATCACCTATGCCGTCGAGGGGCGCCCGCTGTTCGAGGGCGCCTCGGCCACCATTCCCGCCGGGCACAAGGTGGGCCTGGTCGGGCGCAACGGTGCGGGCAAGACCACGCTGTTCCGGCTGATCCGGGGCGAACTGGCGCTGGAGGGCGGGTCGATCAGCCTGCCGCAGCGGGCCAGGATCGGTGGCGTGGCGCAGGAAGTGCCCTCCTCTCAAGCAAGCCTTCTGGCCACGGTCCTGGCGGCCGATACCGAACGCGCCACCCTGCTGGCCGAGGCCGAGCGCGCGCATGACGCGCATCGCATCGCGGAAATACAGGCGCGGCTGACCGATATCGACGCCTGGTCGGCAGAGGCGCGGGCTGCCTCCATCCTGCGGGGCCTGGGCTTCGAGCCGGAGGATCAGCGCCGGCCCTGCAGCGATTTCTCTGGCGGCTGGCGGATGCGGGTGGCGCTGGCGGGCGTGCTGTTCGCGCAGCCGGATTACCTGCTGCTGGACGAACCCACCAACTATCTGGACCTGGAGGGTGCGCTCTGGCTGGAAAGCTACCTGCAGCGCTACCCCCATACCGTGCTGATCATCAGCCATGACCGGGGCCTGCTCAATCGCGCCGTCGGCGGCATCCTGCATCTGGACAACCGCAAGCTGACCTATTGGTCCGGTCCCTATGACCAGTTTGCCCGGCAGGTCGCCGAGCGCCGGGCGGTGCAGGCGGCCGAGGCCAAGAAGGTCGAGGCGCGGCGGGCGCATCTGCAAAGTTTCGTCGACCGTTTCAAGGCCAAGGCCAGCAAGGCCGTGCAGGCGCAGAGCCGGGTGAAGATGCTCGAGAAGCTGACCCCGATCGCCGCGCCCGAAGACATGGCCAAGGTCGTGTTCGGCTTCCCCGAGCCGGAGGAACTGGCGCCGCCGATCATCACCATCGACGGCGGCGCGGTCGGCTATGACGGCAAGCCGGTGCTGAAGAAGCTGAACCTGCGGATCGACCAGGACGACCGGATCGCGCTCTTGGGGCGCAATGGCGAGGGCAAGTCGACGCTTTCGAAGCTGCTGGCCGGCAAGCTGCCCCTGATCGAAGGGCGGATGACACGATCGGGCAAGCTGCGCATCGGCTATTTCGCCCAGCACCAGGTTGACGAGCTGCACATCGACGAAACGCCATTGCAGCATGTCCAGCGCCTGAGGCCGCAGGAATACCAGGCCAGGTTGCGGGCGCGGCTGGCGGGCTTTGGCCTGCTGGCCGATCAGGCCGAAACCGTGGTGGGCCGGCTGTCGGGCGGGCAGAAGGCGCGGCTGTCGCTGCTGCTGGCCACGATCGACGCGCCGCATCTTCTGATCCTGGACGAACCGACCAACCACCTCGACATCGAAAGCCGCGAGGCGCTGGTCGAGGCACTGACCGAATATTCGGGCGCGGTGATCCTGGTCAGCCATGACATGCATCTGCTGAGCCTGGTGGCCGACCGGCTCTGGCTGGTCAAGGGCGGCGCGGTCACGCCCTATACCGAGGATCTGGAGGCCTATCGCCGCATGCTGTTGTCGGGCGACAGTGACAGCAAACCGATCGCAAGGCCGGTGGCGCGCCCGCGCAAGGCCGGCCGCGACGAGATCCTGCTGTTGCGGGCCGAAGTGCGGAAATGCGAGGAGCGTCTGGGCAAGCTGAACGAAATGCGCGACAAGCTGGCAACCAGGCTGGCCAATCCCGAGCTTTACGAAAGTGCCCGGATCGGCGAACTTGAGGTCTGGAACAGGAAATACGCCGAAGTGATGGAGGCTCTGGACCGGGCCGAGGCGCTTTGGCTGACGGCGCAGGAAAGGCTGGAGGCGGCAGGCGGATGAGAACGGGCGCTCGATGACCAGCGGATTTCTGATCACGACCTTTGCGACGCTGTTCGTCGTGATCGATCCGCCGGGACTGGTGCCGCTGTTCATCGCGCTGACCCAGGGCATGGGGCCGGTGCAGCGCCGGGCCATGGCGCTGAGGGCCTGCATCATCGCGACGGCGCTGCTGGCGCTGTTCGGCATCGCCGGCGCCTCGGTTCTGGGCTTCATCGGAATTTCGATGCCCGCCTTCCGCATCGCAGGCGGCCTTTTGCTGTTCATGACCGCGTTTGACATGCTGTTCGAACGCCGCACCCAGCGGCGCGAGGGCCAGCATGCCGATCCCGACCACGACCCTTCGGTGTTTCCGCTGGCCACGCCGCTGATCGCGGGACCGGGCGCCATCGCCTCGATGATCCTGCTGACCGGACAGGCGGGGGGCGATTGGCTGGGCACGCTGGCGGTGCTGGGGTTGATGGCGGTAATGATGCTGGCGACCTATCTGTTCCTGCTGGCTGCCCCGCCGATCGAGCGGTTGATGGGGCGGACCGGCGTCGTCGTGATCACGCGGCTGTTGGGTATGCTGCTGGCGGCGCTGTCGGTGCAATTCGTGATCGACGGGATCCGGGGCACCGGGCTTATCTGAGGCGCCAGGCGCACCTACATGCCGGATATGGGCCAGATCGAACCGATGCGCGTCTTCTACTTCCTGTTGCTGCTGGCGGCGGTCGGCGGCTGGGTTCTGGCGGAATATCGCGGGCGGATGGGTCAGGCGCTGCGCGCGGCGCTGGCCTGGGGGATGATCTTTCTGGGGGTCGTCGCGCTTTACGGGATGTGGGGCGATATCCGGCGGGATGTGCGGCCGGTGCAGGAGATGACGGCTTCGGGCAGCCTGGTCATCCCGCAGGCGGCGGACGGGCATTATTACATCCGGGCGCTGATCGACGGGCAGGAGATCACCTTCATGGCCGATACCGGAGCCAGCGGCGTCACCCTGACGCCGCAGGACGCGCGCAGGCTCGGGATCGACCCCGAGGGGCTGGCCTATGTGAACCAGGCGATGACGGCCAATGGCGTGGTGGCGACGGCCACGGTCGTGTTGCGGGATGTGACCGTGGGGCCCTATCACGACGACCGGATACCGGCGCAGGTGAACCGGGGCGAGATGGATGTCTCGCTGCTGGGGATGGATTACCTGGGACGGTTTCAGGTGCAGTTGGGCGGCGGGAAGATGGTGCTGAGCCGGTGAGGCCGCGCGAGGGCGCTTGCGTCGGGGCCGGCGGCAGGGCTCGGGCGGGGAATTGCCCCCCCCGAAAACCGGCGGGATCAGAGGCCTGCGTCGGTCAGCCGGTCGGCCAGGCTTTCGGCGCGGGCGGCGATCTCGGCCAGGGTGTCGGTGACGGATTGCGGCACGACCGGCACTTCCACGCGCTGCGGCGGCGGAGCGACGCGCCCCTCCAGCTCGGCCAGCTTCTCCTTCAGGCCGCGCAGCTCCTCTTCGAGGGCGGCGGTGCGGTCGGCCACCATCAGCCCTGCCATCAGCAGCATCCGGCCCTCGGGCAGGCGCCCAAGCTGGGTCTGAAGCGGCTGCGCCTCGCGGTCGAGCGCGCCGGCGGCAGCACGCAGAAAGTGCTCTTCGCCCGGCTGGCACGAGACCTGGAAGGCGCGGCCGCCGATGGTGATCTCGATCTCAGGCATGGGAGCGGGCCTCCTCGGCTGCGACGATGGGCGTGAGCGCGGCGACGATATCGGCCAGTTCCGCGGATTCGGCGTCACGAAGCGCGGCCAGCGCCTCAAGTTCGGCGGCCATGGCCTTGTTGATCAGGGCGGCATCGACCTGACCGCCGGCCTGCACCTCGACCCGCAGACGGCGCAGTTCCTCGCGCATCTGCACGGTGGAATTGACCAGCCGCTGCATCGCCAGGGCCTGATCATCGACCTGCCGGGTCAGACGCTCGATTTCGGCCCGCAGCTCACCCGATGCCCGCTCATACCGTTCGCGCTGCACACGCAGGCGTTCGTTGGCCTGGGCCGTGGCCATGCGTTCCTCGTCGATTTCCTCGCGCAGGCGGTCCAGTTCGACCTGGGTCGCCGCCGAGGGGCCCGAAGGCGCCACCAGCCGCCGTTCCACACCGGCGCCGATCCGTTCCAGCGCGGCCGTGATCCGCCGTTCGAGTTCCGCGATACTGTCCGAGATGTCGTTCATGGGCCTCTCCTCGGTCCTGCCGTGCGCCCGGGGTCGAATCGCACGGCGAATCGCCCCCGGGCCCGTCGGCCTTTGCCGATCCTGGGCGCAAGCCTAGCCTGCGCACCGCCAGACGCAACCGCCGGGCGCGACCGGTCGGTTGCGGGCGTGCTTGATCTTGATCCCGTGCAGGGGGTAGGAACGCCCGGACACTTCTGGCCCGAAAGGACGCATCTTGGATCTCGCCGCCCTTGCCGCCCGGCATCCCGACCACTGGAAACGCGCCACCGCCATCCGGGCCCTGGCGCTGGATGCGGTGGCCGCCGCCAATTCCGGCCATTCCGGCATGCCGCTGGGCATGGCCGATGTGGCGACGGTGCTGTTCGAGAAACATCTGAAGTTCGACCCCAAGGCGCCGCGCTGGCCTGACCGCGACCGCTTCATCCTGTCGGCCGGCCATGGCTCGATGCTGATCTATTCGCTGCTCTACCTGACCGGCTACGAAGATGTGACGCTGCAGCAGATCAGGAATTTCCGCCAGTGGGGCGCGATCACCGCCGGCCATCCGGAATACGGCCATGTCGCGGGGGTCGAGACGACGACCGGCCCGCTTGGTCAGGGCATCGCCAATGCCGTGGGCTTTGCCATGGCCGAGGAACATCTGCGCGCCCGCTGGGGGGCCAGGTTGCAGGATCACTTCACCTATGTGATCGCGGGCGACGGCTGCCTGATGGAGGGCGTCAGCCAGGAGGCCATCGGCATCGCGGGCAAGCAGAAACTGTCCCGCCTGATCGTGCTGTGGGACAACAACGGCATCACCATCGACGGCAAGGTCTCGATCGCCGATGTGACCGACCAGAAGGTGCGTTTCGCGGCCAGTGGCTGGGATGTGTTCGAATGCGACGGGCATGACCCCGATGACATCGACCGCGCACTGAGCGCGGCCCGGGCCAGCAGCGGCCCCGCGATGATCGCCTGCAAGACGCATATCGCCCTGGGCCATGCCGCACAGGACACCGCCAAGGGGCACGGCGCGCTGACCGACAGGGCCCAGCTTGAGGCGGCCAAGGCGGCCTATGGCGTGAACTGGGCGCCCTTCGAGATTCCGGCGGATGTGAAGGCCGCCTGGGAGAGCTTCGGGCTCCGCGGCGCTCAGGCGCGTGCGGCCTGGGAGGCGCGCCTTGCCGCCCTGCCCGCGGGCCGTCGGGCCGAGTTCACGCGCATCTTCGCGGGTGAGGCGCCGGGCAAGCTGACCGGGGCGGTGCGCGCGGTGAAGAAGCAGGCGGCAGCGGATCAGCCGAAGCTGGCGACACGCTCGGCCAGCGAAAGGGTGCTGACCGCCATCAATCCGATCATGCCGGAGACTTTCGCCGGCTCGGCCGATCTGACCGGATCGAACAACACCAAGACCGCCGACCTGGGAATCTTTGGCCCCGAAGAGCGCAAGGGCCGCTACATGCACTGGGGCATTCGGGAACATGGCATGGCGGCCGCGATGAACGGCCTGGCGCTGCATGGTGGGGTTCGGCCCTATAGCGGCACCTTCATGGCCTTTACCGACTATGCCCGCCCGGCCATGCGGCTGTCGGCGCTGATGGGGGTGCCGGTCGTCTATGTGATGACGCATGATTCGATCGGCCTGGGCGAGGATGGCCCGACCCATCAGCCGGTGGAACATCTGGCGATTTCGCGCGCCACGCCCAACACGCTGGTGTTCCGCCCGGCGGACCTGACCGAAGTGGCCGAGGCCTGGGAACTGGCACTGTCGCAGACCAGAACGCCCTCGGTGCTGGCGCTGAGCCGGCAGAATCTGATCGCGGTCCGCAAGAACTATGTGGCCGCCAACCTGTCGGCGCGCGGCGCCTATGTGCTCAGCGAGGCCGAAGGCAAGCGCCGGGTGGTGCTGATCGCCACCGGATCGGAAGTGGAAATCGCCCTGAAGGCTCAGGCGGCGCTGCAGGCCGAGGGCATCGGCACGCGGGTCGTGTCGATGCCCTGCATGGAACTGTTCGCGCAGCAGGACGAGACCTATCGCCGCAAGGTTCTGGGCCAGGGCGTGGTCCGCATCGGGATCGAGGCGGGTGTGCGGATGGGCTGGGACCGCTGGCTGCTGGGCGAAGGCGCGCGACCGGGCAGGTCGGGCTTCATCGGCATGTCCGGCTTTGGTGCCTCGGCGCCCTACGACCGGCTATACAAGGAATTCGGCATTACCGCCGAAGCCGCCGTCGAACTGGCCAGAAGCCTGATGTAAGGCGGCAATCCCGGCACGCCCGGCATTCGGACGCTCCCCTTCCGGCCGGGAAAGGCCCGGCCCGCGCGTTTGGCCACGGGGCTGGTGCCTTTCGCCGGTGCGCTTCAATGCGCGCTGGCCTTGCGCCCGGTCAGATGCGACCACAGCGGTGAGATGACCCGGCCGACCACCGGAATGCAGACTGTCCCCAGCGCGAGGCCCAGGATGGCACCGGCGGCCGCCTCGACCCCCCAGGTCAGCAGGTTTCCGGCCGCGGGGGCGAGCGTGGCCACCGCATGAGCCGCAGCTTCGACCAGATGCGCAGGCCTGGCCCAGCCCAGGATTTCCGAGCCGTGGATCAGGATCGAACCGCCGACCCACAGCATTGCCGCCGTGCCGACGGTGGACAGAACCTGCAACAGCCCCGGCATGGCCCGCACCAGCCCACGGCCGAGGCCGCGCGTCAGGCCCAGCCGGCCGCGCCGGGCCATGAACAGGCCGACATCGTCCATCTTCACGATCAGCGCCACGGCGCCATAGACCAGCACCGTGATGCCCACCCCCACCAGGGCCAGCGTCGCGGCCTCGACCCAGAGCGCGCTTTCGGGAATGGCCGAGAGAGCGATCGTCATGATTTCCGCCGAAAGGACGAAATCGGTCTTGATGGCGCCGAGAACCTTTTCCTCCTCCAGATGCGCGGGATCCCTGGTTTCGAAGTCTGCCTCGACACCCGGTTCGCCGTGCGGCAGCAGGGCGTGGAACACCTTTTCGGCGCCTTCGTAGCACAGATAGACCCCGCCCAGCATCAACAGCGGTTCGATGGCCTGAGGCAGAAAGCTTTCCAGGATCAGCGCCGCGGGCAACAGCACCAGCAGCTTGTTGCGAAAGGATCCCAGCGAGATCCTCCAGATGATCGGCAACTCCCGCTCGGCCGAGAAGCCGGTGGCATAGGTCGGGGTCACGGCGGTGTCGTCGATCACCACACCGGCCGCCTTGGCCCCCGACTTGGCCGCTGCCGTCGCGATATCGTCCACCGAAGTGGCCGCCACCTTGGCGATGGCCGCCACGTCATCCAGAAGTGCCAGAAGTCCGCTCATGTCCGCCCCGATGCCTGGGACAAGACATAACCATGGGCGTTGGGAATGCAATGGCACGATGTTAGCGGAAACAATGGGACGTTATCGCTAACACCATGAATCTACGCCATTTCTGCCCTTTTCCTTGGGGTCGCGCACGGGTATGGCGACCGCAGCGACACGTCAAGGAAGCTTCCCATGATCACACTCGGAATCAACGGTTTCGGCCGGATCGGCCGCTGCACCCTGGCCCATATCGCGGAATCGGCCCGCAATGACGTGCAGGTCGTGGCAATCAACGCCACCGGCCCGATCGAGACCAATGCGCACCTGCTGCGTTATGATTCCGTGCATGGCCGGTTTCCCGGCGTGGTGAAGGTGACTGACGACGAGATCGACCTGGGCCGCGGGCCGATCCGCGTGCAGAGCTCCTATGATCCCGAGGCGCTGGACTGGGAGGGTGTGGACGTGGTGCTGGAATGCACCGGCAAGTTCAACGACCGCGACAAGGCGGCGGTGCATCTGGGGCGCGGGGCGAAACGGGTTCTGGTTTCGGCGCCGGCCAAGCGCGCCGACATGACGGTGGTCTATGGGGTGAACCATCGCGGCCTGACGCCGGAACACCATGTCGTGTCGAATGCCTCCTGCACGACGAACTGCCTGGCGCCGCTGGCCAAGGTGCTGAACGACGCGATCGGCATCGAATCAGGCATCATGACGACGATCCATTCCTATACCGGCGACCAGCCGACGCTGGACCGTCGCCACAAGGACCTGTACCGCGCCCGCAGCGCCGCCATGGCGATGATCCCCACCACCACCGGCGCGGGCAAGGCGATCGGCGAGGTGCTGCCCGAACTGGCGGGTCGGCTGGAGGGCTCTGCGATCCGGGTGCCGACACCCAATGTTTCCTGCGTGGATCTGACCTTTGTCGCGGGCAAGAGCGTGACGGTGAACGAAGTGAACGAGATCGTGCGCGAGGCGGCTCAGGGCTACATGGGCATGGTCCTGGCCTATGACCCGGAGCCCAAGGTCTCGATCGACTTCAATCACACGCCACAATCCTCTATCTTCGCCCCGGATCAGACCCGGGTTGTCGGTGGCCGCACCGTGCGCGTCCTGGCCTGGTATGACAACGAATGGGGCTTTTCCTGCCGCATGGCCGATGTGGCCGGGGTGATGGGGCGGCTCCTGCAATAGCGGGGGGCCATTGGAAGACAGGGCGTATTTCCTGCTGCTGGCCGTCATCGTGGCGGCTGCAGCCATCGATATCCTGGGCAACGGTGGCGAGGTGCTGCTGTTTGTGGTCCGCAGACTGCTGGACCTTGTGCGATACCTGGAATTCTGGCGACATTGATCGCGGCAGGCCGTTTGCGGTTGAATGTTGACGCAAACTGTCATTGTTAGCGCTATCAAATGCGATGTGAGTCGCAGCCATCCAGGAGGGTTCCATGGCCATCACAGTTGCCATCAATGGATTTGGACGCATCGGGCGCAACGTGCTGCGCGCCATCATCGAATCGGGCCGCACCGATATCGAGGTCGTGGCCGTCAACGACCTGGGCCCGGTGGAAACCAATGCCCATCTGTTGCGCTACGATTCGGTGCATGGCCGGTTTCCGCATGTGGTGACCACGGGTCCGGACTGGATCGACGCCGGCCGCGGCCGCATTCAGGTGACGGCGATCAGGAATCCGGCGGACCTGCCCTGGTCGCATGTCGATATCGTCATGGAATGCACCGGCATCTTCACCTCGAAGGAAAAGTGCCTGCCACACCTGGAAAACGGCGCGAAGCGCGTGCTGATTTCGGCGCCCGGCGATGGCGCGGACAAGACCATCGTCTATGGCGTGAACCACCACACGCTGACGCGGGATGACATTGTTGTCTCGAACGCTTCCTGCACCACCAACTGCCTGGCCCCGGTTGCCAAGGTGCTGCACGACGCCATCGGGATCGAAAAGGGCCAGATGACCACGATCCACAGCTATACCGGCGATCAGCCGACGCTGGACACGATGCACAAGGATCTCTACCGCGCCCGCGCCGCGGCGCTGTCGATGATCCCGACCTCGACCGGCGCTGCCAAGGCGGTGGGCCTGGTGCTGCCCGAGCTGAAGGGCAAGCTGGATGGTTCGTCCATTCGGGTGCCGACGCCGAACGTCTCGGTCGTGGACCTGAAGTTCATCTCCAGGCGCGCAACCTCGGTGGACGAAGTGAACGCCGCGATCAAGGCGGCGGCCGATGGGCCGCTGAAGGGCATCCTGGGCTATACGATGGACAAGCTGGTGTCGTCGGACTTCAACCACGACCCGCATTCCTCGGTGTTCCACATGGACCAGACCAAGGTGATGGACGGCAATCTGGTGTCGATCCTGTCGTGGTATGACAACGAATGGGGCTTCTCGAACCGGATGAGCGACACGGCCGTCGCCATGGGCAAGCTGATCTGATCTCGGCCCCCGAAGCCCCGGCGAAAGGGCGCCCATGGCGCCCTTGTTCATTTCAGGTCGGGACTTGACCGCCCTTGCCGCCACGTCCCTGAGATCGCCGGATCGTCGGCGAGCCGCCCGCTGCGCAGGATCGCAAAGCGGGTCGGGTGCATGTGGATCGGCGGCTCCGGAAGGGCCGGGCCAAAGGCCGCGGCATCCTCGACCCGGTTGTTGAGCGCGAAGAGGCAAGGGCAATCGCGGCCTGGGATCGGCGGGCGTGCCAGGTATCCGGGGCTCGTCGAGCAAACCGTCCGACAGCACCCGCCCGGCGCAGTCCGCCGCTTTCTGGGTCGGGTCATGGCTGGCATGCTGGCCCACTGATCCTGCGGGCGGCGGAAGGATGTTAAGGCAAAATTGCAGAAGCCATGCACTCAGCGCATTGCCGCGCTGCAGCATTGGCGGTTGTTGCGGCACGGTTCCGGGCCATATTGAGCCCTGTGAACAGCAAGGGCTGTCACGACCGCAAGGAGACGCCGATGAAAACCCTCATCACCCTGGTTCGCGAAGAAGCCGCCAAGCGCGCGCTGTATCGCCGGACCCGGAACGAGATCGCGAACCTGCCTCGGTCCATTGCGCTGGATCTGGGCATCTTTCCCGAAGATGCCGATCGCATCGCCCGCGAGGCTGTCTGGGGCTGAGGATGCCCCGCCGGGCCGGAACGATTCCGGCCCCTTTCAAGGAGACCACATCATGAAGAATTTCTTTGCCCGGGTGCGTGAAGAGGCCGCCAAGCGCGCGCTCTACCGCCGGACCCGAGACGAGATCGCCAGCTTGTCGAACCGCGACGCCATCGACCTGGGAATCTATCCCGGCGATGCCGCGCGGCTGGCCCGGCAGGCTGTCTACGGCTGATCCGGGCAACGGCCAGCCAGACGGCCGGCCACACGACCACGGACACGACCGCTGGGGGCCCTCTCGGGCCCCTTTTCCTTTGCTAGACTGCCTTCAGGCCCCTGGCAAAGCGCGCGGCATTGGCCCGGTAATGCGCCGCCGAGGCCAGAAGCCGGGCCTGCGCTGCCTGGTCCAGGGCCCGCACCACCCTGGCGGGGGCACCCATCACCAGGCTGCCAGGCGGGATCTGCTTGCCTTCGGTGACCAGACTGGCGGCGCCGACCAGGCTGCCGGTGCCGATGCGCGCACCATTCAGCACCGTGGCCGACATGCCGATCAGGCTGGCATCCTCGATCACGCAGCCATGCAGCATGGCCTTGTGGCCGATGGTGCAATTGGCGCCGATGACCAGGGGAAAGCCCGCATCGGTGTGCAGGATGGCATTTTCTTGCAGGTTCGATCCTTCCCCCACGGTGATCCGTTCGGTATCGCCGCGCAGAACCGCACCCCACCAGACGCTGGCACCGGGGGCGATGACCACGTCGCCGATGATCACGGCCGTGGGGGCGATCCAGGCGCCGGCGCCGATCTGCGGGGCGATGCCATCCAGTTCGTAGATCATCGGGCCTCAAACTCCTTGTTCAGGCCGCGCACGAATTCGGCCAGGTCCGGCTGGCGGTCGCGGCGCAGGCGTTCGGCAGACAGGATGGTCTTCAATTGCTCGAAGGCGAGGTTCAGGTCGCGGTTGATGACGACGTAATCATATTCTGCCCAATGGCTGATCTCGTCGCGGCATTTCGCCATCCGGCCGGCGATGACGGCATCGCTGTCCTGGCCCCGGCGCCTGAGACGGTTTTCCAGTTCGGTGATCGAGGGCGGCAGCACGAAGATCGACACGACGTCGCGGCCCAGGGCCGAAGAGCGGATCTGCTGGCCGCCCTGCCAGTCGATGTCGAACACGGTGTCGCGGCCTTCGGCCATGGCCTGTTCCACCGGAGCCCGCGGGCTGCCGTAGAGATTGCCGAAGACCTCGGCATGTTCCAGCATCTGGCCTTCGGCCACCAGGCGTTCAAAGTCGGCGCGGCTGCGGAAATAGTATTCGCGGCCGTCCTGTTCACCGGGGCGCGGCGCGCGGGTGGTGGCCGAGACCGAAAAGCGGATCGAAGGATCCCAATCCATCAGCATTCGGGTCAGCGTGGTCTTGCCGGCACCCGACGGCGAAGACAGGATCAGCAGAAGTCCCTTGCGCGCCACGGGCTTACTCCACGTTCTGGACCTGTTCGCGCATCTGGTCGATGACGGTCTTCAGGTCAAGCCCGATCCGTGTCAGTGCCAGGCTCTGTGCCTTGGAACACAGCGTATTCGCCTCGCGCAGGAATTCCTGCACCAGAAAATCGAACTTGCGGCCGACCTGACCCGGATCGGCCAGCAGGGCGCGGGCTGCCTGGACATGGGCGGTCAGACGGTCGATTTCCTCGGTCACATCGTTCTTGACCGCGAGCAGCGCCAGTTCCTGGGCCAGGCGCTGTTCGTCGAAACCTTCGGCATTGGCCAGAACCCTGGCCAGGGCGGCGCGCAGACTGGCCGCGGCGTCGTCGGCCCGGGTCAGCATGGCCAGACGGGCGTCGGAAACCAGGCCTTCGACGGTGTCCAGTTGCGCCGCGATGACCCGGGCGAGAGCCTGGCCTTCACCGGCGCGCATGGCGTGGAAATCGGCCAGCAGCGCCGGCAGATCGGCCAGGATCGCGGCGCGCAGGGCCGAGGTGTCCGGATCGACCGCGCCCTGTTCCAGCACACCACGCGCGGTCAGCACGTCGGCGGCGGTGGCCTGGGCCAGCGTCACCCCCACATCCATCGCGGCCCTTTCGATCGCGGCCAGCGCCCTCAGCGTGGCCGCCAGGCCCTGCGGGTTCAGACGCAGGGCTTCGGCGCCCGCCTCATCCTCGCGCGCGACCTTCAGCGACAGACTGACATTGCCGCGTCCCAGCGCCCTGGCCAGTTCGGCCCGCAGCGCCAGTTCCAGCCCGTCGATCCAGTCGGGCACGCGCAGGCGCAGGTCCAGGCCCTTGCCGTTCACGCTGCGGACATCCCAGGTCCAGGCATGGCCCGCCCCCTGCCCCTTGCGGCTGGCAAAGCCGGTCATCGAGACGGTCATGGCAGAGTCCTCTGCGGGCAGGGGCGCGCGGGATGTTTACCATTTGATGAGATTGTCCGCCAAATTTCGCGCAAAAGGTGTAGCCTTTCTTCATGGGCTGATGCCGGGGCTTAGCAGAGCGCCCGGGTTGCGGCAACGGTCGGGGCGATGGAGGCGGTCATGGTTCTGGGTTTTACGGGACGCGGAGCGGGCAATGGCACGCCGGACCTGGCTGCCTTGCAGCAACTGCGCGCTTACTGGGAGGGTCTGAGGACGGGCGGGCGCCTGCCGGCCCGGTCAGAGATCGATCCGCGCGGCATTGCCGGGGCGTTGGAGAACACCTTCCTCATCGAGCGCATTGCCCCAGGGATCGCCAAGTTCCGCCTGTGCGGCCGGCATCTGCATGACCTGATCGGCATGGAACCGGCGGGAATGCCGCTGTCGGTGCTGTTCGATCCCGAGGGTCGGGCCCGTCTGACTGTGGCGCTGGAGCAGGTGTTTGCCGGCCCCACGACGCTGGAGCTGTGGCTTGAGGCCGAGCGCGGCGTCGGCAGGCCGGCGCTGGCCGGGCGGATGCTGATCCTGCCGCTGCTGGATCAGGTGGGTGCGGTGCGGCTGGCCGTGGGCGGGCTGGTGACGGCGGGT
>JAKALB010000039.1 GCA_021813365.1 Pseudomonadota bacterium | reverse complement strand
TCGAAACTGGCGAACCAGTGCCCGATCCGACCGAAGGCCGTCACCACCTCGTCGGCTATGAACAGGATGTCATGGCGCTGGCAGACCTCCCACATCCGGCGCAGATACCCCTCTGGCGGCACCAGGATTCCGCCCGAGGCCTGGATCGGCTCGGCGATGAAGCCGCCGATCCGGTCGGCGCCGACCCGGGCGATCAGGGCCTCGAACTCGGCCACCAGTTCATCACGGAACTGCGCCTCGCTCAAATGCGCGGGCCGGCGGTAGAGGTTCGGCGGCGACAGGTGCCAGATGCCGTCCTCCTTGTAGCGAAACTCGTCGACCCGGTCGCCCGGGCGCTTGCCGACCGACTGGGTCAGATAGGTCGATCCGTGGTAGGAATGATCGCGCGCCACGATGCCCGATTTGCCGGGGTTGCCGCGGGCATGGTGATAGTAGCCGACCATGCGCACCGCCGTGTCCACTGCGGTCGATCCGCCCGTGGTGAAATGCACCCGGTTCAGATCCCCCGGTGCCAGTTCGGCCAGTCTGGCTGCCAGTTGCGCCGCGGGATCGTTGGTGACATCGACGAAGTAATTGGCAAAGGCCAGACGTTCGGCCTGATCGGCAATGGCCCGGGCCATTTCGGGGCGTCCCAGCCCGATGTTGGTGCACCACATGCCGCCCACGCTGTCGAGATAGCGCCTGCCCTGCGAATCCCAGAGCCAAACCCCCTCGCCCCGCGAGATGACCAGCGAGCCTTCACGTTCGAAAGGCCCGAAGTTGGTCCAGGGATGCAGGGAATGGGCGCGGTCCATTTCCCACGGATCGGCGTTGATCCGGGGCTGAGGCGTCTGCCCGGTCACAGGTCCGGTCGAGCGAGGCAACGGCATTTTGAATCTCCAGTCAATACGGTCAGACTAGCAGGGCCGCCGCAAAACACCAGAGATTTTTGATCAAATCACGCGACAACTGTGCCCTGGGCCCTGCCCGACGCCCCTTGCGAGGAAGCGGGCCGCCGCAGATTTCCCAAGCATGGTCTGCGCATGGCACAGCGAAGCCAGCCCCGGGCTTCGCGGCGCGTCCGGACTTTTTTTCACGAAAGATCCGCGTGTCAGAACAAATCTCAGCCCAGCGGCAAGGCCCGTTCGACCAGGCGTGCGAAAAAGCTGGCCCCGATCGGCGCGGCTTCGTCGTTGAAGTCATAGGCCGGATGATGCAAGCCGGCGCCTGGCCCGATGCCCATGAACAGGTAGGCGCCGGGACGTGCCTCCAGCATGTAGGAGAAATCTTCCGAGCCCATCTCGCGGTTGGCGTGGCCATCCACCGCCCCCGCGCCCGAGATTTCCTCGGCCACCCGGGCGGCGAATTCAGCCTCGGCCGCGTGGTTGATCGTGGCCGGATAACCCCAGTCGTAATCAACCCGCGCCGTGCAGTTGAATGCGGCCGCCGTGCCTTCGACGATCTCATGGAACCGCTTCTTCAACAGGGCGCGCACCTCTGGCTTGAAGCAGCGGATCGTGGCGCAGAACATCGCCTCCTCGGGGATGATGTTGCTGGCGGTGCCCGCATGGATCTGGGTGACGGAAATCACCGCCTCGTCAAGGGCATAGACGTTGCGCGGGATGATCGTGTTCACCGCTTGCACCATGGCCACCAGCGCCACGACCGGATCGACCGTCTCATGCGGCGTGGCGCCATGCCCGCCCTTGCCGGTGACATAGACGAAGGCCGTGTCGACCGAGGCCATCAGCGCCCCGGGTGTGGTGTGGAAATGGCCCAGGGGAATGTTGGGGGCATTGTGGATGCCATAGACCCGTTCGATCCCGAACCGGTCGAACACTCCGGCCTGCACCATGGCCTGGCCGCCGGCACCATCCTCTTCCGCCGGCTGGAACAACAGCGCCACGGTGCCTGCGAAATTTCGGGTCTCCGCCAGATACTTGGCCGCGCCAAGCAGCATCGTTACGTGCCCGTCATGCCCGCAGGCATGCATCTTTCCCGGCACTTTCGAGGCATGGGCCGCGCCGGTCATCTCGGCAATCGGCAGCGCGTCCATGTCGGCGCGCAGCCCGATCACCGGTCCGGGCCGGCTCCCCCGGATCAGGGCGACGATTCCCGTCCTGGCGATGCCTTCATGAATTTCGTCCACCCCGATCTCGCGCAGCCTCTTGGCCACGAATGCGGCCGTCTGCGGCAGGTCGTAGCTCAGCTCGGGATATTGATGCAGATGCCGACGCCAGCCCTTCATTTCCTCGGCATAAGCGGCGATACGGTTCAGAACGGGCATGGTGGTCTCCTGACGCTGGCCTTTGATCAAATCACGAAACCAAGGGTTGCCGCAATGCCCCCGATGCCCCGCCCCCAATCTGATGCCCTGGTTCACGCCCCCGACGGCGGACTTCCGCGCCTGGTCGAGATCATGGCTCGCCTGCGCGACCCGGCCGGTGGCTGCCCCTGGGACCTGGAGCAGAGTTTCGCCACGATCGCCCCCTACACGCTGGAAGAGGCGCATGAAGTGGCCGATGCCATCGAACGTCAGGCCTGGGACGAGCTGCGCGGCGAGCTGGGCGATCTGCTGTTTCAGGTGGTCTATCACGCGCGGATGGCCGAAGAGGCCGGACATTTCTCTCTGCCCGATGTGGTGCAGGCGATTTCCGAAAAGATGATTGCCCGGCATCCTCATGTCTTTGGGGCGGAAAGCCGCGACAAGACCGCCGAAGACCAGACCCGCGACTGGGAACGCCTGAAGGCCGCCGAGCGCGCCCGGGGCAAGCCCGGCAGCAGCGCGCGGGTGCTGGACGGTGTGGCACTGGCCCTGCCTGCCCTGACCCGTGCCGTCAAGCTGCAGAACCGCGCCGCCCGCGTCGGATTTGATTGGCCATCGACCGGGCAGGTTCTTGAAAAACTGCAGGAAGAATGTGCCGAACTGGTCGAGGCGCGCGACCGCCTGGGGCCCGAGGAACTGGCCGAGGAAATGGGCGATCTTCTGTTTGTCATGGCCAATCTGGCCCGGCATCTGAAGATCGACCCCGAAGCGGCCCTGCGCACCGCCAACGCCAAATTCACCCGCCGCTTCGGTCGAATCGAGGATCTGCTGGCCGAGCGGGGCAAGACCCCCGCCGACAGCACGCTGGAAGAAATGGACGCGCTGTGGAACAGGGCCAAGGCCGAAGAGAAGGCCAGAAAGCGGCGCTGATCGCCCGGCCCGACCGGAATTCCGGCAAGAATCATGGCCATCCACCCGGCGCATGTCACGTCGACAATTTCCTTACCGTTTCACTCAGGCATTGACCGACTCGGCGGTTTCAGGTTTAAACGCCTAATCCTGAGTAAAGGAATCGGATATGAACGCTCTCACAACCACGGCATCCCTCACAGCCCTGTTTCTTGCCTCCGTCGCCCCGGCCCTGGCCGAGGAGGTGAACATCTATTCCATGCGCCAGCCGGAACTGATCCAGCCACTGCTGGACAGGTTTACCCAGGAAACCGGAATCGCGGTCAATGTGGCTTTCGTTGACAAGGGCGTGGCCGAACGGCTGGTGGCCGAAGGCTCCCGCTCGCCCGCCGACCTGGTGCTGACGGTCGATATCTCGCGTCTGGTGGAACTGCAGGATGCCGGTGTCCTGCAACCTGTCAGCTCGGATGTGCTGAAGGCCAACATCCCCGCCGCCTATCGCGACCCCGGCGATCTGTGGTTCGGACTCACCACCCGCGCCCGCGTGGTCTATGCCAGCAAGGACCGCGTGCAACCCGGAGACATCACGACCTATGAGGATCTCGCCGATCCGAAATGGGCCGGCCGCATCTGTATCCGGTCCGGACTGGCCGACTACAACGTCGCACTCGTCGCAGCCTATCTGCTGCACCACGGGCCCGAGGCGACCCGGACCTGGCTGGAGGCGGTGAAAGCCAACCTGGCGCATCGCCCGACCGGCGCAGACCGCGACCAGGTCAAGTCGATCTGGTCGGGTGAATGCGACATTGCCGTGGGCAACACCTATTACATCGGCCAGATGCTGACCGACCCGGAACAGAAGGACTTCGCCGAAGCGGTGCGCATCGACTTTCCGGTGTTCGAGAATGGCGGCACGCACATGAACATCTCGGGTGTGGCGATGACCAAGGCCGCCCCCGACCATGATGCCGCGGTCAAGCTCATGGAATGGCTGGCGTCGGATGCGGCGCAGGCGATCTATGCAGAGGTCAACCACGAATATCCGGTGAAACCCGGCGTGGCATTGTCGCCCATGGTGGCAGGCTGGGGCAGCCTCACCCCCGACACTCTGGGCCTGGCCGAGATTGCCAAGGCACGGGGCGAGGCGGTGAAGCTGATCGAGGATGTCGACTTCGACGGTTGAGGGCGGGCTTCCCCGCCCTCCCCGCCTTGCGGTGAAATCGGGCATGGATCGAACTTCGGTTTCCTGACCGGATGGACAAATCGCTTCCGCCGTGCTCACTGCCGCGACAGGACAGGAGTGACCCATGGCCCCGCGCAAGATCATCATCGACACCGACCCAGGGCAGGACGACGCCTTTGCCATCCTCCTGGCCCTGGCCAGCCCCGAGGATCTGGAGGTCCTGGGCATCTGCGCGGTTGCCGGCAACGTGCCGCTGGCACTGACGCAACGCAACAGCCGGATCGTCTGCGAGCTGGCCGGGCGGCGCGAGGTCAGGGTCTTTGCGGGCTGCGAGGCCCCCCTGAAGCGCAAGCTGGTGACGGCCGAGTATGTGCATGGCAAGACCGGGCTGGACGGCCCGGTTCTGGCCGAGCCGACCATGCCGTTGCAGCCCGGCCATGCCGTCGATTTCATCATCGACACGCTGCGGCGCGAACCCGTCGGCACGGTCACGCTGTGTCCGCTGGGGCCGCTGACCAACATTGCCACGGCCTTTCTCAAGGCGCCCGACATCGTGGGCCGGGTCCAGGAAATAGTGCTGATGGGCGGCGCCTATTTCGAGGTCGGCAACGTGACGCCCACGGCCGAGTTCAACATCTATGTCGATCCGGAAGCTGCGGAAATCGTGTTCAAATCCGGTGTTCCCCTGGTGGTGATGCCGCTGGATGTGACCCACAAGGCCCTGACCAGCCGCCGCTGGATCGAGGGCCTGCGCAGCATGGGAACCGAGGTCGGCCGCGTGGCCGCCGACTGGGCCGATTTCTTCGAACGCTTCGATGTGTCGAAATACGGCAGCGACGGCGGACCGCTGCACGACCCCTGTGTCATCGCCTATCTGATCAACCCCGACCTTTTCACCGGCCGCCGGATCAATGTCGAAATCGAGACCCGGTCCGAACTGACGCTGGGCATGACCGTCGCCGACTGGTGGGGCGTCACGGGCCGTCCGGCGAATGCCCTGTTCATGGGCGCGCTGGACGCCAGGGGCTTCTTCGACCTGCTGACCGAACGTCTCGCCCGCCTTTAGGCCGGGCTGTCACGGCCGGCCCAGTCAGCCCAGCGAATAGCCCACCCCACGCACCGTGCGCAGCGGATCATCCCCGCCATGCGCCATCAGCGCCTTGCGCAGACGGCCGACATGAACATCCACGGTCCGCGTATCGACATAGATGTCGCGCCCCCAGACCCGGTCCAGAAGCTGCTCGCGGCTGTAGACGCGGCCGGGTCGCTCCATCAGGGTGGACAGCAGGCGGAATTCGGTCGGGCCGAGCTTCAGCGGCTTGTCGGCGCGCGTGACGCGGTGGGATTCCGCATCCAGCCGCAGATCGCCCCACTCCAGCACTCCGCCCGCCACCGCCGGCCGCGCCCGGCGCAGATGGGCGCGCAGCCTGGCCATCAGTTCGGTCACGGAATAGGGCTTGACCATATAGTCATCTGCCCCCGTCTCCAGCCCGCGCACCCGGTCCACCTCCTCCGAGCGGGCCGACAGCATCAGGATCGGCACCGCCCGCGTTTCCGGCCGCTGGCGCAGGCGGCGGCAGACCTCCAGGCCCGAGACATGCGGCAGCATCCAGTCCAGCAGGATCAGATCCGGCACCTGTTCGGCCACCAGCACCAGTGCCTCTTCGCCATCGGTGGCGGCGCGCACGTCATAACCTTCGGATTGCAGGTTGTAGGTCAGGATTTCCCGCTGCGCGGCCTCGTCCTCGACCAGCAGGATCGAAGCCGCCCCGCTCATTCCTCGGCCTCGCCCTTCGTCACCACTTCGGCCTTGGGCCGCGCCTCGCCCGGCATGGCGCCGGTGGACAGGTAGATGACCTGCTCGGCGATCGAGGTGGCGTGGTCGCCCACCCTCTCGATGTTCTTGGCGATGAAGTGCAGATGCATGCAGGCCGTGATGTTGCGGGCGTCCTCCAGCATGTGGGTCAGGAATTCGCGAAACAGCGCATTGTACATCTGGTCCACTTCCAGGTCGCGCTGGCGCACATCCTCGGCCAGAGCCGCATCGCGGGCGATGAAGGCGTCGAGCGCATCCTTCAGCAGCAACTCCACCTGCTTGGCCATGCGGCGCAGGCTGCCTGCGGCGCCCGGGATCGGCGTCATCGTGGCCAGGACCTTGCTCCGTTTCGCCAGGTTCTTGGCATAGTCGCCGCAACGTTCCAGATTGGAGGCGATCTTCATCACCGAAAGGACCGTCCGCAGGTCCGACCCCATCGGCGCACGCAGCGCGATCAGCCGGGCACATTCGGTATTCACCTCTTCCTCGATCGCATCGATCGCGGCATCGCCCAGGCGCACCCGTTCGGCCAGGTCGTCATCCTGGGTTTCCAACGCCCGCGCCGCATCGGACAGCGCGGTTTCCACCAGGCCGCCCATCTTCATGATCAGCGCCTGCACCGATTCGAGGTCGCGGTCAAAGGCGCGCAGGATGTGCTGGTTGTTCGACATGGAGCCTCCTCAGCCGATCCGGCCGGTGATGTAGGATTCCGTGCGCGGATCCTTCGGATTGGTGAAGATCTGCGCCGTTTCGCCGTATTCCACCAGATGGCCCAGGTGAAAGAAGGCGGTGCGCTGGCTGACACGGGCGGCCTGCTGCATCGAATGCGTGACGATCACGACCGAGAACTGTTCACGCAATTCATCGATCAATTCCTCGACCTGCGCCGTGGCGATCGGATCCAGCGCCGAGCAGGGTTCGTCCATCAGCAGCACTTCGGGGCTGGTGGCAATGGCCCTGGCGATGCACAGCCGCTGTTGCTGCCCCCCGGACAGGCCCGTGCCCGGCGATTGCAGCCGATCCTTCACCTCACCCCACAGCGCCGCCTTCTTCAGGCAGGTTTCCACCACCTCATCCAATTCGGCCCTGTTGCGGGCCAGGCCGTGGATCTTCGGACCGTAGGCCACGTTGTCATAGATCGACTTCGGAAACGGGTTGGGCTTCTGGAACACCATGCCCACCTTGGCTCGCAGCTGCACCGGGTCGACGCGGGGATCATAGATGTCCTCGCCGTCGAGCCTGATCGAGCCTTCGACCCGCGCGGAGGGGATCGTGTCGTTCATCCGGTTGAGGCAGCGCAGAAAGGTCGACTTGCCACAACCCGACGGCCCGATGAAGGCGGTCACGGTCTTGTCCAGGATATCGACATCGACATCCTTCAGCGCATGGTTGTCCCCGTAATAGACCTGCACATTGCGGGCCTCGATCTTGGCGGTATGCGTGGTCACATCGCGCTCCAAATCCATGTCTTTCCGCACTTTACCAGCGCCGCTCAAACCGGCGGCGCAGGGCGATCGCAGCCGCGTTCATGATGATCAGAAAGACCAGAAGGACGATGATCGCCCCCGAGGCCCGTTCGACAAAGCCCGGATCGCCCCGGGTCGTCCAGTTGTAGATCTGCACCGGCAGGGCCGAGGCCGGATCGAACAGACCCTCGGGCGGCGCGCTGGGGAAATCCTTCACGAAGGCGACCATGCCGATCAGCAGAAGGGGTGCGGTTTCGCCCAGGGCCTGCGCCAGCCCGATGATCGTGCCGGTCAGGATGCCCGGCATGGCCAGGGGCAGCACGTGGTGGAACACGGTCTGCAACCGGCTGGCCCCCACCCCAAGCGCCGCATCGCGGATCGACGGCGGCACCGCATTCAGCGCCGCGCGGGTCGGAATGATGATCCGCGGAAGCGTCATCAACACCAGAACCAGGCCACCGACGACCGGGGCCGACCGGGGAAGCCCGGCGAAATTGATGAAAAACGACAGCCCCAGGATGCCGTAGACGATCGAGGGCACGGCGGCGAGGTTGGCGATGTTCACCTCGATCAGATCGGTGAATCGGTTTCTCGGCGCAAATTCTTCCAGGTAAAGCGAGGCCGCCACGCCGATGGGCAAACTCAACAGCAGAACCACGATCATCATGTAGGCCGACCCCAGGATCGCCACGCCCAGCCCTGCCGCCTCCGGCCGCTTGTCAGAGGCGTCGGGCAAAAGGATGAAGCCGGGGTTGAACCGCATCGCCAGGATGCCCGCATCCTTCATCTTGTCGGCCAGGGCCAGCTTCTCGGGCGAGGTGTTCTTGTCCTTGGCCGCAGTCTCCATCGTGACCCGGCCCTTGTAGTAGCCATCGATCCGTCCGGTCGCCAGGGCCTGGAAGGTGATGGTGCTGCCGATCAGCCCCGGATCGCCCAGCACCTTGTCGCGCAGCTGCGCCGCCGATTCCTCGGAAATCAGACTGCCGATGTCCTTGTCGGTCAGGGTGCCGGCATCGATGCCTCGGGCCGCCAACTCGGCGCTCAGGGCCCTGGACAGGAGCTTGCCATAGGTGATGGTTGTCACCTTGGCCAGCGCCTGCGGATCGCGGGTGTCGGCCTTGTCCAGCACCGCGGCGTCCAGCGTCACCGGGAAGGTCAACATGGTCTGGCGAAAGGCCGGCAGACCATTGCCCAGGATCGAGATCAAGAGCCACACCAGCGCCAGCAGCGCCAGGATGATCGCCACAATCCCATAACTGCGGAATCGTGCCTCGGCGGCATTGCGCGCCCTGGTGCGCTTGTCCTGGGTCAGCAGCGAGCCACTCATTCATATTGCTCCCGATACCGTCGGACGATGATCTGTGCCAGAATGTTCAAGACCAGGGTGAAGGTGAACAGCGTCAGACCCAGGGCAAAGGCCACCAGGGTTTCCGGGCTGCCGAACTCGCTGTCGCCGGTCAGCTGGCTGACGATCTTGACGGTGACGGTGGTCATCGCCTCGAACGGATTCAGGCTCAGCTTTGCGCTGGCTCCTGCCCCCATCACCACGATCATCGTCTCGCCGATCGCCCTGCTCGCGGCCAGCAGGATCGCGCCCACGATGCCGGGCAGTGCCGCCGGCAGCACGACCTGACGCACGGTCTCCGACGGCGTGGCGCCCAGCCCAAGCGAGCCGTCACGCAGGCTCTGCGGCACCGCATTGATGATGTCGTCACTCAGCGACGAGACGAAGGGGATCACCATGATCCCCATGACGATCCCGGCCGTGGCAACCGAGGTGGAGGAATTGCCAAGCCCCGTCGGCTGGGCGATCCAGTCGCGCAGCAGTGGCCCCACCGTGATCAGGGCGAACAGGCCATAGACGATGGTCGGGATGCCGGCCAGCATCTCGATGGCGGGCTTGATGACGCCACGCAGCCGGGGCCCGGCATATTCCGACAGATAGATGGCCGAAAACAGGCCGATCGGCACAGCGACCAGCAGCGCAATGACCGTGACATAGGCCGTGCCCCAGACCAGCGGCCACAGGCCCAAAGACGATCCGCCCGCGAACTGCGGATTCCAGGTCGTCGACAGAAAGAACTTCGCCGCCGGATACAGCCGGAAGAAGTGGATCGTCTCGGACAGCAGCGACAGTATGATCCCGACCGTCGTCAGCACCGCGATCAGCGAGGCGCCGACCAGCAGTGCCAGGGTGAAACCCTCGGTCGCATTGCGCGCCCGGAAGTCGGGCGAAATCCGCCACCAGGCCAACAGAAAGCCCAGCGCCATCACGGCAATCGTGGCCAGGCTCAGCCAGACCTTCGAAAGCACCACCCCGGCGCGATAGCTTTCGGCGGCGGCCAGGACTCCGGGGGTCGGCTCGGCCTGCAGCACCAGCCCATGCGCCTTCAGCTGTTCGACCAGAGCGGCTGGGTCGGCGGCGGGTGTCTCGCCCGCCGAAGCCAGACGCGCCAGCCCGTCGGCCAACCGGATCACATCGGCGCGCACCGCCTCCAGCGGGCGTTCGGCGGTGATGTCGGTGGGTTGCAGCCGGCCCATCGCCCGGCCTTCCAGCAGCGGTGCCTGGGCGATCAGCCAGACCAGGATCAGGATCAGCGCCGGAACCGCCGCCGCCAGCGCCGTGGTCCGGCCATAGAAATCCGGCAGGGAATGCAGCTTGCGCAGGTCTCCGCCAACCAGGCGCATCGCCCGGCGCCGGCCCGCGACATGGGCCAGGACCGTCAGCACGGCCAGAAGAAGAAGCAAGAGCCCCAGCGACATTGTTCAACTTTCCAAAGACAGGTCGGGGGCGCCGGTCAAACCCGGCGCCCCCGGAAAGGTCAGATCAGTTCAGCGGGCCCATTTCGGTTTCCGCCTCGACCGCGGCCTGGGTGTCGGCCAGCTTCGGGTCGGGAACCAGGCCGTATTCCGCCAGCTTGCCGTCCGGTCCGGCCATGTCGTCGGACACGAAGAACGAGACGTATTCCTTCAGGCCCGGGATCACGCCGATGTGCTGCTTCTTCACATAGATGTACAGCGGGCGTGACACCGGATAGCTGCCGTTGGCGATGGTTTCGACCGAAGGAACCACCCCCTCGACCGTCGCAACCTTCAGCTTGTCGGTGTTGTTCTCATAGAAGGACAGGCCGAACACGCCAACGGCCTGCGGGTTGGCCGCCAGGCGGGCCAGCGTTTCGGTGTAGTCGCCATCGATGTCGACCGAAGCGCCATCGGTGCGCGGCGTATGGCATTTGGTGGCCGCGTCCTTTTCCTTGGCCTTCTCGTCGGCCTCGGTCGAAGTGGCCACGAACAGGTCATAGGCGCCCGTCGCCTTGCAGCCTGCCTCCAGCACCTTGATGTCGAACACTTCGCGCGTGCCGTGCTTGGTGCCCGGGATGAACGCCAGGATATCCTGCTTCGGCAGTGCCGGGTTCACGTCGGCCCATTGCTTAGCGGTGTTGTCCACGAGGGCGCCGTCCTTGGCGATCTTGCCGCCGATGGCCAGGTAAACATCCGTGGGTGTCAGCGCGAAATCGGGGCCGTTGATGTCGCTGGCAAAGACGATCCCGTCATAGCCGATGCGAACTTCCATGATCTGCGTGACACCGGCGGCGGCGCAGGCGTCAATGTCGTTCTGGGTGATGCGCGAGGACGAGTTGGCCACGTCGATCGTGTCTTCTCCCACACCTTCGCAGAATTTCTTGCGGCCCGCGCCCGAACCACCGCCTTCGACGACCGGGGTCGGGAAACTGCCCTGTTCACCAAAGGCTTCCGCCACGATCGTGGCATAGGGCAGCACGGTCGAGGAACCGGCGATCTGCAGCTGGTCGCGCGCTTCAGCGGCCATGGACGTGGCCGCCACAAGGGCCAGCGCCGAGACGGTTGCTTTGCTCAGGGACATGGGTCAACTCCTGTCTGTCCGATCCGGGGTCAGCGCCCCGTCACGGCCGGTCCTAGGCGGGTTGGCCAAAGCTTTTGTGAACATTTTGTAACAGTTTGATGACAGCCCGCTGCGCATCCGGTCTCATATCCGGCCACCGCGGTCAATCCAGCGGCAGAAGTATCGAGAATCGCGCGCCTTTTCCTGTTTCGCTGTCGATCACCAGGCGACCGCGATGACGCTGCGCGATGTGCTTCACGATTGCCAGTCCCAGGCCGGTGCCGCCCTTCTCGCGGCTGCGATGGCCATCGACCCGATAGAATCGCTCCGACAGGCGCGGCAGGTGCAGCACATCGATTCCCTCGCCCCGATCTTCGACCGTCAGCCGCGCCTGCGGGCCGCGCGGCCCATGCTCGCGCGACAGGCCGATGCCGACCCAGCCGCCCGCCCCGCCGTATTTCACCGCATTCTCGATCAGGTTGGTCAGAACCTGAGTCATCTGATCCGCGTCGGCGCGCAGCACGAAAGCCTCGTCCAGGCCCTTCGTCTCCAGCGTGACACCGGCATTCTCCGCCATGGGGCGCAGCGTCGCCACCACCGAACGGGCCAGGCCCGCCAGATCAACCCGGGTTTCCGGGCGCTGGCGCTCCTGCGCCTCGACCCGGGACAGATGCAGCAGATCACGCACCAGGCGGTTCATCCGGTCTGCCTCGCGCGCCATGATGCCCAGAAACCGGTCGCGCGCCGCCGCATCATTGCGAGCGGGCCCCTGCAACGTTTCGATGAAGCCGGACAGCGCGGTCAGAGGGGTCTTCAATTCGTGGCTGACATTGGCCACGAAATCGCGGCGCATCTGTTCGGCCTGTTCGGCCCGGGTTCGATCCTCGAGCAGGCATGCGGCGCCGGTGGCCACCGGCCAGACCGTCATCTGCCAGACCGCCTCGGCCCCCTCGCCCGGGATCACCAGGCGCGCAGCCGAGGTCTGGCGCTGCCGCAAGGCGGCGGCGATGGCGGCCAGAGGCTCGGGACGGCGCAGAAGGAAGGCGTGCGGACGCCCGATCAGACCGGCGCCGAACAGCGCCTCGGCCGCAGGATTGGCACGCAGGATGCGTTCGTCCCGGCCGATCAGCAGGGCGGGATGCGGCAGGCCGGCCAGGAAATCCGAGAAATCATCCATGCGTCTGGCTTAACACTGCCCGCAGCCCTCGTCACGCACCCGCGCCTCGATCAGGCGGCGGGGTTGTCGCGGCGATAGATCCAGTCGTGATCGGGATCGTTCTGAAAGCGCCAGTTGCGGCGCGGACCGGCCATGACATTCAGATAGTAGAGCTCATAGCCGTAGGGCACGCCGCAGGGATGATGACCCCTGGGCACCAGCGTCACGTCATGGTCCTTGACGGCCATGGTCTCGTCCAGGCTGCCATCCTCGCAATAGACCCGCTGCACGGCAAAGCCCTGGGCCGGATTCAGCCGGTGGTAATAGGTCTCTTCCAGATAGGTCATGCGGGGAAAGTCGTCCTCGTCATGCCGATGGCTGGGATAGGAGGACCAGTTTCCGTCTGGGGTGAAGACCTCGGTCACCAGAAGGCTGTCGGCCACGTCCAGCGCCTCCATCGCGATATTGTTGACGAACCGGGTGTTCTGCCCGGTGCCGCGCTGCGTCAGGGTGATCCCGTCCGGCCCGAGCCGCCGTGCCGCGTGTCCACCCCTGCCCGGCGCCGCGCAGACCGCCAGCGTGCATTGCGTGGTCGCCGTCGCCTGCCAGTCATGCCCGTTCGGCACATACAGGCAATGCGGCGGCGTCTTCTCGAAGACGTTCATCCGGTCACCAAGCACACCCCAGTCCTGACCGGCCGCCGTCACCTGCGCCTTGCCCTCGACCAGCACCAGAATGACTTCGGTCTCGCCCGTGACTTCTGCTGCCACATCGCCCGGCTGTAGCCGGTACAACGAAAACCCGACATAGCCCCAGCCCGCCGATTGCGGCGTGACCGCATGCACCTTGCCGCGCACGCCCCTGGGTTTCACCAGCAAATCAGCCATGTTGCCCTCTTTCATCTTGCAGGAAGTCCGCCGCAATCCCCCGAGCGGGCGGCCGCCGGATCGCGGCAGACTAGATCAGTCCGGCCGCTTTCGACAGCCGCTTCAGCGTGGCCAGACCCAGGGTCTGATACAGCAGCGGGTTGCGCAGCTTTGGATCCTGCTCAGCCTCGATCACGATCCAGCCGTCGTAATTCGCGCCTTTCAGGATCTGCAGAAGCGGCGCGAAATCGATGGCCCCCTCCTGATCGCCCGGCACGGTGAAGGCGCCGTTGACCACGGCCTGCAGAAAGCTCCAGCCCTCGGACCGCGCCCTGCGGGCCACGGCGTCGCGCACGTTCTTGGCATGGAAATGTCGCACCCGACCCACATGCCTGGACAGCACCTTCACCGGATCGCCGCCGCCGAAATAGCAATGGCCGGCATCGAACAGCAGATGCGTCGCCGGGCCCGTCGTCGCCATCAGCGCATCGATGTCCTCCGGGGATTCGACGATGGTGCCCATATGGTGGTGATAGACCAGGCCCACACCCTGCGAGGCGAGATAGGCGGCAAACTGCTCGAGCTTTGCTCCGAAGGCCTGCATCTCGTCAGAGGTCAGGCGCGGACGTTCGTTCACGGGCTTCTTCGGATCGCCGTGAATCGCGTTCGAGGTTTCGCAGACGATGCAGACCGCGCAGCCATTGTGCTTCAGCTTGGCCAGGTGATGCTGCACGGCCCGGATCTCGTCTTCGACCGAACGCAGCAGCAGGTTGGTGGAATACCAGCCCGAGATGAACGTCAGGCCATAGCCTGCCAGCAGCGCCCGCAGCGCCTCGGGATCGTCCGGCCAGCGGTGGCCGTTCTCGATTCCGTCAAAGCCGATCTGCCGACCTGCCTCATCCAGGATGCGGGTGGTGGGAATATCGGCGCCGATCGACTGGTCGTCGTCATTCGCCCAGGCGATCGGGTTGGTGCCAAAACGGATCATCTTGTCGTCTTTCGCTTTGCCGGGTCAGGTGCCTGGCGGGTTCTCAGTTCCCAAGCCATTGCTTGGCCGTCATTTCCTCGTATTTCGCGCGGGCCGCATTCACCTCCTTGCGCACCGAAACCTCGGGCACGGCCACATCCCACCACGCACCACCCGCACCGGTGCCGGGCCCCGGATCGGTCTCGATCACGATCACGGTGGGCACCTTGGCCGTCTTGGCCGCAGCCATTGCGGCCTCCAGCTCGGGAATCGAGGTCGCGCGAACCGCATGGGCCCCCATGCTGCCGGCATGGGCCGCGAAATCGATCCTGGCCGGGTTCACATGATAGCTGTCGTCCAGCAGATTGTTGAACGGCGCCGAGCCGGTCGAGATCTGCAACCGGTTGATGCAGCCATAACCGCGGTTGTCGGTCAGCACGACGGTGAAGGGGATGGCCATCATCACCGCGGTGGCCAGTTCGCTGTTCGCCATCATGTAGCTGCCGTCGCCCACCATGCAGACGACATCCTTCTCGGGCGCGGCCATCTTGATGCCCATGGCGCCCGCGATTTCATAGCCCATGCAGGAATAGCCGTATTCCATGTGATAGCCGCCCTGCGCCGAGCGCCACAGCACATGCAGCGCACCGGGCATGGTGCCCGCCGCGCACATGACGACCGAGTTCTTGCCGGTCTGCCGCTGCACTGCGCCGATCACCTGGGCGTCGGTCGGCAGTTCGTTGCCCCTGGGCGGCGCAAACAGGCCATCGGTTGTCTTGTACCAGGCCGCGCGGGCCTTGAAATCGGGATCGGCGAAACGTTTCCTGCCCAGGGCCGCGCCGATCTTTTCCAGAGCGATCTTCGCATCCGAAACCAGCGGCTGCGCGCCACGCTTGGCGGCGTCATAGCCATGGATGTTGATCGACAAGAGCCTGCGGCCCGGGCGCGAGAACACGGTCCAGCTGCCCGTGGTGAAATCCTGGAACCTGGTGCCCACGCCGATCACCAGATCGGCCTCGGCCGCGAGCTGGTTGCCGCATCCGGTGCCGGTCACGCCGGGCGAGCCGAAATGCAACGCCTCCTCCCAGTCGACCGCGCCCTTGCCGGCCTGGGTTTCCACGAAGGGTATGTTGTGGCGTCTGGCGAAATCGACCAGCGTCGCCTCGGCGCCGGAATAGACCGTGCCGCCGCCCACGACGATCAGCGGCTTTTCGGCTGCCCTGATCGTGGCCACGGCCTCGTCCAGTTCGCGCTGGTCGGGCTCGGGCCGGCGGATGTGCCAGATCCTGGGCGCAAAGAAATCGACGGGATAGTCATAGGCCTCGGCCTGGGTGTCCTGGCAGAAGGCCAGACAGACCGGCCCGCAATTGGCCGGATCCGTCATCACGCGGAAGGCACGCGGCAGTGCGGTCAGCAGATGTTCCGGCCGGCTGATCCGATCGAAATAGCGCACCACCGGACGGAAGCAGTCATTGGCCGACACGGTGCCGTCGTCGAAATCCTCGATCTGTTGCAGCACGGGATCGGGCGCGCGATTGGCAAAGACATCGCCCGGCACGATCAGCAAGGGCAGCCGGTTCACATGCGCCAGCGCAGCAGCCGTCACCACGTTGGTGGCGCCCGGCCCGATCGAGGTGGTCACCGCATGGGCTCGGCGGCGCTTCTTGGCCTTGGCATAGGCGATGGCGGCATGGGCCATGGTCTGTTCGTTGTGACCACGCCACGTCGGGAAGGTATCGCGCGCAGCGTGCAGCGCCTCGCCCATGCCCGCCACGTTGCCATGACCGAAGATCGCCCAGATGCCTTCGATGAAACGCTCACCCTCTTCGGTCATCTGTGCCGAGACATAGCGCACCAGTGCCTGCGCAGCGGTCAGCCGAACGGTCGCCATCATTTGCCTCCCTGCCCGTGACGGGCTTCGTCCCAGTATCCGCACATCCGGCGGAAGTTGTCAGCCATCCTGTCGACGGCCGTCGCGTCGTCGATCCGGCCCGCAAACCAGTCGCGGCCCACATCGGCATGGATCGTGCGTCCCACGGCAAAGCCTTTCACCAGCGGGAACGGAGCGGCCAGCTTGAACGAGGCTGCCAGTTCCGCCTCGGTCTGGCCCAAGCCCAGGATCACGATGCCCTGGGTGTGGGCGTCGTTCTCCTCGATGGCCGCGCAGGTCGCAGCCCAGGCCGCGCTCGACTGCATCGGCTCCAGTTTCCACCAGTCGGGATAGATGCCGATCTCATACCAGCGGCGGATCAGCCGGGCCGTGGTCAGATCATCGGTCGGCCCGACCTTCGAGGGGATGATTTCCAGAAGGAATTCCAGACGATTGCGCCGGCAGCTCTGGAACAGGCGCGTGACCACGTCTTCCTGCCTGGCGCGCATCTCGGCATCGTCGTCGGGGTGGCAGAAGCACAAGACCTTCACCACATGTTCCAGAGCCCATTCCGACAGGCCGCCAAAATCGGCGCCGATTTCCGGCTCCAGCATCAGCGGACGCGAGGCCGGCCATTCCACCGGCCGGCCGATCCACAGCCCCTGCCCCGCCGCCCGGTAAAGCGCGCTTCGTCCCAGGCGGCTGTCGCACAACAGGCCATAGCCGTCGCGGCCCTGCGCAACGGCCAGGGTCGCATCCAGGCACAGTTCCTTGAAGGCCGCTATCCTTTCCGGCGTCGCGCCGGGGATTTCCTCCAGCTGGATGCGGTGGTCAAAGGCAAAGGCCCGCACCTCCGACCACTGCTTGCGGCGGTTGGTCGACCAGTGGAGCTGCTCTAGCGCCGGATCCTTGCGCAGCGCCCTGGTCACCACGCCGCGGCGCAGGAAGAACTGCAACTCCTCCCAGCTGGGATAGGCCGGGGTGCAGCCATGCCGGCTGACGGCGAAGGCTCCGCAGGCATTGGCGTATTTCAGCGCCACCGGCCAGGGCTCGTCATCCATCCAGCCCTTCAGCAGGCCCGAGAAGAACCCGTCGCCCGCACCCAGCACGTTGAACACCTCGATCGGAAAGCCCGGACCGGACTCGCCCTGATCCAGCGTGTCGGGCACCTCCCCGGCGAATGCCACCGCGCCCATCGGCCCACGCTTGCACACCAGGGTCGCCGGGCTGACCCTGCGGACGGCCCGCAGCGCGGCGATCGTGTCGGTCGTGCCGCCGGCGATGTGGAATTCTTCCTCCGTTCCGACGATCAGGTCGAACAGATGCAGGCTGGACTGCAGCTTGGCCGTGACCTTGGCGCTTTCGATGAAGCGCGCCTCGCCTGCCCCATGCCCGGCCAACCCCCACAGATTGGGGCGATAGTCGATGTCCAGCGCCGTTCGCGCCCCATGCTTGCGCGCCAGGTTCAGCGCCTTCAGCACCGCGGCTTCGGTGTTGGCATGCGACAGATGGGTTCCGGTTGCCACGACGGCCCGCGCCTCTGCAATGAAGCTTTCGTCGATATCGTCTTCGCACAGCGCCATGTCGGCGCAGTTTTCCCGGTAGAAGATCAGCGGAAACTGCTTGTCGTCCCGGATGCCCAACAGCACCAGCGCAGTCAGCCGCGCGCTGTCGGTCCTGACGCCACGCACGTCCACGCCCTCGCGGATCAGTTCCTCGCGGATGAAGCGGCCCATGTGTTCGTCGCCCACCCGCGTGATCAGGGCCGATTTCATCCCCAGCCGCGCAGTGCCGGCCGCGATGTTCGTCGGGCTGCCACCAATGTATTTCTGGAACGAGCCCATGTCCTCCAGACGGCCGCCCACCTGCGCGCCATACAGGTCAACCGATGATCTGCCGATGGTGATGACATCCAGCCGCTTCATGGACCCCCCGAAACTCCGACCCCGCCGGAATCGGCAGGTCGCGATTTTTGGAATAAATATTCCATTTCCATTGCGAACGGAAGTGCTTTTCTAACCTCTGCGCATCTTTGTCCGGCGCCGGCGCAGAGCCCGTGCAGACATCAGCCGCGAGCCGATCCCACGGCAACTGCAAGCGCGATGGCCATGGCAATCGTCGCCGAAAGCGAGCGGAAAGCGCCGAAATCGACTTCGGTCACGGTCAGCACCGCCGTGGCATGGCGCGCCAGCGGGCTGGTCAGGCGGTCGGTCAAGGCCACGACTGACAGGCCGCGGCTGCGCGCCTCGCTGGCCAGAGACAGGGTTTCCTCGGAATAAGGTGCGAAGGTGATGGCCACAACGGCATCCCCGGGCCGCAGGGCAAACCGGTGGTCCAGCTTGCCCACACCGTCGTGCAACATGGCCGGAACCGACATCTTGTCAAAGACATAGGCCAGATAGGCGGCCACAGGGAAGGCCCGGCGCAACCCCATCACATGCACCGTGTCGGCGGCGGCCAAAGTGGCCACGGCCTGGGCCAGCGCGGCTTCATCCAGACTTTTCGCCAGCGATTCCAGCGACAGCCGCCCCGCCTCGACAAACTCGGCCAACAGCGCCGCAGGCTGCCCGCCCGAGCCCTCCTTCAGATTCTTCAGCCGCGTCGCATAATCGGGCCAACCCGGGCTATAGGCCTCGCGGAACAGCTTCTGCATCTCGGAAAAACCCGAGAAGCCCAGGATCTGGCAGAATCGCATCAGCGCCGAGGGAGGCACGTCCGCTCCTGCCGCCAGTTCCGCCACTGTCGACACCGCGATCCGGTCGGTGTTGCTGGCGATGTAGTCGGCGCATTGCCGCAGCCGCCGCGGCAGGCTGTCAAGCACCTGGGACAGACGGTCACGGAATTCGTCGACCGACGTCGGCGCCGGCATCGCAGGGTCAATCGCAGAGAGGGGGTCGCTCATGGCCAGGCCGCTGATAAGGGTCTGCCGACGCTAGCAGCGCAGAACAGATATTCCAATCGGGAAATTTTCGTTCTGCTCGCAGGCGCCGCCACGTCGATGACCCGGCGCCAATCAGCGAAACCTGGCCTTCAGCGCGGCCTCGACCGGCGGGGTCACAAAGCGACTGACATCGCCGCCCAGGCGGGCAATTTCCTTCACCAGTTTCGAGGCGATGGCCTGCCGCCGGGCATCGGCCATCAGGAACACGGTCTCGATCGAGGAGTCCATCGCCCGGTTCATGCCGACCATCTGGAATTCATGTTCGAAATCGGCCACGGCCCGCAGGCGCCGGATGATGATCCCGGCGCCCACGTCATGCGCGCAATCGATCAGCAGGTTTTCGAACGGATGCACGATGATTTCACCCCCCGCCTTGTCGGCTATGGGCTGGCATTCGGCCTGCACCATCGCCACCCGCTCTTCCAGCGAGAACAGGGGCTTCTTGTCGCGGTTGATCGCCACCCCGATCACCAGCCGATCCACCAGCGCCATCGCGCGCGCGATGATGTCGGCATGGCCCAGCGTGATCGGATCGAAAGTGCCGGGGTAAAGGCCGATGCGCATGGGCGTGCTCCGTTCTGGACGAGGACCACGCAACAATATTGCGCAGACCGGCGCAAGGGGCATTCGCACCAGCCAAAGGACGTTCCCGGGTCGTCAGAACCCCTTGATCATGCCTTCGAGAGCGTCCTTTTCCATCGACAGTTCATCCAGCCGCGCCTTCACCACGTCGCCGATCGAAATCAGCCCGACCATCTGGCCCATTTCCATCACCGGCACGTGGCGGAACCGACCTGCCGTCATCCTGGTCAGCACGCCATCGGCGCGATCCTCGAGCGAACAGGTCGTCACTTTCGCGGTCATGATGGTTTCAACCGCATCCCCCAGGCAAGCCGCGCCGCGCCGGCCCAGTTCACGCACCACGTCACGTTCCGAAATGATACCCAGCAGTCCCTTGCCGTCGGTCGAGACGACCAGCGCTCCGATGCGGCGCGCCGAGAGAACTTCGGCCGCGCGCCCGATCGTGGTGCCGGGCGGAATCGAGACCACCCCATCATCCTTCTTCGATTTCAGGATCTGACTGACAAGCATGGAAACCTCCTTGCCACCGGTATCGTCGGTGTCCGTCCTTGCAATCCTGCGTTCAAGGCAACTTTCTGTCAAACAATAACCGGATTTGGGAAATAATATTTCACATGTGAAGAACCTTGCCGGGCGCGGATCTCGCGCCAGCCAGAAAGCAGAGGTGCGCCGCCATGACCCGATTTCCGCTTGCCGCAGTGCTGACGCTGCTTGCCACGCCGCTCTCGGCCGAAGGCACGATCCTGGTCGCTCCGGTCTATTCGCAACTGGTCGCCGTTGCCACACCCCCAGGCTTTACCGCAGGATACGAGGCCGAAACGGCGGGCAGCTACATCCTCGAACTCGTGCCCGCAGGCGAGACGGTCGCAACTTGGACCCAGATGATCACCGTGACCGGCGGCAAGGGTGCGGCGGCGCGGGTTTCGGTGATCGACGCCGCCACTTCCATCGGTCAGGGCTATCAGACCGCCTGTCCCGACAGTTTTTCGGCCCGCAGCCTGCCCGGCCCCATGATCAAGGGCGCGGTCGAGGCGTTTTCCGGCTATCTGGCCTGCGGCACGGCAAACGGCCAGTCCGAGCAGATGGTGTTCATCGTCGTGAAGGGGCGGGAAGACATTTACACCGTGCAATGGGCCGAACGCGGCCCGCCCCAGCCCGGGCCGATCGTGCCCGACGCCGCCAGATGGAAGCCCCGCTCGGATGCCCTGGCCCTGACCCGGATCTGCGACAGGATCGGGGGCGAGGCCGCACCCTACCCCAGCTGCACCGAATAGGCCTCCAGCCGGGCCATCTCGGCTCGCGATTCGCGCGTCAGCAACTCGGCGAAACGGTTCAGTCGCTCGACCCGCCCGTCATCGGCATGACGGATCAGCCAGAATGTGCGCTTCAGTTCCACCTGGTCCGGAATCACCCGCACCAGTTCCGGCGCCGCCGGCAGGGCAAAGTCGTGCACGATCCCCAGGCCCGCCCCCTGTCGCAGGAAATTCAGTTGCACCGACACCGAATTCGACGCCAGCGGCGGCGAGGGCTGGCCGATTTCGGCGAGGTAGTCGAGTTCCTTGTCAAAGATCATGTCGGGGATATAGCCGACAAGACGATGCGACCTCAGGCTCTCGCGCCCGGTGATCGGCGGGTGGGCGGCCAGGTATCCGCGTGAGGCCGCAAGGTGCAACTGGTAATCCGCCAGCTTTTGCACCGTCAGCCGCCCGGCTTCGGGACGCGACACACCGATGGCCATGTCGGCCTCGCGCTTGGACAGGTTGAACACCCGCGGCAGGGCAACCAGTTGCACCTCCAGCCCCGGATTGGCATCGCAGATCCGCGCCAGAACCTGTGGCAACAGGTAGTTGGCGCAGCCATCCGGCGCACCGATGCGGATCTGCCCGGTCAGACCCTCCGGCTCCGACAGCGCCTCTGCCGCGCCCTCCAGTGCGGCCTCGACCCGTTCGGCATGTGGCATCAGACGCGCACCCTCTCCTGTCAGGGCATAGCCCTGCGGCGACTTCTGGAACAGCCGCGCGCCCACGGCATCCTCCAGTCGGGCGATCCGCCGGCCAACCGTCGCCGGATCGATTTTCAACCGCTTGCCCGCACCCGACAGGCTTTCGCAGCGCGCCACCGCCAGGAACACCCGCAAGTCATCCCAATCCACCGCCTGCCCCCTTCCATTGGCCCGGATGCCCCCGCGAAAGCCCGGATGGCGTGAACCTCAACCCGGATCGGCCGCCGGCAGCATTCCCTGGCCGGGCATCGGTCTTCTTTTGCAAATTTGCAAAACGCTTTTGAAATCTTGCCGCTTCCTTTGGCATTTCCGCAAGAGTAAACCAGCGCCACACCCAAAGGAGGTTCCCATGCAGACCATCGGTCACTGGATCAACGGCCAGCTTGTTCCCGGCACGTCCGGGCGCTTTTCGGATGTTTTCAACCCGGCCACCGGCGAAGTGCAGGCTCGGCTGCAACTGGCCACCAAGGCCGAACTGGACCATGCCGTGGCCGAAGCCGCCAAGGCGCAACCGAAATGGGCCGCCACCAACCCGCAGCGCCGCGCCCGGGTGATGATGGCCTTTGGCGCGCTGATCAACAAGCACATGGACAAGCTGGCCGAGATGGTCGCCCGCGAGCATGGCAAGACCATTCCCGATGCGCGCGGCGACGTGCAGCGCGGGCTGGAAGTCATCGAAGTCTGCATGGGCGCCCCGGCGCTGTTGAAGGGCGAGATGACCGACAATGCCGGCCCCGGCATCGACATCTATTCGATGCGCCAGGCGCTGGGTGTGGTGGCGGGCATCACGCCCTTCAACTTCCCGGCCATGATTCCGCTGTGGAAGATGGGCCCGGCCCTGTCGTCCGGCAATGCGATGATCCTGAAACCGTCCGAGCGGACCCCTTCCACCAGCCTTTTCCTGGCGGAACTTCTGAAGGAAGCGGGTCTGCCCGACGGCGTTCTGCAGGTCGTGAACGGCGACAAGGAAACCGTGGACGCGATTCTCGACAATGGCACGATCCAGGCGGTGGGTTTCGTGGGATCCACGCCGATCGCGCAATACATCTACGCCCGCGCCACGGCGAATGGCAAACGCGCCCAGTGCTTCGGCGGCGCCAAGAACCACATGATCATCATGCCCGACGCCGATCTGGACAAGGCCGCCGACGCGCTGGTGGGGGCGGGCTACGGCGCCGCGGGCGAACGCTGCATGGCGATTTCGGTGGCGGTGCCGGTGGGTGAAAAGACCGCCGACGCGCTGGTGGCCAAGCTGCTGCCCCGGATCGAGAAGTTGAAGGTCGGCCCCTACACCGCCGGCGACGATGTCGATTTCGGGCCGCTGGTCACCAGGGCGGCGCAGGACCGCGTGAAGGGCCTGATCGGCTCGGGCGTGGAACAGGGCGCCAAACTGCTCGTCGATGGCCGGAACATCAAGATCCAGGGCTATGAGAACGGCTTTTTCGTCGGCCCGACCCTGTTTGACAATGTCACGACCGACATGGACATCTACAAACAGGAAATCTTCGGCCCGGTGCTGAGCCAGGTCCGCGCCCAGTCTTATGAAGAAGCCCTGGGTCTGGTGATCGACAACGAATACGGCAATGGCACGGCGATCTTCACCGCCGACGGCGACACGGCGCGCGATTTCGCCAGCCGGGTGAATGTCGGCATGGTCGGCATCAACTTTCCGATCCCGGTGCCGCTGTCCTATTACACCTTTGGCGGCTGGAAGAAGTCGGCCTTCGGCGATCTGAACCAGTATGGGCCGGATGCGTTCCGGTTCTACACCAAGACCAAGACGGTCACGGCGCGATGGTTCAGTGGCATCAGGGAAGGCGCCAGCCTGAACTTCAGGGCG
>JAKALB010000179.1 GCA_021813365.1 Pseudomonadota bacterium | reverse complement strand
GGGTTTTCAATTGGCGCGTGATGCGCCGCGAAGGCAGGAGACGACCATGAAGGTTGTGAACTCGCTCCGCTCGCTGAAGACGCGTCACCGCGATTGCCAGATCGTGCGCCGCAAGGGCCGGGTCTATGTGATCAACAAGACGCAGAAGCGCTACAAGGCCCGCCAGGGTTGAGTCGCGCCGTCTGACGAGCACCGTGACAAGCAGGCAGGGCCGCCCCGGGAAACCGCGGCGGCCCTTTGCTTGGCCGGGCGTGGCCGGGCGGTGCCGGCAGGGTGCGGCGCGACCGAACCTGTCGCGTGCCCGCCTGTGCCTTGCCGCGGCAGGGGGCGCTGCCCCCGGCTTCGCCTCCCCCGGGATATTTGGCGCAAGGTGAAACGGGAACGGGGGTTTTCCCGGAGGCCGCGGCGTGCTGTTGTGGCGGTCAGGAGGAGCGGACATGCATCCCAATCCCGCCTTTCGACAGGACTCGGAGGCCGCTGCGCTGCGCTTTGCGGCGGAGCGGGGCTTCGGGGTGTTGTCGGTCAACGGCGCCGCGGGGCCGCTGCTGGCGCATGTGCCGCTGTTGCTGGCGGCGGATGGCAAGTCGGCCGAGATCCATCTGGCCCGGTCGAATGCGATAGCGCGGGCCGGGCTGCCGGCGCCGGCGGTGTTTGCGGTGATCGGGCCGGACGCCTATGTCTCGCCCGACTGGTATGGGGCCGAGGACCAGGTGCCGACCTGGAACTATGTGGCGGTGCATCTGCGGGGTGTTCTGGAGCCGATGGAGGCGGGCGCGATTCGCGGCATGGTGGAGGCTCTGAGCGCGGTGCACGAGGGGCGGCTGGCGCCGAAGCGGCCCTGGACCAGCGCCAAGATGGCGCCCGAGGCGCTGGAGCGGATGTTGCGGATGATCCTGCCTTTCCGGCTGCGGATCGAGCGGGTGGAGGCGACCTTCAAGCTGAACCAGAACAAGACGAAGGCGATGCGGGACGGGGTGATCGCCGCGCTGGAGGCCGCGCCCGGGGTTGGCGGGCCGGGGGCGATTGCGGCGTTGATGCGCGGGCTGGAGGATCGGGGGGACGGCTGATGACGATGAAACTCTACCACAATCCGGCCTCGCCCTTCGTGCGGAAGGTGGCGGTGATGCTGGGGGAGGCCGGGCTGGGCGAGCGGGTGCAGATCGTGCCGGTGTCGGGCAATGCGGTCGATCCGGGCACGATGCCGGTCGGGCTGAACCCGCTGGGCAAGATTCCGGCGCTGGAGCTGGCGGATGGCCGGGTGCTTTACGACAGCCGGGTGATCTGCCGCTATGTCGACAGCCTGGCGGGCGGGCGGTTTTATCCCACGGATGCGACGCTGTGGGATGTGCTGGTGGTCGAGGCGACCGCCGACGGGCTGATGGAGGCGGGCGTGCTGATGACCTATGAGGGCCGGGTGCGGCCCGAGGCAATCCGCTTTGCCCCCTGGGTCGAGGGGCAATGGGCCAAGGTGGCCCGCGCCACGGGCGAGCTGGAGCGGCGCTGGCTGCCGCTGTTGCACGGCGGCTTCGGGGCGGCGCAGATCGCGGTGGCGGCGGCGCTGGGCTATCTGGATCTGCGGCATGGAGCGCGGAACTGGCGGCAGGATCGGCCCGGCCTGACGGCCTGGGAGGCAATGATCCGGCAGCGCCCCTCGATCCGGGCGACGATCCCGGGCTGAGGCGGGGGCGGGGGCGGGGGCGGGGAATCCGGCAACTGCCAACTGCCGCCCGGACGGGCGGGTCTTGCCCCCGGTTGCGGGCGGGCGGGCGCGGCTCAGCGCAGCGTCAGCGGGGCCTGGGCTGCGACCCAGCCCAGCGGGCCCTGTGCGTTGAGCACCTGCACGAAGCCGTCCCGGCTGTCGCCCAGGCAGACCTGCCAGGCCTGGCCCGGGGGCAGGGTCTGCGCCGGGGCTCCGCCGGGGGTGGCAAGGATGGCGGTGCCGGGTGGCAACACGCGGGGTGTGCAGGGGGCCGGGGCCTGACGCGGGGCCGGCCACAGGGCTGCGGCGGCCGCGGCCAGCTGTTGCAGGCCGATTCGCGCTGGCGACACCGCGATGACCCCCCATCTGCCGCCGATCTCGACCGCGGCCAGACCCTGCGAGGCGGCCTTTACCGCCTGAAACCGCGGTGTGACCAGCCAGTTCCCGGTGCGACCGATGAAGCCCCAGGCCGGACCGAGGCGCGCCGGAGCCATGCCGTCCCTGAAGGGGCCTACGGCGTCAAATGCCGGGGCAATCACCGGATGGCCCGTCAGGTCGACGAAGCCCCAGAGGCCGGAAGCCTCTTGCACGGCGGCCAGGCCTTCGGAGAAATCGCCCGCCGCCGCCCAGGTGCCGCCGAATTCCAGCGCGTTGCCGAAGGCCGAGCCAAAGCCCCAGCCCCGCGGGCCGCGCCGCGCGGCCAGACCCTGGTGAAAGCCGCGCACGGCCTGGGCCGAGACCGCGCCGCCGATGATCGTGCCCCAGGCGCAGTCGAGATGGCCCTCCAGCCCGTCCTGCACGATCGGCACGAAGCCTTCCGAGGGCGCGCGCATCGCATCCTCGGCCTTCAGCATGGTCGAGGCCGGGGTCTGGCCACGGCTGACCGCGATGGGCAGGCCGCCGGCCTTGCCCACCATGCAGGTGCCGTCGTTGCCGATCAGCTGATCGAAGGGCAGGGGCTGGCCTTCGGGGCGGCCATCGGGGCCGACGGCCCACCACTGGCCCTTCCAGCGCATCGGCGTCCAGTCGGCGATCTGGCCGATGGCCTGGAAGGCGAAGGGTGTCCGTTCGCGGCCGCTGGCGTCGATCACGCCCCAGAGGCTGCCCCGTTCCACCGGCAGACGACCCTGGCCGGACGCGCCGATGGCGGCATATTGCGGCTTGACCGCCCACTGGCCGCTGGCGTCCAGCAGGCCCCAAAGCCCGTTCTGCCGGACCGGCACGGTGCCCTCCAGACCATCGGCGGCCGCCTCGAAGGCCGGGGCGGCGACCAGGGTCACGCCGGGATCCTGCGCGGCAGCCGCCAGCGGGGCAGCGGCGGCGAGGGCCAGGCACAGGCGGCGGATGGCAGGCTGGAACATGCCGCCATTTGCGGCCAGATCGGCCCCGGCGTCCATGACGAAATCGCCCATTGGCGCGGCAGGGCGGCCGCCCGGACCATCAGGGGGGCAAGGATTTGGGCGGCCTTGCGCGCTGTTCAAGAGACAGGCGCCCAAAAAGCCCAAATATGCCCGCCCTGCGCGCCTTTGACCGCTGGACGCCCCGCCAATCCTTGTCTAAAACCCGGCCCGGCAAGGCAGCGGCAACCCGCAGCCCGGAACGTCATATGGGCCGCAGCCCAAGCGGCCCCGGAAGGGAGAGGATCTCGTGTCCCACGCAGACGAAGCGAACGGCAGTCGCCGGGATTTCCTGTACTACGCGACGGCGGGCGCCGGCGTCGTTGCCACCGGGGCGGCCGTCTGGCCGCTGGTGAACCAGATGAACCCCTCGGCCGACACGCTGGCCCTGGCATCGATTCTGGTCGATGTCAGTGCGGTCGAGGTCGGCACCCAGCTGACCGTGAAATGGCGCGGCAAGCCGGTGTTCATCCGCCGCCGTACGCCGGACGAGATCAAGGCCGCGCGCGAGACGCCGCTGACGGATCTGGTCGATACCGCTTCGGAAAACCGCAACAAGCCGGATGCCGATGCCAGCGATGCCAACCGTGCGCTGGATGAATCCGGCGAATGGCTGGTCATGGTCGGGGTCTGCACCCATCTGGGCTGCGTGCCGCTGGGCAATGCCGGCGATTTCGGCGGCTGGTTCTGCCCCTGCCACGGGTCGCACTATGATACCGCGGGGCGGATCCGCAAGGGGCCGGCGCCGCGCAACCTGGAAGTGCCGATCGTGGCATTCCTGGACGAAAAAACGATCAAGCTGGGCTGAGGGAGACCAAGATGGCCGGAATTCCGCACGACCATTACGAGCCCAAGACGGGTTTCGAGAAGTGGCTGCACGCGCGTCTGCCCGTGGTCAGCCTGATCTATGACACGCTGATGATCCCCACGCCCAAGAACCTGAACTGGATGTGGATCTGGGGCATCGTGCTGGCCTTCTGCCTGGTGTTGCAGATCGCCACCGGCGTGGTGCTGGCGATGCATTACACGCCGCATGTCGACCTGGCCTTTGCCTCGGTCGAACATATCATGCGCGATGTGAACGGCGGCTACATGATCCGCTATCTGCATGCGAACGGGGCCTCGCTGTTCTTCTTTGCGGTCTATCTGCACATCTTCCGGGGTCTCTACTACGGCAGCTACAAGGCCCCGCGGGAAGTGACCTGGATCATCGGCATGTTGATCTACCTGGCGATGATGGCGACCGGTTTCCTGGGCTATGTGCTGCCCTGGGGCCAGATGTCGTTCTGGGGCGCCACGGTCATCACCGGCTTCTTCACCGCCTTTCCGCTGGTGGGCGATGCGATCCAGACCTGGCTCCTGGGCGGTTTCGCCGTCGACAACGCCACACTGAACCGCTTCTTCAGCCTGCATTACCTGCTGCCGTTCATCATCGTGGGCCTGGTGATCGTGCATGTCTGGGCCTTTCACACCACGGGCAACAACAACCCGACCGGCGTGGAAGTGCGCCGCAGCAGCAAGGAAGTGGCCGCCAGGGACACGGTTCCGTTCTGGCCCTACTACGTGATCAAGGACGTCTTCGCGCTGGCGCTGATCCTGGTGGTGTTCTTTGCCGTCGTGTCGTTCATGCCGAACTACCTGGGCGATCCCGACAACTACATCGAGGCAAACCCGCTGGCCACGCCGGCCCATATCGTGCCGGAATGGTATTTCCTGCCGTTCTACGCGATCCTGCGGTCGTTCACCGGCGATGTCTGGGCGGTGATGTTCGTGAACTGGATCACCTTCGGCATCGTCGACGCCAAGCTGTTCGGCGTGCTGGCGATGTTCGGTGCGATCATCGTGCTGGCGCTGGTGCCGTGGCTGGACACGTCCTCGGTCCGGTCGGGCAAGTATCGCCCCCGGTTCAAGGCCTGGTTCTGGCTCTTGGCCATCGACTTTGTCGTGCTGATGTGGGTGGGCGCCCAGGTGCCGACCACCTTCACCGGCTGGGTCGGCCTGATCGCCTCGACCTACTGGTTCGCCTATTTCCTGATCGTCCTGCCGCTGCTGGGGGTGCTGGAGCGCCCGCTGCCGCAGCCGGCCACGATCGAGGATGATTTCAAG
>JAKALB010000038.1 GCA_021813365.1 Pseudomonadota bacterium | reverse complement strand
CAGGTCATCGCCCAAGACCAGGCTTTCATGGCAGAACCCCAGGAGCGAGGCGTGCATGCCCACGGCCTCGTAGCACATGTTGAGCCCGGCCAGACCCGCGAGCGTGTTGGTGATCCCCTGCTCCCAGCCGGCCTGCATGTCGGGCAGTTTCGAATCGGTGATGCCGGAGGCCGCGCCGCCCGGCAGGTCATAGAACCGGTGCATCTGGGCACAGCCCGCCGTCAACAGCGCCTGTTCGGCGCTGCCACCCGACATGGCGCCGGTCCGCAGATCCGATACGAAGGGCCAGGTGCCGAAGATCGCCGGGGCGCCCTTGCGGATCGCGTTCACATAGACCACCCCCGCCAGGCATTCGGCCATGGCCTGCACGATGGCCAGCGCGATCGGTGCCGGCGCCGTGGCCCCGGCCTGACCCGCCGACAGGAGCAGCATGGGCATGCCGCGGCGCACGCAATCCTCCATCACCTTGCAGCTTTCTTCGGCGAATTTCATGGGCGGGACCACGAAACAGTTCGAATTGCTGACGAAGGGCCGTTCCAGCCACTTGTCCTCGCCGCCGGCCACCTGGTGCAGGATGTCGAAGGCCGGCGCCACGCTTTCGGCTTCGAAGAAGCTGGTGCCCACGTGCTTGGTCGTGCCCGCCAGGCAGGCGTAGAGCGTGTTCAGATCCATGTCGCGGTTGTTCAGCACGTCGCGGCAGACCATCGTGCGCTGATAGAAATGGATGTTGTCCAGATGCTGCACCAGCCGTGCCGCGTCATACAGGTCTTGCGCGGTCGAGTCGCGATACTCCAGCGTGATCGGATCGACGATATGCACCGCCGCCCCCGCCGTGCCGAAATGCACATTGGTGCCAGACAGATGCAGATCGTATTTCGGATCGCGGGCATGCAGCGTGATGTTGCGCGCCGCCACGGCCAGCATGTCCTCGACCAGGGCGCGCGGAAAGCGGATGCGCCCGTCGTCACCCAGGATCGCGCCGGCGCCCGTCAGGATTTCCACCCCCGAGGCCGGGGCATTGGCCAGCCCGATCACCTCCAGCGCCTCCAGTGCCGCCTGATGGATCCTGGCCATCCCGGCGTCGGTCAGCGGTCGATACTGCCCGCCCGGCATACCCGGCCGCACCGGGCGCATCGCATCGCTCAAGGGCGCCGCGCGCAGTGCCACCCGCGCCGACCGTCCGCCCGATCGCCCTGCCCGGGCCCGGGCCGGCTCGCAGACTTCGCCAATATCGCTCATGTCATCCTCATTTCTGTCTGCACTCATTGTCGGGGTCCGGCGGAGAGTCTGCCGCAGGACTCCGGGGGGGGGCCGCCCCCGGCGGTCATCACATGCGCACGCGTTCCGATTTCGGGTCATGCATCGGCACCAGGCTGGCCAATGCACCATGCCGGACCCCGGCCACCTCGATTTCATAGGTCGATCCCAGCACATCGGCCTCGCTTTGCCCCTTGCAGGGAACATAGCCCATGCCGACCGCCCCGCCCAGGAAATGCCCATAGGCGCCTGATGTCACCGGCCCGATGATCTTGCCGTCGCGCACCAGCGCCTCGTTGTGAAACAGCAGCGGCTCGGGGTCCACGAGGCGGAATTGCAGCATCCGGCGATCCAGCCCGGCCTCGCGTTTGCGCAGCACGGCGTCGCGGCCGAGGAACGCGGGCTTCTTCGCGGAGACGGTAAAGCCCAGGCCGGCTTCCAGCACATGGTCCTCGTCGGTGATGTCATGGCCCCAATGGCGATAGGCCTTTTCGATCCGGCAGGAATCCAGCGCGTGCAGACCGCAGAGCTTCAGCCCAAGATCGGCTCCTGCCGCTTCCAGCGCCTCGAACACATGCGCCGTCTGGTCGGTCGAGACATACAATTCCCAACCCAGTTCGCCCACATAGGTGATGCGATGCGCCCGGGCCAGGCCCATGCCGATCTCGATTTCACGTGCGGTGCCAAAGGGATGCGCGGCGTTGCCGAAATCGTTCGGGCTGACCCGGACCATCAGATCGCGCGCCTTCGGCCCCATGACGCACAGCACCGATTCCGCCGCGGACACGTCGGTGATGACGGCGAAATCCTCGCCGACATGGCGGCGCAGCCAGGCCAGATTGCGTTGCACGGTGGCACCGGGAACGACCAGCAGATAGGCGGCTTCCGACAGCCGCGTCACGGTCAGGTCGGCCTCGATCCCGCCGCGCTGGTTCAGGAACATGGTGTAGACGATCCGCCCCGGCTCCACATCCATCTCGGCCGAGCAGACCCGGTTCAGGAAACGCATGGCATCGCGGCCTTCCACCCGGATCTTGCCGAAACTGGTCATGTCGAAAAGGCCGACGCCGTTGCGCACCGCCAGGTGTTCGGCCCTCTGGTTTTCAAACCAGTTCTGCCGCTTCCACGAATAGCGGTATTCGCGTTCCTGACCGGGATTCGCGAACCAGTTCGCCCGCTCCCAGCCTGCAACCTCGCCGAAGACCGCGCCGCGCGCCTTCAGGTGGTCATGGATCGGGCTGCGCCGCACCCCGCGTGCGGTCTCGACCTGGCGATAGGGGAAGTGGTCGGCATAAAGCAGGCCCAGCGTTTCGGTTACGCGCTCCTTCAGATAGGCGCGGTTGCGCTGGAACGGCTGGGCACGACGGATGTCGACCTCCCACAGATCGAACGGCGCTTCGCCTTCGGTGATCCAATGCGCCAGCGCCATTCCCGCTCCGCCCGATCCGGCGATGCCGACCGAGTTGTAGCCCGCCGCGATCCAGTAACCGCCCAGCTCCGGCGCCTCGCCCAGATAATAGCGGTCGTCGGGGGTAAAGCTTTCCGGGCCGTTGAAGAAGGTGTGGATCCCGGCTGTCTGAAACAGCGGCAGACGGTTCATCGCATGTTCCAGGATGGGCTGGAAATGATCCCAGTCCTCGGGCAGCGTGTCGAACATGAAATCGTCGCGGATCCCGGTCATGCCCCAGGGTTTCGCCTTTGGCTCGAAGGCCCCGACCATCATCTTGCCCGCGTCGGACTTGTAATAGGCGCATTCGTCGGGCACGCGCAGCACCGGCAGGTGGCCCAGGCCCGGCACCGGTTCGGTGATCAGGTAGAAATGCTCGCAGGCATGCAGCGGCAGCGTGACGCCGGATCCCGCTGCCAGGTCGCGGCCCCACATGCCGCCGCAATTCACCACGACATCGCAGACGACATGACCGGGCTCGCCATCGGCGCCCACATAGTCCACGCCGCTCACCCGGCCACCCGTGCGGGTGACGCCGGTGACCTTGGTGTGCTCGAAGATCTGAGCCCCCCGCATCCGGGCGCCCTTGGCCAGCGCCATGGCGATGTTGGCCGGGTCGCATTGGCCGTCCAGCGGCAGATGCACCGCCCCCACCACGCCGTCGATGTTGAGATGGGGATACATCGCCTTGGCTTCGGTGGGCGAAATTTCCTGCACTTCCACGTCGAAGATGCGTGCCACGGTCGCCTGGCGCAGCAGTTCCTCATGCCGATGTCCGGTCAGCGCGACCGAGATGCTGCCCACCTGCCGCATTCCCGTCTCGACCCCGGTTTCGGCGGCGAGCTTCACATAGAGATCGGCGGAATACTTGGCCAGCCGGGTCATGTTGGCCGAGCCGCGCAACTGGCCGATCAGCCCGGCCGCATGCCAGGTCGTGCCCGATGTCAACTGCTTGCGCTCCAGCAGCACCACATCGCTCCAGCCCATCTTGGCCAGGTGATACGCCACCGAACAGCCCGAGACACCGCCGCCGATGATCACCGCACGGGCATGGCTGGGAATGGTCATGGCATCGTCTCCGTCGGAATGAGAACCAGTTTGCCGGGAAAGCGTCCGGCGATGAGATCGGCCTGCGCGGTGGCGATGTCGCGCAAGGGGTAGGTCTGCGAGACCACCGGGCGGATCGCGCCCCTGTTGATGATTGTCACCAGCCCCGCGAAAACCTCGCGCGGCTGGTGCGTTGCGCCGTGCAGCGTCAGGTCGTTCAGATAGACCGTCCGCAGATCGCCCCTGATCAGCGGCCCGGCCACGGCACCGCTGGTGGCATAACGCCCGCCGGGTTTCAGCGCCTCCAGCCGATCCTGCCAATGCTCGCCGCCCACCACGTCGATCACCACGTCGAAACTTTTCGGGGTCGGACGGTCCTGCCGATCCAGCACGGCGGCGCCCATCTCGTGCAGCACCGCCGACTTGCCCGACGAACCCTGCCCCGTCACGACCGCACCGCGCAGCAGCGCCAGTTGCACCGCCGCCAGCCCGACGCCACCCGTGGCGCCGGTCACCAGCACCCGCTCACCCACCGCCACATGCGCCCGCGTCAGCAGATTGTGCGCAGTGCCGTGGGCACAGGGCATCGCGCCGATTTCGATGTCCGATAGCGGCGAGGCGGTGACGTCGTGCAGATGCCGCGCCTTCACCAGACAGAACTGCGCGAAGGCCCCATCGAATTCCGACCCGATCGAGACGAAGGCGATCGGGTTTTCCCCTGTCGGTTCATGCTGATTGGTCGGGCAGACCACCCGCGCCCCCAGCGGCAGCCCGGTGACACCCTCGCCCAGGGCCACCACCCGTCCACACAGGTCGGAGCCCTGGATGCGGGGGAACTCCATTGCCCCGGCCCAGCCTGCGCGAGCCTCGCCCCTGCCATACCAGCCAAGACGGGTGTTGACATCCGTCATGTTCACGCCTGCCGCCAGCACCCGCACCAGAACCTCGCCCGCACCGGGGCGCGGCACCGGCAGATCATCGCGCCAGACCAGCATCTCGGGCCCGCCATGGCCGATCAGTTGCACGGCCTGCATGCGGCGCGGAAGGCTCATGCCCGGATCCGCGCGTTGCTGGCATCCCAAAGCGGCGCATCCGCCTGCACCACCGCCGGATAACGGGTGCCGAAGATTTCCACCTCGACCCGGTTGCCGGGGACATTGACCTCGGTCTTCAGCATGCCCAGGCCGATGCAGGCATTGACCCGATGACCCCAATAGCCGCTGGTCAGCTCGCCCACGACCTTGCCGTCATGCCAGATGGTCGACATGTAGGGCGGATCGCAATCCGCGGATTCGATCACCAGGGTGCAGAACCGCTTGGCCACCCCGCGCTGCCGCTCGGCCTCCAGCGCCGCCTTGCCGCGGAATGCGGGCTTCGTCCAGTCGACAAAGCGATCCAACCCGCCCTGAAGCACGGTGTAATCGGTCGAAAGATCGCCCTTCCAGGCGCGATAGCCCTTCTCGATCCGCAGGCTGTTCAACGCGAACATGCCAAAGGGTTTCAGGCCAAGGGGTTTTCCGGCCGCCATCACCGCGTCCCACACCCGGCCGGTATCCGCCACAGGGGAGTGGATTTCCCAACCCAGCTCGCCGGCAAACGACACCCGCAGCAGCCACACCTCGGCCCCGGCGACATGGGCGGTCTGATGGGTCAGCCAGCCCCTGGCCAGGTCAGCATCCGAGCAGGCGGCCAGGATTTCACGCGATTTCGGCCCGGTCAGGATCTGCGTTGACCACCGGTCGGTTTCATCGTCCAGGGTCAGGCCGGGCGGCAGCGTCTGCAGCAGCCATTCCTTGTCATGCAGCTGCGCCGCGGCGGCGGTGATCAGCCGAAGATCCGCCTCGCCCAGCCGCGCCACCGACATTTCCGTGACGATCCGGCCCCTGTCATCGCTGAAATAGGCCAGGCCCAGACGACCCACCGAAGGCACCTTGCCGGTGATCTGCGCCGACAGCCAGTCCGCCGCGCCAGGGCCGGTGATGCGGAACCGGGAAAAACCGGGCAGATCCAGAATCCCCGCCGCATCGCGCACCGCCTCGGCCTCGGCCTTGACCGCACCATGCCACGGCCCCTCGCGCAGGAAGGTGCGTTGCGCCGGCTCGCTGGTGTCATCACCCGGCCTTGCATACCAGAGCGCGCGTTCCCAGCCGTTGTAAGGCCCGAACTGGGCGCCCAGGGCGGCGGTCCGGTCATGCACCGCCGACAGCTTCTTCATCCGGCCTTCGGGCCAGACATGGTGCGGAAAGCTGATCGCATATTCGTTGCCGTAGACCTCCAGCCCCTTTGCCACGCAATAATCGTGATCCTCCCAGCCGGTGAAACGGCGCGGATCGCACGACCACATGTCCCATTCGGTGGCGCCTTCTGTGACCCATTCCGCCAGCACCTTGCCCGCGCCGCCCGCCTGGCAGATCCCGAAGGTGAAGACACAAGCCTCGAAGGCATTCGGAACCCCGGGCATCGGCCCGATCAGCGGATTGCCATCCGGCGTATAGGGGATCGGGCCGTTGATCACCTTGGTCAACGCGGCCTTCTGCAGCAACGGCACCCGCGCCAGGGCATCGTTGATGTGCCATCCCAGCCGCTCCAGATCGTCCGGGAACAGCTGGAAACTGAAGTCGTCCGGCATCGGATCGTCGGGCGTCGCCCAATGCGCACGTCCCGGGTTTTCATAAGGCCCCAGGTTGAAGCCATTCTTCTCCTGCCGCAGATAATAGCTGGAATCGACATCACGCAGCAGCGGCAGCTTGTGGCCGACCTCCTTCGTCCAGGACTCCAGCTCGGGGATCGTGTCGAACAGCATGTACTGATGGCTCATCACCATCATCGGCACGCGGCGGCCGAACATCGCGCCCACCTGGGCGGCGTAATAGCCGCCGGCATTCACCACAATCTCGCAGCGCACCTCGCCCCTGGGAGTCATGATGACCCATTCGTCGCCTTGCCGCCGGACCCCGGTCACCGGACAGAACCGCTCGATCCGCGCCCCGAGGGCGCGCGCACCCTTGGCAAGGGCCTGGGTCAGCTGCGCCGGGTCGATGTCCCCGTCATAGGGATCGTGCAGCGCACCGGTCAGTTCGTGCGTTTCGACGAAGGGATAGATGCGGCGGATGTCGTCGGGCGACAGGATGTTCAGGTCCATGCCCTGATAACGCCCCATCCCCACCACGCGCTGGAACTCGCGCAGCCGTTCCGCCGTGTGGCCCAGCCGCACGGATCCGGTGACATGATAGTTCATCGGATAGTCGACCTCGGCCGCAAGACCCCGGTAAAGGCTGGCCGAATAGCGCTGCATGTTCATGATCGACCAGCTGGCGGAGAAGGTCGGCACGTTCCCCGCGGCATGCCAGGTCGACCCGGCGGTGAGCTCGTTCCTCTCCAGCAGCAGGCACTCTGTCCAACCTGCCTTGGCCAGGTGATACAGCGCCGAAACGCCCACGGCCCCCCCGCCAATGATGACCACCCGCGCCTGGGTCGGAAAATCGGACATGACAACCTCCCTCGTCCTGCCTGCGAGTATCGCCACGGCGATCGCGCTTTCAATTCACGCCCTGCCGCGATATTGATCGGAAATTCCGATCAGGCCCCGCGCACCGGAGACACCAAACCGGAGAAACCATGCAGATCGAATTGCTGGAAACCTTCCTGGATCTGGCCGAGACGAAGAGCTTTCATGCCACGGCCGAACGGCTGGGGGTGACGCAATCCACCGTCTCGGCCCGCATCCAGGCCCTGGAGGCGGCGCTGGGGCAGCGCCTGTTCAACCGTTCCCGCGCCGGAACGGCGCTGACCATCGAAGGCCAGCGGTTCGAACCCCATGCCCGCACCCTGCGCCACGAATGGAACGAAGCGCGGCGCCGCATCCTGGTGCCGGACCGCGCCGGCTCGCTGGTGCGGCTGGGAATCCAGAACGACCTGGCCGCCCAGCACATCGGCGAATGGATGAGCGACTTCCGCCGCGCGATGAGCGACACCGCCTTTTACATCGAGCCCGACTATTCCAACCAGATGTGCGCCGACCTGCTGACCGGCGTGCAGGATTTCGCGGTGATGTTCTCGCCCAAGCCCCACCCCGACCTGCATTTCGAAACCGCCGGCGAAGTGCCCTACCGGATGATCTCCTCCGAGACCGACCGCCTGGCCGAGGTGAACCCCGCAACCTATGTCTTCGCGCATTTCTCGCCCGCCTTCGAGGCGATGCACCGGCAACTGACCCCCGACCTGGCCCAGGCACCGATCTCGGTGGGGCAGAGCGCCACGGTTGTGTCCCTGCTGACCGCCATGGGCGGGGCGGGCTATGTGCTGGACAAGGCGGCGCGCGGGCTCGTGGCTTCTGGCCGTTTCCGGCTGGTCGAAGATGCGCCGGTGCTGCGCCAGCCCGTCTATGCCGCGATGCACCTGCGCCACCGCATCACGCCGCTGCACCGCCAACTGCGCCGCATCGTGGCGCGCCGGCTGAAGGCCGACAAGGATGAACTGCCCAGGGACGAACGCCCCGATAACTGACCCGCCGCGACGCCGGGGGGTTTCACACCCCCCGGCCCCCCGTGGGATATTTCCGGCAAGATGAAAGCGGATCCACAGGCCAGACTTTCATCTTGCCCCAAATATCCCGGGGGGAGGCGAAGCCGGGGGGCAGCGCCCCCCACCCGCCCGTGGCGGCAGACCGGCGATGCCGGGGCGGGTTGTCACGCTTGCAGCAGACGCTCGCCTTCCTGCAGGGCGAAACGATCCGTCATGCCGGCCACGTAATCACATACGATCCGGGCGAGATCGGTTTCGGTGCGCGCGGCCTCGACATCCTGCCGCCATTCGGCGGGCAGCAGCCCGGGCTGTGCCATGTACAGCGGGAACAGGCCGTCGATCACGCGCGTCACCCGGGCGCGTTCGGCCATCACCGTGGGCGCGCGATACATCCGGGTGAACAGGAAGGACCGGATCGCCTTCAGTTCCTGATACAGCGGCTTGGAAAAGCGGATCACCGTCGTGCCCAGGTGGCGGATCTCCTCCACCGACTTCGGCTGGGCGGCCGCCAGGCGGTTCTGTGCCACGGCAATCACATCCTCGACCATGCGGCCGAAGACACGCCTGAGCGCCTCGTGCCGGCGGCGCATCCTGTCCAGACCCGGATAGAGCCGGTCGACCTCGTCGAACGCCGGGCCGGTCACCGGCAGGTCCATCAGGTCGGCCTCGGTGAACAGGCCCGAGCGCAGCCCGTCATGCAGGTCGTGGTGCGAATAGGCCACATCATCGGCAATGGCCGCCACCTGCGCTTCGGCGCTGGCATGGCTGTCCAGTTCCAGGTCCCAGGCCGCATTCACCTCGGCCAGGGCATAGGGCAAGGGGCCGGCCCGGGTTTCGGCGGCATTGGGCCCGGTCACCGGACCATTGTGCTTGGCGATGCCTTCCAGGGTTTCCCAGGTCAGGTTCAACCCGTCGAAATCGGCATAATGCCGCTCCAGCCGGGTCACGATCCGCAGGGCCTGGGCGTTGTGGTCGAACCCGCCATAGGGCGCCATCAGCCGCTCCATCGCATCCTCGCCGGTGTGACCGAAGGGCGTATGGCCCAGGTCATGGGCCAGAGCCACCGCTTCGGCGAGATCGGTGTTGAGGTTCAGCACCCCGGAAATCGTGCGTGCCACCTGGGCCACTTCGATCGTATGGGTCAGGCGGGTGCGATAATAATCGCCCTCATGCTCGACGAAGACCTGCGTCTTGTGCTTCAGCCGGCGGAAGGCGCTGGAATGGATGATCCGGTCGCGGTCGCGCTGAAACGGCGAACGGAAGGTCGACATCGCCTCGGGGTAGAGGCGGCCGCGACTCTGCTCGGGCTGGCAGGCATAGGGGGCGAGCATGGGCATTCCCTCGTGATCTGGCGCCGTTATAGTGGGTTCGGTCCGTAAATCCACCCGGGGCACGGCACGGGCGCCTGTGGCATGGCGGCATGTCAAACAGCGGATTGAAGCTGCCGCTGCCAGGATTATATTCAAGCGTCAGAGGTGCCCCGATGAACCTGACCCTGCCCCCCCGCGTGACCGACCGTGCCTTTTCCCGTCTGGCCGAGATCCTGGCTGCCACCGGCCAGGACAAGGCCCTGCGCGTGGCGGTCGAGGGCGGCGGCTGTTCCGGTTTCCAGTATGACATCAGGCTGGACGACCCCGCTGCCGATGATCTGGTGATCGAAAAGGACGGGCGCAAGGTTCTGGTGGACCGGGTCTCGCTGCCCTTCCTTGAGAACGCGGTGATCGACTTTTCCGAAGAGCTGATCGGCGCGCGATTTGTCATCGAAAACCCGAATGCCAAGAGCAGCTGCGGCTGCGGCACCTCGTTTTCGCTTTAATCCAGCACGCGGGCGATGAAGGCGTAATAGCTCTCTCCGGGACGCCCCTCGGCGCCGTAGCGTCGGTTCAGCTCGCGTTTGGCATGAAAGACCGCCTGGGCTCGGCCGAGCTCGGGATGGTCGGGATGGCGCGCGGCCAGCCGATCGATGTGGCGCAGATAGGCGGCATCGACCCGGGTCGAGAAATCATCCGCCGCCGTGACGCTGCCTGGCGCCAGATGCAGCGTGTAGTCGGTCGCGGCGATGGGGATCGGCCCATGGCGCAGCAGAACTTCGGTCATGTGCAGGATATCCTGGCTGAGGTCATTGTCGAATCCGGGGCACAGATCCCGCGGGAACAGGCCGCGAAAGCTGGCGCCGTGGCGCGACAGCGTGGCAAAGGTCAGATCCTCGCCCGCGGTGCCGAACCGGGCGAGCGGCTGACCATCCAGCACCACCCGGGTCCGCGCGACCGCCGCGCCGCCCCGGGCCGTGGCCAGCAGTTGCAGCAGATAGTCGGGCGCCACGCGATCATCGGCATCGACATAGGTGACAAAGGCCGCGCGGGCCCGGGCCAGCGCGCGGTTGCGCGCCGCCCCCACGCCCGAAGCGACCGCGCCTGTCACCGCAACCCGCACGCCGGGCAGTGCCGCGATTTCGGCATATCCGGAGCCGTCGTCGGATTCGACCAGCAGTTCGATCGGAATTCCGGCATTCGGGCCGCTGAGGAACGAGTCAAGGCAACGCCGGATCGTCGCCTGCGCCCGGTAGGCCGGGATCAGGACAGACACCAGGGGATCGGTCATCGGGGGTGACTCCTGCGTCGCAATTCTCTAAGCTTTCGCAACCGTTTGGGAGATAGCATGAAGATCGCCACCTTCAACATCAACGGCATCCTTGCCCGGACCGAGGCGCTGCTGACCTGGCTGGACGAGGCCTCTCCGGATGTGGTCTGCCTGCAGGAAATCAAGAAGGTTGACGCGGAATTTCCGCGCGCTGTGTTCGAGGCCAGGGGCTGGACGGTGCAGACCCATGGCCAGAAAAGTTTCAACGGCGTGGCGATCCTGTCGAAACTGCCGCTTGAGGATGTGACGCGGGGCCTGCCGGGAGACGAGTCCGATGATCAGGCCCGCTGGATCGAGGCGACGGTGCTGGGCCGCCGCAAGGTGCGGGTCTGCAGCCTGTATCTGCCCAATGGCAATCCGGCGCCGGGGCCGAAATACGATTACAAGCTGGCCTGGATGGCACGGATGGAGGCGCGGGTGCGCCAACTGCTGGTCAGCGAACAGCCGCTGGTGTTCTGCGGCGATTACAACGTGATCCCCCAGGCCGAAGATGCCGCCAATCCGAAGGATTGGCTGAAGGATGCGCTTTTCCTGCCCGAAAGCCGCAGAGCCTTCTTTCGTCTGCTGAACCTGGGCCTGACCGATGCGGTCCGCGTTCGCGACGGACGGCCTGGTGTCTATTCCTACTGGGATTTCCAGCGCGGCGCCTGGGAGCGGAACAACGGCATCCGCATCGACCATCACCTGCTGTCGCCGCAGGCCGCCGACCTGCTGCAGGAGATCGGCATCGACAAGGCCGTGCGCGGGCGTGACAAGCCGTCCGACCATGTGCCGGTCTGGGCCGTGCTGGACGCATGATGCGGCCCGAGACCTGGTATGCAGCCAGCCAGCCGCAGCCGGCCCGCCCGGGCGTGGCCGGCGTGATCGAGGTGGAGACGGCCATCGTGGGCGGCGGCCTTGCCGGGCTGACCACTGCCCTGGCGCTCGCCCGAGCCGGGCAGAAGGTCGCCGTGATCGAGGCGCAACAGGTGGGCTTTGGTGCCTCGGGCCGGAATGGCGGCATCGTCAGCCCGGCTTTCGCCTGCGGCAGTGATGCGATCGAGGCCCGCGTGGGGCGCGATGCCGCCCGCGCCCTGCACCGGCTGACCATCGAGGGGGTCGAGCGGGTGCGCGCCACGATCCGCGAACTGAACATCACCGGGGCGCAGCCGGTCGACGGGCTGCTGAACCTGCGCCGCCATGATCGGGCGCAGGACCTGAAGGACTGGGTGCAGGACTGGGCCCGGACATACGAGTATCCGATGACCTACCTGGATCGCGCGGCGATCCGCGAGCGTCTGGCCAGCGACCGCTATCTGCACGGTGTGGCCGACCCGCAAGCGTTTCACATTCACCCACTGGCCTATCTGCTTGGTATCGCATCAGAAATTGAGAATCTTGGCGGACTGGTCCTCGAAAACTCTCCGGTCCTGTCGCATGAGCTCGGCCCGGTGAAACGCCTGCGCTGCGCCAGAGGCGAGGTGCAGGCCCGCCGTGTCGTCTTTGCCATGGGCGGCTATACCACCCGTCTGGTCCCCGCCCTGAAACGGGCCATCCTGCCCATCGCCACCTACATGATCCAGACCGCGGCCAGCCCCGACCTGGCCCAGGCGATCCGCACGACCGAGGCGGTTCTGGATGACCGCCGCAACTCGGACTATTACCGGCTGGTCGATGGCGGGCGGCGGTTGCTCTGGGGCGGGCGGATATCGACCCGCGATGCCTCGGCCCGGGGTGTTGCGAAAAGCCTGCGGGCCGCGATGCACGAGGTGTTTCCGCAACTCGATGGCATCAGGATCGAACGCGCCTGGTCGGGCTGGATGGGCTATGCCCGCCACCTGATGCCGCAGATCGGCCGGCTGGGGCCGGAGGAATGGCATATCACCGCCTTTGGCGGCCACGGGCTGAACACCACGGCCGTGGCCGGCAAGATACTGGCCGAGGCGATTCTGGGCGAAACCGACCGCATCGCGCTGTTCTCGCCCTGGGGGCTCAGCTGGGCGGGCGGGCCGTTCGGCCTGATTGCGGCACAGATGACCTATTGGGGCCTGCAATTGCAGGACCGCTGGCGCGAACGCGGGCTGTGATCGCCCGGAACGGACGGCCCGGCATGATCACGCATTTTCATTTGAAAACGCCGTGTTGCGTGATGTTTCTCATGTTCGGCCCGGCCCGCGGCGCCGTGCGCCGGGGCGTCACTCAGTTCCGGGCGGCCTCGTCCATCGCGGGCCGGATCGTGCTGGTCAGCGTATCTTCGGTGATCGGCCCGGCCAGACGGGCGATGACCTTGCCCTTGCCGTCGATCACGAAGGTTTCGGGCACCCCGTAGATGCCCCAGTCGATGCCCATCCGTCCCGAATTGTCGGCGCCCACTTTGGCAAAGGGGTTGCCCATTTCTGCCAGAAAACCCAGGGCATCCTGCGGCTTGTCCTTGTAGTTCACGCCCAGAATCGTCACGCCCTCGGCCTGCAGCTTCTCCAGCTTGGGGTGTTCGGCCCGGCAGGGCTGGCACCAGCTGGCCCAGAAATTCACCAGCTTTACCCCGGGCGCCCGGATATCGGCATCCGTGACCAGGGGCAGATCGGCCAGCGCCTCGACCTTCACCGCCGGAGCGGGCTTGCCGATCATCTGGCTGGGCAAATCTTGGTTGTCGCTCTGCATGCCCACATAGAACATGGCGGCAAGCCCCGCAAACAGGACGGGCGGCAGGACCATCAGCAGCTTCATTCGGCAAGTCCTTTGGCGCGAGCCTCGATCTCGGCCAGGCGGCGCTTCATCCGCGCACCCTGCCAGAGTGTCAGGGCCACGAGCCCCAGGATCAGGATGACCGAGGCGGCATAGGCCGACAGCACGGTCGTCGCATATCTGCCAAGGTCAGGCATCATCACGCAGCTCTCCTTTCGCGGGCCAGAAGCGCGCTGATCCGCCGGGCACGGATCTCGGTGCGGGTCCGCAACAGGACCAGGGTCACGAACAACAGGATGAAGCCGGCGATGCACAGCAGCAGGGGTGCGGCATAGACATTCGACACCCTGTCACCGCCCACCACACCCAGCGACTGCGCCTGGTGCAGACCCTGAGTCCAGAAATAGACCGCATAGCGCGACAGGAAGGCAAAGACCGATCCCACGAGGCACAGGACCGAGGTGAGGTCGGCCGCCGTATCGGCATCCTCGATCGCCCCCCACAATGCCATGTAGCCCAGGTAGAACAGGAACAGGATCAGAAACGAGGTCAAACGCGGATCCCAGGCCCACCAGGTGCCCCACATCGGCTCGCCCCAGATCGCCCCGGTCACCAGGCCGATGAGCGTGAAGGTCGTGCCGACCGGCGCCGCCGCCTTGGCAGCAAGGGCGCTGACATGGTGCCGGCGGATCAGCCAGATCAGCGAAGCCGCCAGCATCATGAACCAGGCGCCGATCCCCATCATGGCCGACGGCACATGCAGATAGATGATCTTGACCGTGGACCCCTGCTTGTAATCGTCGGGCGTCAGGAAGAAGCCCCAGAACAGCCCCGCAAGCAGCGTCGCAACCGCCAGCCCGGTGATCCAGGGCAAGACCCAAGCCGAGGTCTGCATGAACTTCTTCGGATTGGCATATTCCCAGATCGACATGGGCGTTTCCTGCCCCAGATGGGGCCGCTTTGCAACTCACCATTGGATGAGGCAGATCAACGCAGGTTCATGCGCAAGGCCTGGGCGGCGGCAAACGGCAGGACGGCCGCGGAACCCAGCGTGACCGCGGCCAGAAACAGCAGGGGCGTGGTGGTGGCCTGGCCCTGGGCGCCGCGCGTCACCAGATCGGCCCCGAAGATCAGGGTCGGCACATACATCGGCAGCACCAGAAGCGACATCAGCAACCCGCCCCGTTTCAGCCCGACCGTCAGCGCCGCACCGAAGGCGCCGATCATCGACAGCGCCGGCGTGCCCAGCGCCAGCGCCAGCACCAGCCAGGGATAGCCCGCAGGCGCCAGATGCATGAGCAGCCCCAGAACCGGAGAGATCGCAGTCAGCGGCAATCCGGTCACCAGCCAGTGCGCCAGACCCTTCACCGCGACCATGCCCTCCAGCGGGATCGGCGCGGTGGCCAGAAGATCCAGCGAACCATCCTCGAAATCCAGCGCGAACAGCCGGTCCAGCGACAGAAGACAGGCCAGCAGCGCCCCCACCCAAAGGATACCGGGGGCAATGCGCGACAGGGTGGCCGCCTCGGGACCGACGCCCAGTGGCACCAGCACGGCGACCATCAGGAAAAAGGCCAGCCCCAGGCCAAACCCGCCTCCGGCGCGGGTGGCCAGCCGCAGGTCGCGCAGCAGCAGGGCGATCATGAAAACGCCTCGTCAAAGGCACCGGCCGGTCCAGACAGGGGCGCTCTGAACGGCGTGAGGTCCAGCAGCGCGGCCTCGGGCAGACCCAGGTCGATATGCGTGGCGATCAGCGCCGCACCGCCCTCTGCCAGATGCGCGCGCAAGACCCCCGCAAACAGCGCGACCGAGGCCGTGTCCAAGGAAACGGTCGGTTCGTCGAGACACCAGAATCGCCGCCCCGTCACCAACAGCCGCGCCAGCCCCAGCCGGCGCTTCTGCCCGGCCGACAGATCGGCCGCGCGACGGTCGCGCAAACCGGTCAGGTTCATCGCGGCCAATGCGGCCTCGGCCGAACCCGTGCCAAAGACCGAGGCCCAGAAGCCCAGGTTCTCGGCCACGGTCAGGGTGGATTTCAGCCCGTCGGCATGAGCCGCATAGGCCATCTGATCTTCGGGCACCCGCACTTCGCCGGCCAGGGGTGGCTGCAGACCGGCAACCGTGCGCAGCAGCGTGGTCTTGCCCAGCCCGTTCGGCCCGCGCAGGATCAGCGCGCGACCGGCGTCCAGGCGGAAATTCACCGCCGCCAGCACGGCCACCCCACCGCGCGCCACCGCCAGATCCACCACCTGCAAGTTCATGCTCCAGCCCTAGCCGAAACGGCCGTCGCACAAAACCCCCTGCAGCAGGCCGTTGATGCGGGGTCAGCCCGGCTGGGTCAGCATCAGCACCGTGCCCTCGGGGTCGGCGAACCAGTTCATCCTGGTGCCATCCGGCATGGTGCAGAGACCCAGCGGCCCCTCGGTGATCCCGTCATACTGCAGGAAAACCACGCCCCTGGCGGCCAGGGCCTGCGAGGTCGCAACGATGTCGGGCACCGTCCAGCCCATCACCGGATGCGGCCTGGGCGCATGGTCGCCGACGGTGACCAACTGCACCTCGACCCCCGCGCCGGCAAGCGTGACGGCATGAGGATTGTCCTCCCGGACCGCCAGACCCAGGACATCGCGCCAGAACGGCAGGCTCAGGGCGCGGTCCCCGGTCAGGACGAAGACTGTGACTGCGGCAGACGGCGGCAATGCCATGGGCGCCTCCTTTACACTGGCTTCAGCCTGGTGCCGCCTCCCTCGCAGGTCAAGCCCGTTGGCCGGCGTGGACACGCCGGCCACCTTCGGCGATTGCCCTGATCGTGATGCTGGGGGTTTCACACCCCCAGACCCCCGTGGGATATTTGGTCCAAGTTGAATTCCAGTCGCCCCAGGCCCTTCATCTTGCCACAAATATCCCGGGGGGCGGCGAAGCCGGGGGGCAGAGCCCCCCTCCCGAAGCGGGGCGAAGGCGATTCCGGGACCAGAGATGTCGCCGCAGGCGGCTTTCGGAGCCCTGCTCAACCGACGCGGTAGTTCGGGCTTTCGCGCGTGATCTGCACGTCATGGACATGGCTTTCCTTCAGCCCGGCCCCGGTGATCCGCACGAACCGGCAGTTGGACCGCATCTCGGCCACCGTACGGTTGCCGGTATAGCCCATGGCGGCCCGCAGGCCACCCACCATCTGGTGCAGCACGGTGGCCACGGCACCCTTGTAGGGCACCTGGCCCTCGATGCCTTCCGGCACCAGCTTGTCACTGGCGGCATCCTTCTGGAAGTAGCGATCGGCGCTGCCCCGCGCCATGGCGCCGAGGCTGCCCATGCCGCGATAGGTCTTGAAGCTGCGGCCGTTGTACAGGATCACCTCACCCGGTGCTTCCTCGGTGCCGGCAATGGCGCTGCCGACCATGGCGCAGGCGGCTCCTGCCGCGATCGCCTTGGCGAAGTCGCCGGAATACTTGATCCCGCCATCGGCGATGATCGGCACCTCGCCGGCGGCACCGGCCGCATCCATGATCGCGGTCAGCTGCGGCACGCCCACGCCGGCCACGATCCGCGTGGTGCAGATCGAGCCCGGGCCGATGCCCACCTTCACGGCGTCTGCCCCCGCGCCGATCAGCGCCCGGGTCGCCTCGGCGGTTGCCACATTGCCGGCCACGACCTGCACGCCGTTCGACAGCTTCTTGATCCGCTCGACCGCGACGGCCACGCCTTCGCTATGACCATGTGCGGTGTCGATCACCACCAGATCCACGCCGGCGTCGATCAGGGCCAGGCTGCGCTCGAAGCCCGCATCGCCCACGGTCGAGGCGGCGGCCACGCGCAGGCGACCCATCTCGTCCTTGCAGGCATGCGGGTTCAGCACGGATTTCTCGGTATCCTTCAGCGTCAGCAACCCGGTCAGATGGCCCTGCCCGTCCGTCACCAGAAGCTTTTCGATCCGGCGCTGCTTCATCAGCGCGATGGCCTGGGCGCGGTCGACCGGCTCTTTCAGGATCGCCAGGTTGTCGCGGGTCATCATCATGGCAACCGGCGTGCGGTCATCGCTGGCAAACCGCATGTCGCGGTTGGTCACGATGCCGACCACGCGGTTTTCCGCATCCACCACCGGGAAACCGGTGATGTTGTAGCGCTCCATCAGTTCCTTGGCGTCGGCCATGGTCTGTTCCGGGCGCAGTGTGATCGGCGCATAGACAACCCCGCTTTCGAAGCGTTTCACCCGGCGCACCTCTCGCGCCTGCGCCTCGATATCCAGGTTGCGGTGGATCACCCCGATCCCTCCGGCCTGTGCCATGGCAATCGCCATCCGCGCCTCGGTCACCGTGTCCATGGCGCTGGACAGCAGCGGAATCTGCATCCGCACCGATCTCGTGACGAAGGTGGACGTATCCGCTTCGGACGGCAGGACCGAACTGGCCGCCGGAACAAGCAGGACATCGTCGAAGGTCAGGGCCTCGCGAATCTCCATCAGGAACCTCCATCGGGTCTTTGGGGAGTGATCGTCTGGCGGTTTGCCTTGGCACCAATGCGCGGGCAGCGCAAGGGCGAAACCCACCGGCCGTCCGCAGATGGCGCCAGCGGACTCGACCGCCCGGACCCTGGCCGAGACCTGGACCCGGACTTGCGCCGCTGTGAGGCTTGTGCTGCAACCATGCCCATGCGCGTTGCCATTGTCGAAAACACCCGAATCACGCATCACGGCCAGGTGGGCGTCGCCCTGCATGAGGCGGCGGCCAGGATCGACCTCTACAAGCCCTGGGCCGATCAGCGCCTGCCCGAGCCCGGCAGCTTTGACGCGCTGGTGTCCTTCGGCGGCGAGCAGTCGGCGCTGGACGACCACATCCATCCCTACCTGCCGCGGCTGGCGGATCTCATGGCCAGTCAGGCGCAGGCGGGCGTTGCGGTCCTGGGCATCTGCCTTGGCGCCCAGGTGTTTGCCCGCGGCCTGGGCGCAGAAAACCGGCTGGGCGCGGCGCCGGAATTCGGCTGGTGCCAGGTGGAACGCCTGATCCCCGATCCGGTGCTGGCCGGCCTGCCCGATCGCTTTCCGATCTTCCAGTGGCATTCCGACACCTTCACCCTGCCGCCGGCGGTTGCCCACTTGGCGACGTCGTCCGCCGCGCCCGTGCAGTGCTTTCGCGCCGGGCGGGCGGGATATGGCATGCAGTTCCATTTCGAGACGAGCCGGGCGGTCGCACGGGACTGGCTGACCACCTTTCCCGATGTGATCGAACGCGCATCGCCCGGTTGGAGCACGTCCTTTGCCGAAAGGGCGGCTGCCGAGGGGGCGGACGCAGAGGCGCATGGCCTGGCCATCGCCCGAGCCTGGGTGCGCATGATCGGGGGCTGAGCTTCAGGCCTCGGCAGCGTTGGTCATCTGCGCCAGGCGGTTGCCGGGCCACAGCTTCAGCACCCTCCAGGCGATCCAGCCATTCACCGGCAGTGCGACCGCGGCCACCGCCAAGCCCAGTTGCCCGGCCAGCCCGCCCTGCGCCAACAATGCGGTGGCCAAGGCGGCCAGCGGAAATGTGAAGGCGCCCCACATCGGCGAAAACCCGGTGGCGGTGACCCAGCGCAGACCCGCCAGCAGCGCCAGCGCGATCAGCAGACCCAGGGCAGCCAGGGCCGTGGACAGACCAGCCAGGCCCAGCTTTGCCGCCGTGGTCGACAGCAGCGCCGCCGGCGCCAGGTGAATCGCCAGCAGCGGGCGCAGTGGTGCCGGCGGGATGCGGCGCGCCAATTGCAGCAGCGAAATCCCCCAGATCGGCAATGCCAGCGCCAGGGTCACCCAGAAAATCGTCGTGGCAGTGGCCGCCCAGCCCATCTGCGCCAGAGGCGGGGCAGCGACGATGAAACCCACCAGGGCCAGATGCAGCGTCGGGTTCACTTCACGCTGATCGGCGGGCAGGCGCGACAGCCCCAGGCCCAGCACGGCCAGCATCACCAGATGGGCGAACAGGGCGGCGAACAGCACAACCAGGGCCAGGGTGGGCGCAAGAGGGGTCAACAGCGCCCCCGCCGCCATGCCCGACATCGAGGCGGCGGCCAGCCCGGCGCGGCCCGGGATCGGGCGCATGTCCTCGACCAGAACGCCCGGGCGGCGCAAGGCCTTGACCTTGATGGCCAGCACGGAAAAGGCCCACAGGGCCAGCACCGCTCCGGTCAGCAGATCCACCGGCGCCATCGGCCAATCCAGCGCCGCAAACCCGCCGCGCAGCGCCAGCACCGAGCCCATCAGGCCCAGAATCGGCGGAAAGATCGCAGGCGGCGTGCGGGCAAACGGTTTCGGCCGGTGCGGCGGAAACTGAGGCGGCGGAAAGCGCGGCGGGCGTCGATCTTGCGGCATGGCTGGCTCCTTGCTCCGGCGTCATCGACTGTGCGCCGCTTCCCGTCGAGACGGCAGAGGGTCGCAGGCAACTTTCCCCAGCATTGCCGCTTTTCCACCCACTTTCCGAAAGGATTCGTTGATCATCTGGAGCAAATGACAGGCGGAGGAAGCCGTGCCGATTTCACTTTGGGCCGTTCTCGCAGGCGGGCTGATCAACCTCGTCGCGGGCAAGGTGCTGGGTCTGGCTGCCCTGTTCCTGTGGCTGTCGATGGCGCAGGGCGTCGCGCCATCCGATGCCGCACATCCCAGGCAGGCAGAACTGCTGCTGAGCCTGCGCGGCCAACCGGGCCTTGCGGCGCTGCAGTGGGCGATGGGCGCGCTCGGTTCGGTGCTGGGCGGCTTTGCCGCCGCAACCCTGGCCCGGCGCGAAGAGGTTCTGAACGGCACGCTGGCCGCCTGGGCCATCCTGTTCCTGGGGGTGATGCCGGTGCTGCGCGGCACCGGCGCGATCGAGCATCCCGTGCAACTTCTGGCTCAGCTTGCCGTCAGCCTGGGTTTCTGTGCGCTGGGCGGCTGGCTGCGAGCCCAACAACTGGAACGTCGGGTCATCTAGCCGCGCAGCACCGGGAACCAATCCTCGCGCAGCCGTTCGCCCGCCCGCATCCCGTGCCCCGGATAGGGCGGCGAGGTGGGGCCCGGTCGGTCGACCACCCGCGCATCCTCGCCCACCAGCCGCAACGAAAAGGCCCGGCGCCGGGTCGCGGCCGTGTTCCCGCGCGCGCCATGCAAGGTCAGAAAGTCAAAGGCCACGGCATCGCCCGGCTCCATCTGCCATTCCAGAACGCGCATCCCCTCGGCATCGGGATCGGGGACGGGCATGTATCTGTCCGGGTCGGGGTAGAAGCTGGTATCGGCCAGCCAGCGCCGGGGCAGAACCTCGCGCGGCCACAGATGGCTGCCCGCCACGCAGCGCAAGGATGCCTCCTGCACCGGGTCCACCGGCGACCAGAAACTGATCGTCTGCCGGCCGGCCACGAAATAATACGGACCGTCCTGGTGCCAGGGCGTGGGTTTCGACGTGCCCGGTTCCTTCACCAGCACATGATCGTGGAACATCTGCACGCGCATGCTTTGCATCAGCGCTGCGGCCACGTCTGCCACGTCCGACCGGACGATCACGTCGCGGAATTCGGGAATGCGTTCCCAGTTGCAGTAATCGTCAAAGAACCGTCCTGGCTCGCCCGGCGCCAGGTTTTCGGCCGCATAGGGTCCGGGTTCGGCCATGTTGCGCTCGATCCCGGCCGCGATCTGCGGCACCCAGTCCTTCCACAGCCCCTTTACCAGCACGACACCATCGCGCTGGAAATCCCGCACCATCTGTTCCGCGACAACCGTCATCGCTGCCTCCTCGCCGCTGGACACCGGATAAGGTCGCTATAACTTCAACTCAAATAATGACTTTGGAACCCGGTCATAACTTGATGCTAAGACCAACGCTGCGACAGATCGAATATGCCCTGGCCATCGCCCGCTCTGACGGCCTTTCCGCGGCGGCGGCCGCATTGAATGTCAGCCAGCCCGCCCTGTCGGTGGCGCTTGCCGACCTCGAGGCGCAACTGGGCCAGGCGCTGTTCCAGCGCCGCAAGGGCAGCCCCCTGCGGCCGACGGGCTTCGGTGCGCAATGGCTGGCCCAGGCCGAACGCCAGATCGAGGGCATCGCGGCGCTCTTTGCCGCACCGGGCCGCCCGGCCCTGCGCCTTGCCATCTTTGAAGATCTGGCGCCGCTGATCCTCGCCCCGCTCCTTGCCCAGGCCACCAGCCTGGGCCTTCACCCCCTGACCCGCAGCCTGGGCTTCACCGCCCTGGGCGCGGCACTGGACCGTGGCGAGGTCGATGCGGCGGTCAGCTGGGATCTGGGCCTGCCGCCGGGCCTGATCCGCGAGACCCTGGCCCGAATCACGCCCCAGGCTGTCCTGGCGCCAGATCATCCGCTGGCCGGCCGCCCCAGTCTGGGCCTGGCCGACCTGGCCAACCTGCCCCTGGTCCTGGCCGATCAGGACCTGTCCATCGCCCATTGGCGCGCGCTGTTTGGCTCTCGCGGACTGTCGCTGCGCATCGCGCATCGCTGCGCCAGCCCGGAACTGATGCGCGCCTTTGCGGCCCATGGCCTGGGCATCGGTCTCGGCTATGCCCAGCCTGCACCCCGGATCAGCCACGACGGCCGACCCTTCGTGCTGGTGCCACTGCATGATGCCGGGCAGGAGACCCTGGTTCTGGCCCGCCCGGACGCTGCGGGCACCGCCGCTGGAGTGGCCGAGGCCCTGCCTGGTCTGCGCCGATTCCTGGCCTCGCTATTCCCGCCCAACGTCAAAGCGCTTTGAATACCTTGGCGCGCGCGCTGCCAGATCCGCCCGACCGACCGTTGTGGGCGCAAAAATCCCTATTCAAATGAAACTGTATCGTTTACGGAGAGTCTCCACGCTTTGGAACGGTCGAAACCGCCCGGATGCCAGGCGCAGCCATCGTTGACCTGACCCAAAAACCGTTTTGAGACCATGAACCTCAAGGAACTTGCCGCCAAACTGGCTCTGTCGCCCACCACGGTCAGCCGGGCGTTGAACGGCTATCCCGAGGTCAATGAAGCGACCCGCGAACGTGTGATCGCCGCAGCGCGCCGCCACAACTATCGCCCCAACGCCCGGGCAATCCGGCTGGCCACGGGCCGCGCCCTGGCCGTGGGTCACGTCATTCCGCTGAACGTGCAGACCGAGATGATGAACCCGATCTTTGCCGACTTCATCACCGGCGCCGGCGAAACCTACATGCGCAACGGCTATGACATGATGCTGTCGGTCGTTCCGGACGAGGCGGAGGAGACAACCTACCGCGACCTGATGAGCCGTGGCACGGTGGATGGCGTCATCGTCCATGCGCCCAAGCTGAACGATCCGCGCATCCGCGCGTTGAAAGACCTGGGATTGCCCTTCGTGGTGCATGGCCGCTCGACCGGGGCGGATCTGGATTACAACTGGGTTGATGTGAACAACCGTCGCGCCTTTCTGCGGGCGACCGAATTCCTGCTGGACCTGGGCCATCGCCGGATCGCGCTGGTCAATGGCAACGAGAACATGGATTTCGCCGCCCGGCGCCGGGCGGGCTATGCCGACGCCCTGGCCGCCCGCGGATTGCCGCTCGACCCCGGGCTGATCTTTTCCGCGCCCGAGATGACCGAGGTCAACGGCTGGCGCGCGGCCGAAGCGGCGCTGAACCTGTCCGAACCGGCCACGGCCTTCCTCTGCGCCTCGATGCTGCAAGGCATGGGTGTGCGCCGGGCGATCGAGGCGCGCGGGCTGAAACTGGGCCGCGACGTGTCGGTCATCATCTTCGACGACGACCTGAGCTATCTGCGCAACGGCGATGACGTCCCGATCTTCACCGCCACGCGCAGTTCGGTGCGCGAAGCCGGACGGATCGCGGCGGAAATGCTCTTGTCGGTCATCAACCAGCCCGGTCTGCCGCCGCAGCACAAGATGCTGGAGGCGGAACTGATCCTGGGCCAATCGACCGGCCCCGCCCCGACCGAGGCCCGCAAGCCATGACCCTCGGCCGGTTCGACTTTCCCGAAGGCTTCCTGTTTGGTGCCGCCACCGCCGCCTATCAGATCGAAGGCTCCAGGTTTGGCGGCTGCGGCCCCTGCCACTGGGACACGTTTGCGGCCACGCCCGGCAATGTGAAGAACGCCGAGGACGGCAGCATCGCCTGCGACCACTACAACCGCTGGCCCGAAGATCTGGACCTGCTGGCCGCAGCGCATTTGGATGCCTATCGCTTTTCCACCTCCTGGGCGCGGGTCATGCCGGATGGCGTGACGGTGAACCCGGAAGGTCTGGATTTCTACGACCGGCTGGTCGATGGCATGCTCGCGCGCGGGCTCAAGCCGTTCCAGACCCTGTATAACTGGGAA
>JAKALB010000178.1 GCA_021813365.1 Pseudomonadota bacterium | reverse complement strand
TCCGATCTCGATCGACCCGCTGGATTGGTTTGCCCCGACGCAGGGATAGTCGTCCGGTTTTCCGGGCCAGGGAAAGAGACAGATGAAGAAGATTGTCATGGCCGCGCTGGGCGGCATCGTTGCCGGAACCCTGCTGACCACGCAGATTGCCGGCCCGCTGATCGCGCAAGAGGCCGGCAAGGACAAATCGGTCTACGAACAGCTGGATCTGTTCGGCGATGTTTTCGAACGCGTCCGCGCCCAATACGTCGAACCGCCGGACAGCCAGAAACTGATCGAGGCGGCGATCAGCGGCATGCTGACCAGCCTTGACCCGCATTCCAGCTACATGAACGCCAAGGACTTTGCCGACATGCAGGTCCAGACCAAGGGCGAATTCGGCGGCCTGGGGATCGAGGTCACCCAGGAAGACGGCTATATCAAGGTGGTCTCGCCGATCGACGGCACTCCGGCCGACAAGGCGGGCATCCAGACCGGTGACATCATCAGCCATGTGAACGGCCAGTCGGTGCTGGGCCTGACTCTGGATCAGGCGGTGGAACTGATGCGCGGCCCGGTCGGCAGCGAGATCGTCATCACGGTGGTCCGCGAAGGCACGCAGGATCCGTTCGACGTCTCGATCATCCGCGACACGATCAAGGTGGCGGCGGTCAAGGGCAAGACGGTGGGCAATTCCGTCGTGCTGCGGATCACCTCCTTCACCGACCAGACCTATAACGATCTGGAAGCCGAACTGAAAAAACAGGTCGAGGCGCTGGGCGGCATCGACAAGGTGAACGGTTTCGTCATCGACCTGCGCAACAATCCCGGCGGCCTGCTGAACCAGGCGATCAAGGTCTCGGACGCCTTCCTGAACGAGGGTGAGATCGTCTCGACCCGCGGCCGCAACCCGGAAGACAACGAACGCTACAATGCGACGGCGGGCGACGATGCCAGGGGCAAGCCCATCGTGGTGCTGATCAACGGCGGCTCGGCCTCGGCCTCGGAAATCGTGACCGGCGCCCTGCAGGATCACCGTCGGGCCATCGTGGTGGGGGTGAAAAGCTTCGGAAAGGGCTCGGTTCAGACCATCATCCCGGTGCGCGGCGACGGCGCGATGCGACTGACGACGGCGCGGTATTACACCCCTTCGGGCCGGTCGATCCAGGCGCTGGGCATCATGCCCGACATCGTGGTCAACCAGCCGCCCGCCGATCCCAATGCCAAGCCCGCCGCCGACGCGGCCGGCACGGCAGCGGACAAGACGATCAGCGAGGCCGATCTGCGCGGTGCGATCAGCAATGATTCGATGACCGAGGATGAAAGGAAACAGCTGGAAGAGGAACGCGCCCGCGCGGAAGAGGCCGCCAAACTGCGCGACGAAGACTATCAGCTGGCCTATGCGGTCGACATCCTGCGCGGCCTGTCCGCCGTCGCCCCGCAACAGTGATCCGGTCGCCGCGCCCCTCTCCCCGCCGGGGCGCGGCAGTTCAAGGACCCAGGTGATGATCAACCCCGAAACCCTGCCCTACCGTCCCTGTGTGGGCGTCGTCCTGATCAACCCCCAGGGTCTGATCTTCGCCGGGCAAAGGCTCGATTCCACCGCCGATGCCTGGCAGATGCCGCAGGGCGGCATCGACGAAGGCGAGAAACCGCGCGATGCCGCGCTGCGCGAGTTGCGCGAAGAAACCGGCATCACGGCGGATCTGGTGGAATTCCTGGCCAAGACGCCCGGCTGGCTGACCTATGACCTGCCCCCCGAACTGCTGGGCCGGGTCTGGGGCGGCAAATTCCGCGGTCAGCGGCAGAAGTGGTTCCTGTTCCGCTTCACCGGGCGCGACGATCAGGTGAACATCGCCACGACCCACCCGGAATTCGCCCGCTGGCGCTGGATCGGCGCCGACGAGATGGTGGCCGCCATCGTGCCGTTCAAACGCAGGGTCTATGAAGAGGTCGTGGCCGCATTCCGTCCACACCTGACCCCATCGGCCTGAACACCGGCACGACCGCGCCGGCGCCGGGGGGGTTTCACACCCCCCGGCCCCCCGTGGGATATTTGGAGCAAGATGAAAGCCGCGATTCTTCCTGCCTTTCATCTTGCCGCAAATATCCCGGGGGGAGGCGAAGCCGGGGGGCAGAGCCCCCCAGCCGACCGGTAATGCCACGCGGCCTGGTTCCGGGGCTCACGAGCCGGCGCCGCGCGCTGCCTGGCGCGACAGTTGCACCGCCAGAATGCCCACCATGGCAATCGCAACACCCAGCACATCGAACGGGCCGACATGTTCGCCCAGCAGCATCGCCGCGATGGCGACGCCAAGGAACGGATTCAGGAAATGGAAGCTCGCGGCGCGCAGCGCCCCGACCCTTTGCACCAGCGCGAACCACAGCAGGGTTGCGGCGAGCCCGGGCACGAGGATCTGATAGGTCAGCGTCAGGACCAGCCGTGGGGTCACATCCAGCCGCGGCACCTCGACAAGCGCCGCGACAGCGGCCAGCACCGCCGCGCCCACCCACATCTGCAATCCGACGACCATCAGCAGATTTCCCCCGGCCGAGGCGCCTCTCACCAGGCGCGTCGCCACCGCCAGCGCCAGCGCCGCCACCAGGCACAGCGCCACACCGGCCGGACTGGCGCCCCCGGTGATGCGGCTGCCCATGATCAGCGCCACCCCGGCCAAGCCGGTGGCGAGCCCGGCCAGGCCCAGCGGCCGCAGCTTTTCACCCGCCGCCAGCCAGCCGATCCCCGCCACCATCAGCGGCATGGCTGACGCGATGACCGATGCCAGCGAGCCCTCGACCCATTGCAGTGCGATGAAGTTCAGCCCCAGGTAGATCGCGTTCTGGCAGATGCCGAAGACCAGCACGCTGACGGCCACCGGGCGGGTCAGATGCCAGCTTTGCCCCTGCGCCCGGGCCATCGCCACGGCAATCGTGCCGGAGATGGCGAAGCGCAGCGCCAGCACCGTCAGCGGCGAGGCATCCAGCACGATGATCCGCGCCGTGGCAAAGGCCGACGACCACATGGCCGAGAAGGCCAGCCCCATGCCCAGTGCCAACGGATCCATTGCACCTGCTCCTCAAAGACAAGGGGTCGCGCCGTGGCACGACCCCATTGCCGTTGACCTGCGCATCGCGCGCCGCCACTGGACATCACCGGTCCGGACGGCGCTTGCGGCTCGGAGAGGAGACCCCGGCTGCGCCGCCGGCATGACGTCAGGCGTTCACGCTGTCCTTCAGCGACTTCGCGATCGAGAACTTGACCTGCTTGTCGGCCGGCTTCCTGATCGTCTCGCCGGTGGCGGGATTGCGCACCTCGCGCTCGGGGCGGGCCTTGCAGGCCACCTTGCCCAGGCCCGGCAGCGTCACTGCGCCGCCGGCCGTCACTTCGCGCGCCACGACGGTGGCAATGGCGTCCAACGCAGCGCCGGCGGTTTTCTTGTCGGCGCCCATGGCATCGGCAATGGCGGCCACAAGCTGCGTCTTGGTCATCGGTTTGGACATGGTCTATCCCTCTGTTCACCCGTTCCGGGCGGGCGGTTTGGGCCGTGACGGCCGGTTTGATCGGGGCCCCCTTGGGCCGGTGCCCACCGTAACAGCGGTTTTTGGCGCGCAAAGCAAGCCATTTCTGGCGATCTGCGCCCTCAGAGAAAGGCGGTTTCCTCGAAACTCCGCAGTTTCCGGCTGTGGATGCTTTCCAGGGGCATGTCGCGCAGCTTTTCCATGGCGCGGACGCCGATCTGCAGATGGCGGCTGACCTGGGTGCGGTAGAACTCGGTCGCCATGCCCGGCAGCTTCAACTCCCCATGCAGCGGCTTGTCGCTGACGCACAGCAGCGTGCCATAGGGCACCCGGAAGCGGAACCCGTTGGCGGCGATCGTGGCGCTTTCCATGTCGAGCGCAATGGCGCGCGACTGGCTCAGCCGCCGCACGGGACCGGACTGGTCGCGCAGCTCCCAGTTGCGGTTGTCGATCGTGGCCACCGTGCCCGTCCGCATGATCCGTTTCAGCTCGTATCCCTTCAGCTGGGTCACTTCGGCCACGGCATCCTGCAGGGCGATCTGGATCTCGGCCAGGGCCGGGATCGGCACCCAGACCGGCAGATCGTCGTCCAGCACATGATCTTCGCGCAGATAGGCATGCGCCAGGCAGAAATCGCCCAGGTTCTGGCTGTTCCTGAGGCCGGCGCAATGGCCCACCATGGCCCAGGCATGCGGGCGCAGCACGGCGATATGGTCGGTCGCGGTCTTGGCGTTCGACGGGCCGACCCCGATGTTGACCAGGGTGATGCCGTTGCCGTCGGCGCGTTTCAGATGGTAGGTCGGCATCTGCGGCATCTTGGCCGTCGGCTGGATCACCCCGTCCGGCGTGGTGATCTCCTGGTTCCCGGTCGCCACGAAACTGGTGTAGCCCAGCGCCGGATCGCCCAGCGCCAGCCGGGCAAATGCCTCGAATTCGTCGATGTAGAACTGATAGTTGGTGAACAGCACATAGTTCTGGAAATGCGTCGGATCGGTCGCGGTGTAATGGCTCAGCCGGGCCAGGGAATAATCCACCCGCTGCGCCGTGAACGGAGCCAGCGGCAGCGAGCCGTCGGGGTGGGTCAGCCGCACGCCATTGACGATGTCGTCATTGGTGGTGGCCAGGTCCGGCACGTCGAAGACATCGCGCAGCGAGAAATCCAGCGCGCCTTCCTGCGGCACCGACAGGCTGGGCTGGCCCGCGACGGCAAAATGCACCGGGATCGGCGTCTCGGACGGGCCGATTTCCACCGGCACGCCGTGGTTCTGCATCAGAAGGCCGATCTGCTGGGTGAGATAGTTGCGGAAAAGGTCAGGTCGGGTGACGGTGGTGGAATAGGTACCGGGATGGCTGACATGGCCAAAGGAAAGCCGGCTGTCGGTGCGGACATGGCTGGTCACCGTCAGGCGGATTTCCGGGTAGAAGGCCCGGTGGCGATGCTCGGGGCGACCCTCGGCCACCGCCTTGCGGAAGGCCTCGACCAGGAATTCGATCGCCTGCTGATACAGCACCTCGAGCCGGCGCACCGCCAGCGCCGCATCGGTGAAACTTTCGGTCGGGGGGCAGGTCGGCGTCAGGAAATCTTGCATCTCTTCATCCGGTTTGGTCGGGCATCTAAAGCCCAAGCAAGGGCACGACGCAAGTAACCGTGCGATGACGGACAGGCTGGAGGGGCTGTCTGCCCCTCCAGACCACCCCGAGGATATTTGTGGCAATGTGAAAGGCACGGCGAAAGGCAGGGGGGGGGTTGCCGCCGCGCGGCGGGCCGCC
>JAKALB010000177.1 GCA_021813365.1 Pseudomonadota bacterium | reverse complement strand
TGACGCCGCGATTGGCCCGAATGTTCAGCAAGATCACCGAAACCAGCATCAAGAGGTTGTTGACATGGCTCAGGAAGGCCGGCGGCTCCCAGATCGGCACGACCTCGGCCACGCGGTAGCCGTAGATCATCAGCCCCAGCGCCACGAAGGACAGGACCGTGGCAACACCCTTTCCCGCCTTGTCGCCCAGTGACGCCCGAAACCCCGGTGTCACCCGTTTCATCAGATGCGAATAGGCCCAGATCAGGACCCCGAGTATCAACCAGACCACGCAATCCTCCTATGCCATGGCAGCGATCGCCTCGGCCTTGGCCAGAAGCGCGCGTGCCATGACGATATGCAGGTTCTCGACGATCTTTCCATCCACGACTGCTACACCCTGTCCTGCGGCCGACGCGGCCTCGAAGGCGGCGATCTGGCGGCGGGCGAGGTCGATGTCGGCCTCGGAGGGGGCAAAGATGGCATTGGTCACTGCCAGCTGATCGGGGTGGATCAGGGTCTTGCCGTCAAAGCCCATGTCGCGGCCCTGGGCGCATTCGGCCTGCAGACCCGCCTGATCCCTGAAGGCATTGTAGACCCCATCGACGATCAGCCGTCCATGCGCGCGGGCGGCCAGCAGGCACAGGCCCAGGCCGGTGGCCAGCGGCAGCCGGTCGGCGCGGAACCGCGCGCCCAGGTCCTTGGCCAGATCGTTGGTGCCCATGACCATGCCCTGTAGCGCCGGATGGGCGGCAATCTCGCCTGCATTCAGCATGGCCAGCGGAGTTTCCATCATGGCCCACAGCGCCTTGCCCGGGGCAATCGCGGCCACCGCGTCCAGATCGGCGGCGCGATTCACCTTGGGGATCAGCAGGGCATCGGCCCCGGCGTGATGGGCAAAGGCCGCCGCATCGGCCCGGCCCCATGCGCTGTCCAGCCCGTTGATCCGCACGATCCGCAGACGCCGGCCAAAATCGCGCTCCGCCAGTTCGGCAACCAGCGCCGCCCGCGCCTCGAGCTTTTCGGTCGGCGCCACGGCGTCTTCCAGATCGAAGATGATCGCGTCGCAGTCCAGGCTCGCCGCCTTTTCCATCGCGCGGGGCTTGCTGGCCGGAATATAAAGGACGGACCGGACGGGGCGCTGTTCGGGCTGGCGGCTCATGATTCCCTCACGCAAGATTATTGCGTGAAGTAACCTCGCCCCGCCATTTTCTGCAAGCGCGAAATTGCCGCGTCGCAGAAAATCCTAGGCGGTGAAGCCCCGGGCCAGGGCCAGCAAGGGCTCGACCCCGAAGATCGCCTTGCCCATCAGGTCGAGGCTGACGATCAGCAGCGCCCAGGTGATGACCGTGTAGAAGGTCTTCTGGCTGACCCATCGCACCATGCTCTTGCCCAGGAATACCCCGGCAATCGCCGCCGGAGCCAGCACCGCCGCCGTCTTCACGCTGTCGAGGCTGATCTGCCCGGTGAAGGAATAGGGCACCAGTTTCGCCGCGTTGACGATGGCAAACAGGATCGTGGTCGTGCCGGCAAAGGCCAGCCGGTCCAGCCGCAACGGCTGCACATAGGTCTGATAGGGTGGCGCGCCGGAATGGCTGACATAGCTGGTGAACCCGGCCAGCGCGCCCCAGAACAGGCCGGGGCCCAGGCGGGGTTCGACCGCAGGGCCGTGGGGATCATGCCGGAAGGTCATGTAGAGAAAGAAGATCACCCCGATGGCGCCCACCAGCCCGGTGATCACCCGTTCCCCGCCCGGCAGCGCATCGATGGTGGGGATCAAGGCCCAGCCCAGCCCGACACCGATCAGCCCGGCGGGTATCAGGATCGCCAGCACCCGGCGGTCAAAGCTGTGACGATACGCGTAAAGCCCGAACCAGTCGCTGACCACGAAGACCGGCAGGATCAGCCCCGCCGCCAGCAACGGGTCCATCACCAGGCTCAGCACCGGCACGGCCAGCGTGCCCACCGCCGCCCAGCCACCTTTCGAGATGCCCACCAGCACCGCGCCGATCACGCCCGTGATCCAGAACTCCCATCCCTGCACGATGCTCTTCCCCCTGCCGCGCGAATCCCGCATGATCCGGCGCGAATCCGGCCCGACCCCGTCCGACCGGACCCTGATCCGCCAGCCGGCCGGCTGCAAGCGCCTTTAGCGCAAACAGCCCAGCCCGGCCAGAGGCTTGGCCTGCTGCCGCCTTTGCAGGTGCAGCACCTTGCCCTCGCGGAGGATCGGGTTTAGCATACCGTTGTATACAAATCCATCGGAGGCCCCCATGGCACGACCCAAGATCGCCCTCATCGGTGCCGGTCAGATCGGCGGCACGCTCGCCCATCTCGCCGCGCTGAAGGAACTCGGCGACATCATCCTGTTCGACATCGCCGAAGGCACCCCGCAGGGCAAGGCGCTGGACATCGCACAGTCCGGCCCGGTCGAAGGGTTCGACGCCAGCCTGAAGGGCGCCAATTCCTATGCCGACATTGCCGGGGCCGATGTCTGCATCATCACCGCCGGTGTGCCGCGCAAGCCGGGGATGAGCCGGGATGACCTGCTGGGCATCAACCTGAAGGTGATGAAGTCGGTGGGCGAAGGCCTGAAGACCCATGCGCCGAATGCCTTCGTGATCTGCATCACCAACCCGCTGGACGCCATGGTCTGGGCGCTGCGCGAATTCTCGGGCCTGCCGCATCACATGGTGGTCGGCATGGCCGGCGTGCTGGATTCGGGCCGGTTCCGGCATTTCCTCAGCCTGGAATTCGGCGTGTCGATGAAGGACGTGACCGCCTTCGTGCTGGGCGGCCATGGCGACACGATGGTGCCGCTGGCGCGCTATTCCACCGTGGCCGGCATCCCCCTGCCCGATCTGGTGGCGATGGGCTGGACCACCCGGGAACGGCTGGACGCCATCATCCAGCGCACCCGCGACGGCGGGGCCGAGATCGTGGGCCTGCTGAAGACCGGCTCCGCCTTCTACGCCCCGGCCGCCGCAGCCATCGAAATGGCGGAGGCCTATCTCAAGGACCAGAAGCGCGTCCTGCCGGTGGCCGCCTATGTGAAGGGCGCCTATGGGCTGGACGGGCTTTATGTCGGCGTGCCGACCGTGCTGGGCGCGGGCGGGGTGGAAAAGGTCGTGGCGATCAACCTCGATGCCGACGAACAGGCCATGTTCCAGAAGTCGGTCGAGGCCGTGAAAGGCCTGGTCGCCGCCTGCAAGACGATCGACCCGTCGCTGGCCTGAGCCAGGGCTACCCGGGGCACCAACCCGGCAATGCGCGCCGCACCCGGCGCGCATTCGGGCGGCCGAAGCTTTCCGCCCGACGACGGGGCTTGCCCCCGGCCCGGACTGGTGGCAATGCCTGTGCCAGCGCGCGCAGAGGAAGCGAACGATGGACTACGGCAAATCCGGCAATCCCAAGAATGCCAAGGGCACTCCGAAATTCGACGCCCATTCCCGGCACGGCACCGGCGCACCCGCCGCGAAGCCCGGCCTCAACGCCGACAAGGCGGCCTTCCTGGCGCGCATCAAGGCCGCGGCCGCGGCCAAGAAGAAGGGCTGAGCAGCCCTTTCGCCTTGCCGCAAATATCCCGGGGTCTGGGGCAGCGCCCCAGAGAAGCGGCCCGCCGCCCCCTTTGCCGGCGGCCCGGCCCGGCTGCCTCCCGCGGCGGCCCGGTTGACTTCGCCCCGCCCCCGGCCCCAGATCGGCGCACCCACAGGAGCCGACCATGACCCACCTGACCGAACTCGAATCCCGCCTGGTGCGCTATTGCAGCATCGACAGCCAGTCGTCCGAGGACAGCACCACCACGCCCTCGACCGCGACCCAGTGGAACCTGGCCCGGCTGCTGATGGCGGAATTGCAGGAAATCGGCGCGGCGGACGTGCGGCTCACCGAATATGGCGCCGTGATCGCCACGATCCCGGCCACCGCACCCGGGCCGAAGATCGCCTTCCTGGCGCATATGGACACCGCCCCGCAGTTTCGTGCCACGGGGGTGAAACCCCGGGTGATCCGCGGCTGGAACGGCGGCGCGATCCTGTTTCCCGACGATCCGACCCTGGTGCTGTCGCCCGAAACCTCGCCCTATCTGGGGCAGAAGATCGGCCATGACATCGTCACCGCCTCGGGCCTCACGTTGCTCGGCGCCGATGACAAGGCGGGGCTTTCCATCATCATGACCGCCGCGCGGCACCTGCTGGCCCATCGCGACACGCCGCACCCGGAAATCCGCATCGCCTTTACCCCGGACGAGGAAGTGGGCCGCGGCGTGCACAAGGACCTGCCTGCCGATCTGGCGGTGGACTGGGCCTATACCTTCGACGGCGGCCGCGTGGGCGAAATCGAATACGAAACCTTCTCGGCCGACCAGGCGACGGTCACCTTCACCGGCGTGTCGATTCACCCCGGCTATGCCAAGGGCAAGATGGTCAACGCCCTGACGCTCGCCAGCCGCTTTCTGGCCAACCTGCCCCCGCAGCAGACGCCCGAGGCGACCGAGGGGCGCGACGGCTTCCTGCACCCCTACGAAATGACGGGCACCGCCGCCGAAGCGACGGTCAAATTCATCCTGCGCCATTTCGAACGCGACGGCCTGGCCGCGCAGGGTGCGCTGGTGCAGCGCCTGGCCGAGGCGGTGGCCGCCACGGAACCGCGGGCCAGGGTCGCCGTTGCGATCAGGCCGCAATACCGCAACATGCGTTACTGGCTGGAAAACGACATGGCCCCGGTGGAGCTGGCCCGCGAGGCCTGCCGCAGCCTGGGCATCGAACCGGTCTCCTCGCCGGTGCGCGGCGGCACCGACGGCTCGCGCCTGACCGAGATGGGCGTGCCCTGCCCCAACCTGTTCACCGGCATGCAGGACATCCATGGCCCCCTCGAATGGATCTCGGTGCAAGACATGGGCGAGGCGATGCGGCTGATGCTGGCCATCGCCCGGCGCGCGCTGGGCTGACGCCAGCCCGATGCCCGCGCTCTCGCCCTATCACCAACCGGGCTTCTACGACGCGGCGCTGGCCAGGGGCCGCCACCGCGACATCGTGGGTGGCCGATGGGACGAAACCGGCAAGCTGCAACTGGCCCTGCTGCAAAAGGCGGGACTGAAGCCGCAGCACCACCTGCTCGACATCGGCGCCGGCAGTCTGCGGCTCGGCTGCCGCGCCGTGCCCTGGCTGGAGCCGGGGCATTACTGGGCCACCGATCTGTCGCTGGCGCTGATGCGGCGCGGCTACGAACAGGAGCTGCACGACAAGCCCCGCCTCGACCCCTCGCATCTGATCGAGGACGCCGATTTCTCCTTCCCCGGCGTGCCCGAGACGAT
>JAKALB010000176.1 GCA_021813365.1 Pseudomonadota bacterium | reverse complement strand
CGGCCGGGGCCCGATCGGCGCCAACTGCATGGCCAACCGGCGCGACTTCAAGACCCCCGTGTCGGCGTTCGAGGACAGGGAAGCCCCCTCCACCGTGACCGTCAAATGGTGCGGCCAGTTCCATGAAACGAGCATCGGCCACAGCCCGCTGGATGTGGTGGCCTGGCACGGCAACTATGCCCCGGTCAAATACGACCTGCGCACCTACTGCCCGGTGGGCGCCGTTCTGTTCGACCACCCCGATCCGTCGATCTTCACCGTGCTGACCGCTCCGTCCGGCCTGGAGGGCACGGCCAACATCGACTTCGTCCTGTTCCGCGAACGCTGGATGGTGGCGGAAAACACGTTCCGCCCGCCGTGGTACCACAAGAACGTCATGTCCGAGCTGATGGGCAACATCTACGGCATCTACGACGCCAAGCCCCAGGGCTTCGTGCCCGGCGGCATGTCCCTGCACAATTGCATGCTGCCGCATGGACCGGACCGCAACGCCTTCGAACATGCCAGCAACGAGCCTATGGTGCCGGTGCGCCAGTCCGAAACCATGTCCTTCATGTTCGAGACCCGCTTCCCGCAGCATCTGACGGAATGGGCCGCCACGGCGGGGCATCTGCAGGAAGATTACATCGACTGCTGGGGCACTCTGGAAAAGAAGTTCGACGGCACGCCCGGGGTGAAGTAGGGCAGACCTGAGGGCGAGCGCCGGGGGTTTCACACCCCCGGACCCCCGTGGGATATTTGTGAACAGATGAAGGCGACACCGATGCCGCTGCTGAAATCCTGGGTCGAAAGCGCCAATCGGGCCGATGGCGACTTTCCGCTCAACAACCTGCCCTGCGGCGTCTTTTCCGCCGGTGACGACGGAGACCGGCGCTGCGGCGTGGCGATCGGCGACCATGTGCTGGATGTGTCCGGCCTGGAAGCCGAGGGGCTGCTGGATCTTGATGGCGGGCCCTATCTGGACGTGGCCTTCTGGAACGATTTCATGGATGCAGGGCCGGCGGCCTGGGCATCGTTGCGCGCGCAGTTGACGGCGCTGCTGAGGCAGGGCTCGACCAAGCAATATCTGGTCGAGGATCATCTGGTGCCCCTGGCCGAGGTGACTTTGCACCTGCCCTTCATCGTGGCGGAGTTCACCGATTTCTATGCCGGTCGGAACCATGCCCTCAACGTGGGCACGATGTTCCGCGGGCCGGAAAATGCCCTGCCGCCCAACTGGCTGCATATTCCGATCGGCTACAATGGCCGGGCCTCTTCGGTTGTCGTCTCCGGCACGCCGGTGCGGCGCCCCTGGGGGCAGGTGAAGGGCGCGGATCATGCCACGCCGGCCTTCCAGCCCAGCCGCCGGTTCGACTTCGAACTGGAACTGGGATGCGTGCTGGGCCAGGCCTCGACCCACGGCCGGCCGGTGACGGTGGCCGAGGCCGAGGCGATGATCTTCGGCTATGTCCTGCTCAACGACTGGTCGGCGCGGGATATCCAGGCCTGGGAATACCAGCCGCTTGGCCCGTTTCAGGCCAAGGCGACAGCCACGACGATCAGTCCCTGGATCGTGATGAAGGCGGCCCTGGCCGATTTCCGCATCCCCACGCCGCCGCGCGAGGTGCCGTTGCTGCCCTATCTGGCCGAACCAGGGCCGGGGAACCTGAACCTGGCGCTGTCGGTCGGCCTGACGCCACAGGGCGGGGCCGAGACCGTGATCAGCCGAACCAATTCGGACCAGCTCTATTACAGCTTCGCCCAGCAGATCTGCCACCACACCACCAGCGGCTGTGCGATGAGCGTGGGCGACCTGATCGGATCGGGCACGATTTCCGGCCCCGACAAGGGCGCGCGCGGCAGTCTGCTGGAGCTTGGCTGGGGCGGCAGGGAACCGATCCCGGTGGACGGGGGCACACGGACCTTCCTCGAGGATGGCGACACGCTGACGCTCTATGGCCACGCCGATGGCGCCGGCTATCGCATCGGTTTCGGTCGCTGCGCGGGCCAGGTGATTCCGGCCCTGGCCGATCCCTGGAGCAGACCCTGATGCCAGCGCTCCTGCACGCGGACGGCGGGCGCCGGGCCACCAGCCGGGGCGCTGCGGCAAAGCCCGACAGGATGCCACGGAGGCGGCGGCAGGGCACCGGACCGGACCGTCACGCCGATTTCCGGCCTGCCAGGCGGCAACTGTCGCTCGGCAGGCCCCGCGTCGGGGCCTTCGACCAGCGCCGCGGCCGCCGCGGCCAGCAGGATCACGCGAAAGGGAAACAGGCGGCGAGACACAGGTGCGATCCGGCGCGGTTCGGCCGATCCGTCCACGGCAAGAGGAGAGCATGATGGCCAGGGCCTTCGCCTCACAGGGCGACCTCAGCGACAAGAAGATCACCTTCGCGGAAATCGGCGCCGGGCTTTATGCCTTCACCGCCGAAGGTGATCCCAATTCGGGTGTCATCATCGGTGACGACAGCGTGATGGTGGTCGAGGCGCAGGCCACCCCCCGCCTGGCGCAGAAGGTGATCGACTGCATCCGCACCGTCACCGACAAGCCGATCAGCCATCTCGTGCTGACCCATTACCACGCCGTCAGGGTTCTGGGCGCCTCGGCCTTCCAGGCACCGCAGGTCATCATGTCGGAAGCCGCCCGCACCATGGTGGCCGAACGCGGGCAGGAGGATTGGGACAGCGAGTTCCAGCGCTTTCCCCGGCTGTTCCAGGGCCATGAATCCATCCCCGGCCTGACCTGGCCCACCACCACCTTCAATGGGCGCATGACCGTCTGGCTGGGCAAGCGCCGGGTCGATATCGCCCAACTGGGCCGCGCCCATACCGCGGGCGATGCGGTGATCCATGTTCCCGATGCCAATGTGATGTTCACCGGCGACATCGTCGAGGCGCATTCCGCCTGCTACTGCGGCGACGGCCACTTCGCCGACTGGGGGCCCACGCTGGAGGCGATCCGGGCCTATGACCTGGACGCCATCGCGCCCGGCCGAGGCGATGCCGTGATCGGCCGCGCCGCCGTGAATGCCGCGCTCGACCGCACCAAGGATTTCGTCGTGTCGACCTACCGGCCCGTCGCCCGCGTCGCCGCCCGCAACGGCACGTTGAAAGAGGCCTGGGATGCCTGCCGCGCCGAATGCGACCCCAAGTTTCGCGACTATGCGATCTACGAACACTGTCTGCCCTTCAATGTCGCTCGCGCCTATGACGAGGCGCGCGGCATCGCCCATCCCCGCATCTGGACCGCGCAGCGCGATCTGGACATGTGGGCCCAGTTGCAGGGTTGAGCCATGCCCGCCGCCGTTTCGCCCGAAATCCCCGCTCAGCGCCAGGATCTGGCCTTCGTGCTGTATCCCTATCGGAAATCTCCCGACCAGGATGCAGCGCCTCGCCGCCACAAGGTGGTGGTCGTGGGGGCGGGGCCGGTGGGGCTGGCTGCCGCCCTGGACCTCGGCCGCCAGGGCGTGCCGGTGCTGGTGCTGGACGACAACGAGGGCATCGGCGAAGGCAGTCGCGCCATCTGCTTTTCCAAACGCTGCCTGGAGATCTGCGACCGGCTGGGCGCGGGCCAGGCCATGCTCGACAAGGGGGTGGTCTGGAACGTCGGCAAGGTCTTCCGCGACGACCGGCTGATCTATGACTTCAACCTGCTGCCCGAAGACGGCCATGCCTTTCCCGCCTTCATCAACCTGCAACAGCCCTATTTCGAGAAATTCCTGATTGACGCGATCCGCGCCGAGCAGGCGCAGGGCGCGCCGATCGAAATCCGTGGCCGCAACCGGGTAGACGCCCTCACCCGGCACGACGACCACGTCACGCTCGGCGTCAACACCCCCGACGGGACCTACGGTATCGAGGCCGACTGGCTGATCGCCTGCGACGGTGCCCGTTCGCCCCTGCGTGGCATGCTGGGCCTGGGCTTCGACGGTCGGGTGTTCGAGGACAATTTCCTGATTGCCGATGTGAAGATGCAGGCCGATTTCCCGACCGAACGCTGGTTCTGGTTCGAACCCCATTTCAAATCCGGCGACAGCGCGCTCCTGCACAAGCAGCCCGACGGCGTCTGGCGCATCGACTTCCAGCTGGGCTGGAACATCGACCGCAAGCGCGAGCTTGAGCCGGACCGGGTGCGCGCCAGGGTCTCGGCCATGCTGGGCCCGGATGTGGCCTATGATCTGGTCTGGACTTCGATCTACACGTTCCAATGCCGCCGGATGGATCGCTTCCGCCATGGCCGGGTGATCTTTGCCGGCGATGCCGCGCACCAGGTCTCGCCCTTCGGCGCGCGCGGGGCCAATTCCGGCATCCAGGACGTGGACAACCTGGTGTGGAAGCTGAAGGCGGTGATCACCGGCCAGGCACCAGACCGCCTGCTGGACAGTTATGATGCCGAACGTGTGCATGGCGCCGACGAAAACATCCTGAACTCGACCCGGTCCACCGATTTCATCACGCCGAAAACCCCGATGTCGAAGATGTTCCGCAATGCGGTGCTGGACCTGGCCGAAACCGTGCCTTTCGCCCGGACGATCGTGAACTCGGGCCGGCTCTCGGTGCCCTGCACCTATGACGGATCGGCGCTGAACGGCCCCGATGCGCCTGGCCTGCCCGCCCGCACCCGGCCCGGCAGCCCCTGCCCCGACGCCCCATTGGCCAATGACTGGCTGCTGCGCCACCTGGGCAATGGCTTCACCCTGCTGACCATCGATGCCGATGCGCCGGACCAGTTGACCGCCGATGGCCAGACCGTGCCACGCCTGGCCCTGTCGGCCCGGGCCAACCCGGCGCTCCGCAGCCGATACCTGGGCGAGGCACAGACGGCGGTCTACCTCATCCGGCCCGACCAGCATGTTGCGGCACGCTGGACCAGCTTCGACGCCCGGGCCGTGTCTGCCGCCCTGGCCCGCGCGCTTGGTCGCGACCTTGACCTGGAACCTGCCCGATGCAACTGATCACCACCCCCAACCTGGAAACCCCCGACGCCAGTTATGCCGCGCTGATCGCCGCACATGACGGGCTGACCGAGTCCGAGAGCCACGCACTGAACGCGCGCCTCGTGCTGATCCTGATGAACCAGATCGGCAAGGCCGAACTCATCACCCAGGCCCTGGCACTGGCGCGCGGCACGGGCACCCACCGGTAATCCGGCAGGTGCCGTGTTGCTGGGGGTTTCACACCCCCAGACCCCCGTGGGATATTTACGGCAAGATGAAAGCAGCAACTCTACCCGTTTTCACCTTGCGGCAAATATCCCGGGGGGAGCGCAGCGGGGGGCAGAGCCCCCCATGCCACGACCAGGCGATGGTTGCGACG
>JAKALB010000175.1 GCA_021813365.1 Pseudomonadota bacterium | reverse complement strand
GGGCCGCACCCCGCACCCCGCACCTCACACCCTCCGCACCCCCGCACCCCTGCGGGCCGCGGCGGGCGGGGCCAGCCGGTCTCTCCGGCCAGGCCGGGAAAGTCCTCTCAATCGCCGAAATTCCTGCCCCGCCGCAGCAGGGTCTTCAGCCAGGGCCTGACCCGCTCCTTCGCGGTCCCGCTGGCATGGATCGCGCCCCGCAGCGCACCCGCCAGCACCTTGCCATGCCCCGGCAGCCGCTGCACCGCCAGAGGGGCGAAATCCTCCTTGTAGCGGTTGATCCGGTAGTGGGGGTCGCTCTCGGGCACGCCGGGACGGTAGCCCTCCCAGTCCAGCCAGCGACAGCCGCGAGCCTTCGCCAGAAGCATCGCCTGGTAGACCTGGAACGGCGCGATCCGAAGGTTGCCCAGTTCCCTGGCCAGGGCCTCGTCGTGGAACGAGTTCATGAAATGGATCGTCTCCCACCCCAGGTGAAAGGTCGCCCCCGACACCAGCCGGTCTGCCTGCATCACCGCCAGCAGGAACCCCCGCTCGCCGGCCTGGTAGGCCTGACGAAAGCTGGCCAGGAATGCCGCCTCGCCGATCCGCCGCAGCCCGCGAGCGGCCCGGTGATCGTTCAGCCGCGCCAGGAAGGTCAGCGCCCCCGACAAGGACTCGACCCGGACCGCCTGCAATCCCAGGTTCTCGGCCTTGCGGATGTTGGTGCGGACCGACCGGGCGAAACGGGCCATGATCTGGTCGGCCGGCGGCGTCAGGTCGGTCAGTCCGGTGGCGCGGTAATTCTGCGTCTCGAATCTCTGCCAGCCCGATCCCGCCAACCGCTGCGTCAGAACGGCCGCCTCGTCATCCAGCCAGTAGGGCGTGATCCGGATCGCCCCCACCCGCGCCAGGGCGGGATGCAGCGACAAGCCGTCCAGGAAGGCCAGCATGGTCGTCACCTCGGCACAGACCGGGCCGCTGTGGGCCATCGCGAAGGTGAAGCAGCCGGGCAGGGCCGGATTCGGCTTCAGCCCGAACAAGCCCACCGCAGCCAGGTCATCGCCCTGCCAACCCAGCACGAAGAGGGGCCGAAAACCCTGGGCCCCGAGAACCGGCGCATAGACCGGGTCCTGCTCGGGATGGGCATGGGCGACGGCCGCCAGAAACCCTTGCCACCGGGCCGCCAGATCGGGCGACAGACTGTCCAGACACTCGATCCGCAAACGCCACCCCCAACCCGCTGAACCCGGCGATGATCCGACCCGCAGGTCGGCACGATCGCGACATTGCACATGAAGCTCTGGCCCGGCAAGAAGCGGATGGCTTGGGCGGCGTCTGGTCGGATGCTATGCTGGCCGCATGCCCAGCCCCGCCGCCGCCGCCCTCTGCCGCGATTGCCTGGCCCTGTTCCAGGCCCGAGCCCGCTGCCCCGTCTGCCGGTCGCCCCGAGTCGTCAGCCACCCGGAACTGACCAGCCTTTCCATCGCCCACATGGATTGCGACGCCTTCTATGCCAGCGTCGAGAAGCGGGATAACCCCGCCCTGCGCGATCAGCCCGTCATCGTTGGCGGCGGCAGCCGCGGGGTCGTCTCGACCGCCTGCTACCTGGCCCGGATCAAGGGTGTCCGCTCGGCCATGCCGATGTTCCAGGCTCTCAAGCTCTGCCCCGAGGCCGTGGTGGTGAAGCCCCGGCTGAAAGCCTATGCCGAGGCCAGCCGCGCCATCCGCGAAATGATGGAAGAGCTGACCCCCGCCATCGAGCCGCTCTCGCTGGACGAAGCCTTCCTCGACCTGACCGGCACCGAACGTCTGCACGGCGCCGCCCCGGCGGTCATGCTGGCCCGGCTGACGAAACGGATGGAGGACGAACTGGGTCTGACCGGCTCGATCGGCCTTTCCCACAACAAGTTCCTCGCCAAGATCGCCTCGGATCAGGACAAGCCGCGCGGGTTTTCCGTGATCGGAAAGGCGGAAACCCAGACCTTCCTGCGCCCTCAGCCGGTCGGCATCCTGTGGGGGGTCGGCACCGCCACCCGGGCCGACCTCGACGCGGCCGGTATCCGCACCATCGCCGATTTGCTGCGCTGGGATCGGCGCGACCTGCTGGCCCGGTTTGGCCGGATGGGGGAACGGCTGTGGCACCTGGCCCGGGGCGAGGACCACCGACGGGTGAACCCGGACGAAAGGCTGAAATCGATCTCGAAAGAGACGACCTTTTCGGAAGATACCTCCGACCCCGACATCCTCGACGGCCATATCTGGCGCCTGTCCGAACAGGTGGCCGATCGCGCCAAGGCCAGGGGGCTTGGCGGGCGGGTCGTCACGCTGAAACTGAAGCGCGGCGATTTCCAGCTGATCACCCGCCGCCATGCCCTGACCGATCCGACCCAGTTGGCCGACCGCATCTATCGCGCCGCCCGCGACCTTTGCGCCCAGGCCGGCGGGCAGGGGCCTTTCCGGCTGATCGGCGTGGGCATCTCGGATCTGGCCGCAGAGGCCCAGTGCGATCCGAGCCATGATCTGCTGGACCCGGGCGCCGAAAAACGGGCCAGGGCCGAACGCGCAGCCGACGCGATCCGGGCTCGCTTCGGGACCGAGGCGATCATCCGCGGCCGCGCCCTGCGCTAGCTGGGAAATCTCACCAGGTCGTCCACCCCAGAGGGGGTCAGGGGCGCGGGGTCGGGCCGTGATCGTCAGGCTCCAGCCGCGGGCCTGCACGCACGATCGAAGCGCATCGGAATGCCTGGCTGAATGCCCCCGCGCCGGGCGGCAGGCATCCCCGCTCGCGCCGGTCAGAGCTTTGGAAAATCGCCCACCATGGCCCTTGCCGCCGCGGCCGGGTCGGCGGCTGCCGAAATCGGGCGGCCCACGACGATATGGTCGGCGCCGGCGGACAGCGCCTGATGCGGAGTGGCCACGCGCTTCTGGTCGCCCAGCGCCGCGCCCGCCGGGCGGACACCCGGCGTCACGATCAGCCGGCCTCTGGCGCCGGGCAGGGCGCGGATCATCGCAGCCTCTTGCGGGCTGGCGATCACGCCGTCAGCCCCGGCCTCGAAGGCGCGGGCGGCGCGTTCCAGGGTGATGTCGTGAATGTCGCCCGGCTTGATCAGGTTCGCGTCCAGATCCGCCCGGTCCAGCGAGGTCAGGACGGTCACGGCCAGGATCTTCAAGCCGGTGCCGCGCTTGCCTTCCTGCGCGGCACGCACCACCTGCGGGTCGCCGTGCACCGTCAGGAAATCGAGATCGTACTGCGCCAGGCCCCGCACCGCCGCCTCGATCGTGGCGCCGATGTCGAACAGTTTCATGTCGAGGAAGACACGCTTGTTCCTTTCGTGCTTCAGTTCGTTGGCCAGTGCCAGCCCGCCGCCCGTCAGCATGCCCAGCCCGATCTTGTAGAAACTGACGGTATCGCCCAGCCGGTCGACCAGGGCCTGACCCTGCAGGATATTGGCCACGTCCAGCGCCACGATGAGGCGGTCGTCGGAAAGACGGACTTCGGGCATCTCGGTCTCCATGACAGGGGGTCGGGGCCTATTGCGGCGCAGGGGCACGACTGTCAAGACAAGCGAAACGGGGGACGCGGAATGATCCTGGCTTTTGACATCGGCGGCAGCCGGATCCGGGCGGCGCGGGGCGGCAGGCCGCTGGGCGAGGTGGCAACGCCGCTGCACGACTACGCGGCCTTTGTCGGTGCCCTGCGCGGGTTTCTGCGCGGGGGCGAACGGGGAGTGGCGATTGCCATCGCAGGCTTTGTCGACCGGGCGACGGGGGTGGCGACCGTCGCCAACATCCCCTGCGTCAACGGCCTGCGCCTGCAAGACGACCTGTCCCACGCGCTGAACCTTCCGGTGAAGGTGCTCAACGATGCCGACGCCTTTGCCCTGGCCGAAATGGCGGCCGGCGCGGCGCGCGGGCATCGCAACCTGTTCGGCATCATCCTGGGGTCGGGAGTGGGCGGCGCGCTGGTGATCGACGGCAGGCTGGTCGAGGGCGCGGGCGGCTTTTCCGGCGAATGGGGTCATGGCGCTGTCATCCGCGACCCGGTGTTTGCCTGCGGCTGCGGCCAGTCGGGGTGCCTGGATACCGTGGGTTCGGCGCGCGGGCTGGAGCGGCTGCACCATCATCTGACCGGCGAAAGCATCGGCTCGCTCGAGGTGATCCGGCGCTGGCGCGCGAAACAGCCCTCACCCGCCGTGCCGCTGTGGCTGGATCTGGTCGGCGGGCCACTGGCGGTGATCGTGAACACGGTCGGCGCCGGGATCGTGCCGGTTGCGGGCGGATTGTCGAACGACGCGACGCTGATCGCGGCGCTGGACCGGACGGTGCGGGCGCGGGTGCTGCGCAAGACGGATCAGCCCCTGGTGGTCGTGGCGACGACCGGGGCCGACAGCGGGTTGATCGGGGCCGGCGTGGCCGGGGAGGCGGAATTTGCCTGAAATCGTGCTGGAAGTCTGTGTCGATGACGCGGCAGGCCTGGCGGCCGCCAGGGCGGGAGGCGCCGACCGGGTCGAATTGTGCGGCGCCTTGACCATCGGGGGCATCACACCGTCGCGCGGGCTGATGGAGCTGGCTTCGGCCTCGGGCCTGCCGGCCTACCCGATGATCCGCTCACGCCCCGGCGATTTCGTTTACGGTGCCGCCGATGTGGCGGTGATGAAGGGCGATATCCGGGCGGTGCGGGCTGCCGGGCTGACCGGCGTGGTGCTGGGAGCAAACCGGCCCGAAGGCAGTCTGGACTGGCCGGTGATCGCCGACCTGGTGGCCGAAGCGCAGGGACTGGACATGACGCTGCACCGCTGCATCGATCTGTGCCGCGACGTGGACCAGGCCGTCGAGCAGGCCATCAGCCTGGGCTTTCGCCGGATCCTGACCTCCGGCGGGACGCTGAAGGCCCCCGATGGGCGCCGACGGCTGGCGGCGATGTTCGCCCAGGCCAGAGACCGGATCATCATCATGCCGGGATCGGGCTTGTCGGCCGAAACCCTGCCCGGCCTGCGAGGGCTGCCCCTGCGCGAAGTGCATGGCTCGTGCTCGGTTCCCGTTCCGCCGGATCCGCAAGGTCAGGCCTTCGGCTTTCAAAGCCCGTCGCAGCGACGCACCGATCCGGGAAAGGTGGCCGCGCTGAAGGCGGCCCTGCGCGCCTGGCCGACGGCAGGCCATCGTTCCGCGTAGCCGCCTCGCTGCGGCCATCATGCTGGGGGGTTTCACACCCCCCAGACCCCCGGTGGGATATTTCCGGCAAGATGAAAGCCGCGATTCTTCCTGCGTTTCATCTTGCCACAAATATCCCGGGGGGAGGCGAAGCCGGGGGGCAGAGCCCCCCTCGCCGGCC
>JAKALB010000174.1 GCA_021813365.1 Pseudomonadota bacterium | reverse complement strand
CCGCTTCCACTATGGTCTGGCGGAGGCCGAGGATCAGGTGGGCGTGGTGACGGGCCTGGCCTGGACCAGCGTGGGCGGCGATCTGCTGCAGATCGAAGCGCTGAAGCTGCCGGGTAAGGGTCGGATGAAGACCACCGGCAAGCTGCGCGACGTGCCGAAGGAATCGATCGAGGCGGCGGCAAGCTATGTCCGTTCGATCAGCCCCGAGCTGGGGGTCAAACCGCCCAAATTCGAGACGATGGACATTCACGTCCACGTTCCGGAAGGCGCGACACCCAAGGATGGGCCTTCGGCGGGTCTGGCGATGGTGACTTCGATCGTGTCGGTCATCACCGGAATCCCGGTCCGCAAGGACATCGCGATGACGGGCGAGGTGACGCTGCGCGGCAACGCGCTGCCCATTGGCGGGCTGAAGGAGAAACTGCTGGCGGCCCTGCGTGGCGGCATCAAGACGGTGTTCATCCCGGAAGAAAACGCCAAGGATCTGGTCGAGATTCCCGACAACGTGAAATCGGGGCTGGAGATCGTGCCGGTGAAACATGTGCGCGAGGTTCTGGCCCGTGCGCTGGTGCGTCAGCCCACGAGGATCGAGTGGGACGAAGCGGCCGAAGAAGCGGCGGCGGCGGCGCGCAGCGCTGTGAACGTGGCGGAACCGCACAGTGCCACCGCGCACTGAGCGCCTTGCATCAGCGGCGGGGTGCGTCCGTTTCGGGGCGCGCCCGCCAGTTTCCGGTGCGTGCGCGGTCGAACACCGCGCACCGCGGCTCTGTGGTGGCATTGTTTTCCGATCGTGGATAATCTCGTGGCAGAACCAGCAGGAATCGGACCATGGTGACAGTGAAGAAGACGAGTGCAGGCACGGCAGCCAAGCTGGCTCCCAAATCTTCGGAGGATCCGGCCGCCAAGGCCAAGGCGGTGCCGGCGGCTGAAGTCCCGTCAGCGACGGTCGAGGGAGCCGCGGCGGCGGTCGAGAAGGCCAGTGTCGAACTGAAATTGCGCGATCTGGTGGGAAAGGTCGTGGCCACGACCGGTGTCAAGAAACCGCAGGTGCGCTCGACGATCGACGCCGTGCTGAAGGAGCTGGGCGCGGCCCTGGCGGCAGGTCAGGTGCTGAACCTGCCCGGCCTGGGCAAGGCGCGCGTGGTGCGCGCCGCCGAAGTGCCGGGCGGCGTCATGACGATCAAGCTGCGCCAGCCGAACCCGAATGCCGAAAAGCCGGCGGACAGCGCTGCAGAGCCCCTTGCAGAGGCCGGCGAAGATAGCTAGAAGGCCGCCCAACGGGTCGCTAGCTCAGCGGTAGAGCACTACCTTCACACGGTAGGGGTCATAGGTTCGATCCCTATGCGACCCACCATCTTTCAGACCAGCGCGCCCGTCCGGGCGCGCATTTTCATTTCGGACCAAGGGTTTGGCTGATGGGCGCGGGCGGGGCCGGAACCTTGGAAACCGTTGCAGCCTGCCGCCGGAAACTCTGCGGGCCACGGGGGGCGGCGGGCCGGGGTTGCCGGGCCGCAGCCAACGGGCTAGACCGGCGGGGCGGGCGGTTAGCTCAGTGGTAGAGCGCCTCGCTTACACCGAGGATGTCGGGGGTTCGAGCCCCTCACCGCCCACCATTTGCACCGGTTTCTTCATCCTACGGCTTGACCCGCGCATAGAGCCAGACTGAGATGGCCCGGCGCTGGGGGCAAGCCGATGAACCGTTACGATCTGGAAGGTCAGGTGGCCGTGGTCACGGGCGGGGCGCAGGGCATCGGCCTGACCGTGGCGCGGCGGATGCAGGCCTCGGGCGCGAAGGTCGCGATCTGGGATCAGGATGCCGATATGGCCCGGGCTGCGGCCGAGGCGCTGGGCGGGCTGGCCATGCCGGTGGACGTGACCGACCTGACTGCGGTGCAGCAAGTGGCGCGGGCCACGGCGGACAGGCTGGGGCCGATTTCGGTTCTGGTCACTTCGGCCGGGATCGCGGGTATGAACGCCAGAGTGATGGATTACGACCCGGCGGAATGGCGGCGGATCATGGCTGTCAATCTGGATGGCACATTTCACGCGGTGAAGGCCTGCCTGCCGCAGATGGTGGCGCGGAATTACGGGCGGATCGTCACCATCGCCTCGATCGCCGGGAAAGAGGGCAATCCGAACCTCGGGGCCTATTCGGCCTCGAAGGGCGCGGTGATCGCCCTGACCAAGTCTCTGGGCAAGGAGCATGCCGGCCAGAACATCGCGGTCAACTGCGTGACGCCGGCCACCGCCAAGACCCGGATCCTGGACACGCTGAAGCCGGAGTTCATCGACTACATGCTGTCGCGTATCCCGCGCGGCCGGTTTCTGGAGTTGGAAGAGGCGGCCAGCATGATCGCCTGGCTCTGCACCGCCGAGAACAGTTTCACGACCGGCGCGGTATTCGACCTGTCGGGAGGGCGGGCCACCTATTGATGCACAAGCCCCGTGCAGCCTTGCGGCTGGACGGCAGGGCTTGTGCGCCCCATCTTTGCTGGCGGAGGTGCCGTCATGAGCTGGAACCCACTCCTCGACCCCACGATCCCCCTGGGGGACGCCGTGGATGCGATCGAAGCGGTCATCGTGCCACGTGCTCGCGACCTGGGCGGGTTCGAGGTGCGCCGTGCCTTGCCGTCCGTCCAGCGGCAGATGGTCGGGCCCTTCATCTTCTTCGATCAGATGGGTCCGGCCGAGTTTCTGACCGGCCAGGGCATCGACGTGCGGCCGCATCCGCACATCGGCCTGGCCACGGTGACTTATCTGCTGAAGGGCCGGATGCATCACCGCGATTCGCTGGGCACCGACCAGTGGATCACGCCGGGCGCGGTGAATCTGATGACGGCGGGCATAGGCATCACCCATTCCGAGCGCACCGACGGCCCGATGCGCGCAGCGCCCTTCAACATGTTTGGCCTGCAGACCTGGCTGGCCCTGCCCAAGGACCGCGAGGACGATCCCGCGGCGTTTCACACCGGCCCGGCCTCGGCCCTGCCGGTGCTGGAGGGCGAAGGCAAGGTGGTGCGGGTGATCCTGGGCAAGCTTTACGGGGTCGAGGCGCCCGTGGCCACCGCCAGCGAGACCTTCTACGCCGATGCCGAAATGGCGCCCCACGCGCGCCTGCCCTTGCCCGACAACCACGAAGATCGCGGGGTCTATATCCTGCAAGGCAGCCTGACCCAGGGCGGGCAGGATTATCCTGCGGGGCAGATGCTGGTGTTCCGGCCCGGCGACAAGCTGTCACTCACCGCGGGGGAGCAGGGGGCACGGGTGATGCTTCTGGGTGGGGCCACCATGGACGGGCCGCGGCACCTGTGGTGGAACTTCGTGGCCAGCTCCAGAGAACGGATCGAGGCCGCGAAAGAGGCCTGGCGCGCCGGAGACTGGGCGCATGGCCGTTTCCGCCTGCCTCCGGGCGACGATGGCGAGTTCATCCCCGCGCCCGAGCGATGACGACGGCATGGGCCGATCTTTGGAAATTCCGCGCTTTCGTGGGAACGGCGCTTGACGCCGCCCGCCGCCTTTCGTAAGACCCGCCCCACGCCGGGTTCAGGGCCGGGCAGCGAAACGGGCGGTTGTAGCTCAGTTGGTTAGAGTATCGGCCTGTCACGCCGAGGGTCGCGGGTTCGAGCCCCGTCAACCGCGCCATTCGCAGCCCAGCCCTGAACCCAGCGCGACCTGCGCGGTTGTAGCTCAGTTGGTTAGAGTATCGGCCTGTCACGCCGAGGGTCGCGGGTTCGAGCCCCGTCAACCGCGCCATTTCACCACATATCAGGCAAATTGAATATATGGTGAAAGCCCTGTGCAAACAGGAGCATTGCCATGAACCAACTGGACCAACTGCCGCTGCTACCGATCATTCTGGTGGCGCTGACCCTGGGGCTCGCGCCCTTTGTCCCCGAGCCGCACATCTGGGAAAAGCTGAAGATGCTGGTGGCGGGCGATCTGGTGCGCCCGATCGACATCTTCGATCTGCTGCTGCATGCGGCACCCTGGGCGCTGCTGCTGGCCAAGCTGGCCCGGCTGGCGCTGGGTCATCCCACGGCGGCGTGATTTTCCGTAACACACTGGTGAAGCACGAAAAATCACCGACGCTCAACAGCAGGTGAGCCCCCCTTCGCGGGCGCCGCGCCCGGTGCTAGATCGTCCTCGCGCCGCCAGAGCCTGCCGGGTGGAGGTCGTGCCACCGACGCGACGGGCCCCGATGGTGGTGCAGAAGACCGGGCCGGAAGACCGCGAAGACGGTATGGCCCAAACCACGGAGAGACGAAAATGCGTTCGATTCTGTTCCCCGCGCTGCTGACTGCCAGCCTTGCCTTGGGCGGCGCGGCCTTTGCCGCGACCGACACCACGGGCGTGATCAAGGCGATCGATGTGACGGCGCTGACCGTCACGCTGGAAGACGGCACGGTCTACTACCTGCCCGCCGGCTTCAAGCTGGACGGGTTCAAGGTGGGCGAGAAGGTGACAATCACCTGGGACATGAAGGGCGACAAGCACGAAGCCACGGCGATGAAGGCGGATTGATCTCGCCGGATTTTGACGGACGGGGGCCCGACGGCCCCCGTTTTCTTTTGCCTGCGGCATCCGGAACGCATCGGGCAACCAGCCAGCGCACGCGGTCGGTCCTGCCGGCTGCCCGTGTGCGAGCGCATCTTGTTTCTTCGCTTCGGGCCCGGGCGGGGCGGATCGGCGTGCTCTATAGCGTCCTGCGGTAACGGATGTGATTGTCGCAGGGCGCAAGGCTGTCATAAAGCCGCCGCGCCTGGGCGTTGTCCTGTTCGGTCATCCACCAGATGCGGTGCCAACCCCGGGCGCGGGCCAGCGCCATCAGATCCTCGATCAGCGCCCGTCCCAGGCCCCGGCCTCGCGCGGCGGCGGCAACGAACAGATCTTCCAGATAGGCGTCATCGCCCGCAACCCAGCTCGACGGATGGTGCTGGTGAATGGCAAAGCCCTGCACCTGGCCGTCCACTTCGGCCAGCCGCGCCTTCATCGGGCAGGCGGGATCCATCAGCCTGGCCCAGGTGGCTCCAGTCACCGATTCGGGCAGGGTCATCCGGTAGTGTTCAAGGAAGCCTTGCCACAACATGCGAAAGGCGGTCTCGTCCCCCGGCCCGGCATCCCTGATGCGCATCGTGTCGGTCTGCCCTTTCATCCTTGTGAAAAACCTCTCTCCGGCTCCCCAAGAGCCGGCTCGCCCGGCGCGTGACCTCAGGCCAGCCGGTCCAGAATCCGCGCCCAGCTGCGGATGCCATGGTGGAAGCACTCCAGGTCGTATTTCTCGTTGGGTGAGTGTATCTGGTCGTTGTCGCGGCCGAAGCCGACCAACATCGCATCCATGCCGAGATAGGTCTTGAAATAGAGATCGGA
>JAKALB010000037.1 GCA_021813365.1 Pseudomonadota bacterium | reverse complement strand
CGATCTTGTTCAACCGCGACCAGTTGCAGGCCTACATCGCGCTCAAGTGGGAAGAGGTCTATGCCTTCGAACACACGCCGCACCCGATCGAATACCAGATGTATTATTCCTGCTGATCGGGCAGACATGTCGGAAAAGGGCGCCTTCGGGCGCCCTTGCCATTTCTGGGCCACACCTGGCGCATCGGTATTACCGGCCCTGGCCATGGTCCGCCGCGGATCACCGTCGCCGGGCCGGGCTCAGTCCGGTTGCGCCACCGGCCGTTCCTGGCCAGCGGGCAATGCAGATGCCGGATCGGCAGGCCGTGGAGCCCGGGCCGAGCCCTCTCGCCATGATGACGGAAAGTGCCCGCAGGATTTCGTGGCCGATTGCCACCGAATCAGGGCGAAATGACGCCTGAATGCCGGCTCTGGCGCCCTTCGAATCCGGTTTGAGGCCAAAGTATGACAGAGATGGCCGCAAATTCTCAACAAATCCACACGACTTCCGTCTTGCCATCACATTTGGCAGAAAAGGTTGCTGCATCCGGCAAGGAGGCAACGATGCAAAGTTCCATCCAAAGCACGATCGCCCAGGTCCTGTTCGACCAGACTTCGACGCTGAATTTTGCGCGCATCATCTCCGAGATGGATCAGGTGCTGCGGCGCCTGAAAGCGGATCAGCTGTCGACCAGCCGGGACTACGACGATCAGGTGTTCTTTGACCTGGCCGAAACCCGGATCGGCTTGGCCTATTCCGATCTGACCCTGGGCCCCGTCACCTCGTGTCTGACCGTCTCGGTGGGTCCGCTGCCAGGCGTGACCGTCACGTCCGAGGATCCGGGCTATGACGTGCTGTGCAGCCGGATCGTGGAACGCCTGCAATCGCGTTTCATGCCGGTGGGCGTGCTGTGGCATCAGACGACCGAGTCGATTTCGGCCGACCTGATCGACGCGCTGACCGACAGTCTGCCCCCCGCCGACAAGATCCTGCCACCGATCGACAGCCTGCTGGACCCGCTGTGGGAAACCGCCGCCGCCAACGAAGCCGCCCAAGGATCGACCCGCGTGATCGGCCGCTTCCCAGAGGCTCCGCAGCGCGAGCCGATCTCGCCCGTCACCGCGATGAACGAGACCACCGCCGCTCGGGAAAGGCCCGTCGCCGCGATCCGCCTGATGCCGCGCAAGCCATCGGCCGTCGCCAATGACGCGCCGGCTGCGATCGCGCCGCGCTCGGCCGAACTGGCCCGCCTGCGCGATGCGCTCTACCCCGAAAACCCCATCGAGGTCGGCCTGCAAGACAACCAGCCGATGACCGCCCAGATGCGTCTGGCCGTTCATGCGATGAACGCCACGTTGATCATGGTCTGGATGCCGATGGGCGTGGCCGTGATGACCTATTCTATCCTGAAGGGCGAAGACATGCGCCTTTCGGGCCGCCTGATGGCGCTGACCGGCACGCTGCTGGCCTTCGCCCACTCGCCCTTCGGCCAGTCGGTCGCCGCCGCGGTCGCAGGCACCATGATCTGAACAAGGTCGCTTGCGACAGCATCTGTCGCAAAGCACCAAGCGTGACACTGGGGGGCGGGCAAGCTTGGGGGAGCTTCCCGCCCTATGGTTCTTGCATGCCCCCCGACATTCCGATGCGTCCCTATGCCCAGACCCGCCGCAAGATCGACCCGACGCGGCTCGATCGGCTGGGTGACGGCACGCCCAATGACAATGACCGCGTGGAAATCGGCCCGACCCAGCTGGCCTTCCGCGAGTGGGAGGCGGCCGGCCTGCAACTGCCTGATCTGGAACGGATGCGCGCCTACCGCTGGAAACGGCTGGTGCAGGGCCTGATCGACCGTGACTATGGCGGGCTTCTGATGTTCGACCCGCTGAACATCCGCTATGCGACCGACACGACCAACATGCAGCTTTGGAACACCCACAACCCGTTCCGCGCCTGCCTGTTGTGCGCCGACGGTCACATGGTCATGTGGGAATACAAGAATTCACCCTTCCTGGCGACCTTCAACCCCTTGGTCAGGGAGCTGCGCTCCGGCGCCACCTTCTTTTACAACTCCACCGGAGACCGCGGCCGGCAGGCCGCCCAGGGCTTTGCTGCCCAGGTGGATGAGGTGATGCGCGCCCATGTCGGGGCCCATCGCCGCCTGGCCGTCGACAAGATCATGGTCCATGGGCTGCGCGCGCTGGAAGCGCAGGGCTTCATCGTCGAGGAAGGCGAGGAAGTCACCGAGCGCGTCCGCGCCATCAAGGGCCCCGACGAGATCCTCGCCATGCGCGCCGCCCATCGCGCCTGTGAGGCAGGCATCGCCGAGATGGAGGCCTTCACCCGCACGAACGTGCCACGGGGGGGCGTCAGCGAGGATGCGATCTGGGCCGAACTGCACGCCGCCAACATCCGCCGCGGCGGCGAATGGATCGAGACGCGGCTTCTGGCCTCGGGGCCCCGCACCAATCCCTGGTTTCAGGAATGCGGCCCGCGGATCGTGCAAAACAACGAGATCGTCGCCTTCGACACCGATCTGATCGGCTGTTACGGCATCTGCATCGACATCTCCCGCACCTGGTGGATCGGCGATACCCGCCCGTCCAACGCGATGATTTCCGCCTTCCATCACGGTCTGGACCACATCCGCGACCATCAGGCCCGGCTGAAACCCGGCGTGAGCATCCGCGAACTGGTGTTTGGCGGCCACCAGCTGGCCCCGGAATACTGGGCGCAGAAATACTCCTGCAAGATGCATGGCGTGGGGCTCTGCGACGAATGGCCCTATGTCAGCTATCCGGACGGCTGGATCGAGGGCGCTTTTGATGCCGTGCTGGAGCCCGGAATGGTGCTCTGCACCGAAGCACTGATTTCGCCCGAGGGCGGCAACTTCTCGATCAAGCTGGAAGACCAGGTGCTGATCACCGAAACCGGCTGCGAGAACCTGACGACCTATCCGTTCGATCCCCGCCTGATGGGATGAGGATGGGGCAAGGCGGAGGGGCGCAAGCCATGCTTCGGGCGGGCGGACATGGGAGGATCGGCCTGCGCCCCGGTGGCCGCCGCGGAAAATGCCGCGATCATGGCCCGGTTTGACGGCGTGGAATCACGCCTCCGCAATGGCGCCATGTCCACCCTTGCCGCGCCGGGCCGCGCGCCGCATCATTGCGCTTGCCGCCACCATCCGGGCCCCCGCATGCGCTGCCTTCTCTTGCTTCTGCCCCTCGCCGCCTGCGCCACCCCGCCGCAAGAGGTGCCCGCCCCCGGCATGCCGAACCCGGCGGCCGTCTACTGCATGAAACAGGGTGGCACCGTGATCGACCGGCAGACCGCCATCGGCGCCGAGGGCTGGTGCCACCTGCCCTCTGGTCTGGTGGTCGAGGAATGGGCCTTCCTTCACCAGATGAATCCCTGAGGCGCGCGCCAGTCCGGCCAGCGCCCCGATCCGGCGCCTGCCACTCATGTCCGCCCTCTGGTCCGGCCTGCCACGCCCGGTCACGAAACGACCGCCCGGCACATCGGCGCTCCGGCTTGCATCCAGCGCCCCGGAAGACTAAGGCCAGCCCCGACGCCCCCCATATGACAGGCCCGTGATGATCCCGCGCTATTCCCGCCCCGAGATGGTCGCCATCTGGTCACCCGAGACCCGCTTCAAGATCTGGTTCGAGATCGAAGCCCATGCCTGCGACGCCCAGGCCGCACTCGGCGTGATCCCCAAGGCCAATGCCGAGGCCGTCTGGAAGGCCCGCGACGCGAAATTCGACGTCGCCCGCATCGACGAGATCGAGGCCGTGACCAAGCACGACGTCATTGCCTTCCTGACCCATCTGGCCGAGATCATCGGCCATGACCAGGCCCGTTTCGTCCATCAGGGCATGACGTCGTCGGACGTGCTGGATACCTGCTTCAACATTCAGCTGACCCGCGCCGCCGACCTGCTGCTGAAGGCCATGGATCGCGTCCTGGCCGCGCTGAAGGCCCGTGCCTTCGAGCACAAATACACCATCCGCATCGGCCGCAGTCACGGCATCCACGCCGAACCCACCACGATGGGCCTGACCTTTGCCCGCTTCCATGCCGAAATGGCGCGAGGCCGCGCACGCCTCGTCGCCGCACGGGCCGAGGTGGCGACCGGCGCGCTTTCCGGTGCCGTCGGCACCTTCGCCAACATTGACCCCCGCGTGGAAGAGCACGTCTGCAAGATGCTGGGCCTGACGCCCGAACCGATCTCGACCCAGGTGATCCCTCGCGACCGCCACGCGATGTTCTTTGCAACGCTCGGCGTCATCGCCTCCAGCATCGAGAATTGCGCCACCGAAATCCGCCACATGCAGCGCACCGAAGTGCTCGAGGCCGAAGAGTTCTTCTCGCCCGGACAGAAGGGCAGCAGCGCCATGCCGCACAAGCGCAACCCGGTCCTGACCGAAAACCTGACCGGCCTGGCGCGGCTGGTGCGTTCTGCCGTCGTGCCCGCGCTGGAAAACGTCACCCTCTGGCACGAACGTGACATCAGCCATTCCTCGGTCGAACGCGGCATTGGCCCCGATACGACGATCACACTGGATTTCGCCCTGCATCGCCTGGCGGGAGTGGTGGAAAAGCTGGTGATCTATCCCGAAAACATGCTGGCCAACCTCAACAAGTTCAAAGGCCTGGTGATGTCGCAGCGCGTGCTTCTGGCCCTGACCCAGGCCGGCGTTTCCCGCGAGGATGCCTACCGCCTGGTGCAGCGCAACGCGATGAAAGTCTGGGAATCGGGCGCCGACTTCAAGACCGAGCTCCTCGCCGATCCCGAAGTCACCGCCGCCCTCTCCCCCGCCGAGATCGAGGAGAAATTCGACCTCGGCTACCACACCAAGCACGTCGACACGATCTTCGCCCGCGTATTCGGTTGATGTCCACCCTGCGCCAGGATCCAGCCCCGGGGTCGGCAAGCGCCCGGGGCGAGACGACGTCGCCCCGTCTTTGCCCCAGGCACGACGCCCCTTAATCCCGCCTTTACCCTGAGCGCGCTAAACCCATCTCAGACCTTCAGAATCGGAGGCCCGGAATGGCATCTCTTCCCGCAACGCTGGGGCGCATCGCGCCCGCCACCCGCGCGGTCGCTGCCCAGCCCCCGGCTGCACCCCCCGCTCCCCGGCCATTGTCGGCCAGGGAAAAGGCCGCGATCATCGTGCGGCTGATCCTGGCCCAGGGCCAGAAACTGCCGATCACCAGCCTGCCCGAACACATGCAGGCCGCGCTGGCCGAACAGATGGGCCACATGCGCCTGGTCGATCGCACCACGCTGGCCAATGTGGTGCAGGAATTCCTTTCGGCCCTGGAAGATGTGGGCCTGTCGTTCCCGGGCGGCATCGAAGGTGCGCTGGCCATCATGGACGGCCATATCTCGAGCACTGCCGCCTCGCGGCTGCGCCGCCTGGCCGGCGCTTCGGCCAAGGTCGACCCCTGGGATCATCTGACCGCCCTGCCCAACGAAAGGCTCATGCCCGTGCTCGAAGAGGAAAGCATCGAAGTGGCCGCCGTCACGCTGTCGAAGCTGCCGGTGCCCAAGGCGGCCGAGCTTCTGGGCAAGCTGCCCGGCGAACGTGCGCGCCGCGTCGCCTATGCCGTCAGCCAGACCGCCCATGTCGATCCCGAAACCGTGCGGCGCATCGGCCTTGCGCTGGCCAGCCAGCTGGAATCCGTGCCGCCCAAGGCGTTCGAGGCCGGGCCGGTGGAACGGGTCGGCGCGATCCTGAACATCTCTGGCCAATCCACCCGTGACGACGTGCTGCAAGGGCTCGAGGAGGCCGACAAGAACTTTGCCGAACAGGTGCGCAAGGCAATCTTCACCTTCGTCCACATCCCGCGCCGCCTGGCCGCGCGTGATGTGCCCAAGGTGGTCCGCATCATCGACCAGCAGGTGCTGGTGACCGCCCTGACCGTCGCCGAACAGAACCCCGAACTCGCCCCCGCGGCCGAACATTTCCTGTCCAACATGTCCCAGCGCCTGGCTCAGTCTCTGCGCGAGGAAATGGCGGCCCGCGGCAAGGTCAAGGACAAGGACGGAGAAGAAGCGATGTCCGCCGTCATCATTGCCATCCGCCAACTGGAAGGTGCGGGCGAACTGGTCCTGGTGAAGGACGAAGACCTCTAGCACCAGGCCCGATGTCTCGGCGCGCGCAGGCCTGCCGCATGGCCCGAACGCCCGGTCAGGCGCGGCAGGGCGCGTGATCGTTCTGGCAGGCCAGGGCGCAGATCGGGCCGCCCGGTCCTGGCCCGAGACCGCCCTCGTCGCGCAAATCGGCGTGCAGGCATCGATGAACCCGCCGCAGCGCCCCCGGCGCGGCCGACAAATCCCGATGCTGCGGATTGGCCGGCCCGCGGGCCGCTCTTGCTACGCTCTCGCCAAACCCCTAGCGTCCCGCCGACCCGTAGCCCGAGGCCCCCGTGACCGACTCCCACGCCGCCACCATCCCTCCCGGACGCGGCATCCTGAACCTGGCGCTGGCGATCTTCTGCTTCACCGCGATGGACGCCGTGGCCAAGCATCTGGTCGGCCGCTATCCGGCCGTCGAGGTGGTTTTCGCCCGCAACGCCGGCCAGCTGATCTTCGTGATCCTCTATCTGCGCGGCCGCATGGGTGAGGCGGTGATCACCCGGCTGCCCGGCTGGCACCTGGCGCGTTCCATCACCCAGTTGGCCACCACCCTGCTGTTCTTCACCTCGCTTCACTACATCGGCCTGGCCGAGGCGACTTCGCTGGCCGATATCAACCCGGTGCTGATCACGCTGGGTGCCGCGCTTTTTTTGGGCGAGCCGCTGGGCCGCGCCCGCATCCTGGGTGTCGCCGTGGCCGCCCTGGGCGCGCTGATCATCATCCGTCCGGGCATGGGGGTGTTTTCGCTGGCGGCCATCCTGCCGCTGCTCTGTGCCTTCACCTATGCCGCCAACATGCTGCTGACCCGGCATGTCGGTCGCCGCGAGAGCCCCTGGGCCGCGATGTTCTATGCCGCACTGTTCGGGGTCATCGTCACTTCGGCGATCCTGCCCTTCCAGTTCAGGGCTCCCACCGCCCCCGATCTTGCGGCCTTTGCCGTGCTGGGCCTGCTGGGCGCCATCGCCCAGTTGTTCACCATCCGCGCCTATACGATGACCCAGGCCTCGATCCTGGCGCCCTTCGGCTATCTGGACATGGTCTTTGCCACGCTCTGGTCGATCTCGGTCTACCGGTCCTGGCCAGACGGGCCGACACTGGTGGGCGCGCTTGTGATCGCGCTGGCCGGACTTTATGTCTGGCGGACAGAAACCAGACGTTGAGGCCCTGGTGCCACGCCGCACTTCCCCGTTGTTCCTGCCCGTCGCCTGGGCGCAGAACCTGGCCATCTCGGCCCTGATCGGGGGCTTGCGCCTGTTGCCCTATCGCCGCCGCATCCCGTTCGGCGGCTGGGCGGTGTCGCATCTGGTGGCGCCGCTGGCGGGCTGGCCGGCGCGCATCAGGGCCAACCTGGCACTGGTCTGGCCCGACCTGCCACCTGGCGCGGCGGCTCGCCTGGTGCGAGCCGTCTGTGACAATGCCGGCCGCACCCTGGCCGAACTCTACTCGCCCGAGGATTTCAAGGCGCGGGTCAGGGCGACCCCGATCCGCGGTGCTGGCCTCGAGGCCATCCTGGCCGCCCGGTCGCGCGGCCAGGGCGTCATTCTGGTCTCGGGCCATTTCGGCAACCATGACATCGCACGCGCGGTTCTGGCGGGGCGCGGCCTGGCCGTGGGCGCGCTCTACAAGCCGCAGCGCAATCCTTATGTCGAGGCGCATTTCCGCGCCACGATCGGCGCAATCTCGGAACCGATCTTTGCCCGCGGCCGCAAGGGGCTGGCAGACCTGGTACGGCATGTGAAATCAGGCGGCATGGTGGGCATCCTGATCGACCAGCGCATCGCCCATGGTGCGGCGCTCGACTTCCTGGGTCACCGCGCCCTGACCGCGACCTCGGCCGCCGAACTGGCCCTGAAATACGACTGCCTCCTGGTGCCAGTCTATGGCATCCGCCAGCCCGACGGCCTGAGCTTTGAACTGGTGGTGGAAGAGCCGATCGCCCACACCACGCCGCAGGCGATGACCCAGGCCATCAACGATTCGCTGGCCGCCCGGGTGCGCGAGCATCCCGAACAATGGTTCTGGATTCACCGTCGCTGGAAATAGGCCAGGGCATCAGAGGGCCCGCAAGGCGCTGCTCGGGCGCGACCTGGACCGCCTGGCCTGCCCGGCCGGTCGACGCGCCTGGCCCCGATGGTCCCCATGTCTCCTGACTGCCGCACCTATTTCAGCTCTGCCGCCGCCGCCACGGCGCCCGGGCCTTCGCCTTGCAGGATCACCACCAGCGGCTCACTGCCCGGCGCCGGCGCCGTCAACTCCAGCGCCGTCTCGCCGGTCCACAGGCCCAGCACCGACCATTCCGTGACGATGTTGTGGTAATCCACCACCCGGCCCGCGTTCTCGCCGTAGTCGATCGAGACCGTCTCGAACGGACGGTAGCGCACCAGCTGCACCTTCAGAGGCGCCGTCAGCCCGGCCAGAGCCCTGGCGCGGATCACCACCTGGTCGCCCTCCCGGCTCAGATCCAGATCCACCGGGGCCAGCTGTGCCAGATGGCGCGAGATATCCGCTTGCACCTGCTGCGAATTGGCGCCCTCGATCCGCTCTACCCCGTTCACGATCATCTGCGGGGTATAGATCGTCCGATGCCCCTCGGCCCGGGCATAGGCCTTCTGCCGCTCGGTGAACTGGGGCGAGGCGAACCGGTCGGCCCAGCCGATGTAATCCCAGTAATCGACATGCAGCGCCAGGGCGATCACATTGGGTTGCCGGGCAAGCTCGCCCAGGAAGGCATCCGCTGGCGGGCAGGAGGAACAGCCCTGCGAGGTGAACAGCTCGACCACCACCTTGGATGAGCCGTCAGCCAAGGCCGCCGATGCGGCCATGCTGGCGGCCAAGGCAAACCCGCAGGCCAATCCGGTTCTACTGTGCGTCGTCCCCAAGGTCGCTCTCCCCTGACCGAAACCTACCGGCTTTGACCGCGCGCTGCCAATCAAGGAATTGCGATGACCCGCAACACTTCCTTCACCGGATCGCGCGACAAAAGGACTCTGGCGCTCCTGCATACCATTGTATACAATAGATCCCGAACCCGGAACGATTCCCTTGCGTGCCGCTGCCGCCTTTGGCAGAACCCGGCCACGCCAGCCCAGGAGGATACCATGACCGTCGTCGTCGGACAGGACAGCGCCAAAACCCGCAGAACCCTTTCCGCGGGCAGCCGGACCGTCAGCTATTACTCGATTCCGGCCGCGCAGGCTGCGGGGCTGGGCGATTTCTCGCGCCTGCCCGCCAGCCTGAGGGTCGTGCTGGAAAACATGCTGCGCTTTGAAGACGGCAAGACCGTCACGCTCGATGACATCAGGGCCTTTGCCGAATGGGCCGCCCAGGGCGGCAGGAACCCGCGCGAGATCGCCTATCGTCCGGCCCGCGTGCTGATGCAGGATTTCACCGGCGTTCCGGCGGTGGTGGACCTGGCGGCGATGCGCGACGGCATCCTCGGCCTGAAGGGCTCGGCCGCCCGGATCAACCCGCTCGTGCCCGTGGATCTGGTCATCGACCATTCGGTGATGATCGACGAATTCGGCACGCCCCGCGCCTTTCAGGCGAATGTCGACCGCGAGTATGAGCGGAACATGGAACGCTATGTGTTCCTGAAATGGGGCCAGAAGGCCTTCAACAACTTCCGCGTCGTGCCGCCCGGCACCGGCATCTGCCATCAGGTAAACCTGGAATACCTGGCGCAGACCGTCTGGACCGACAAGGACCAGTCCGGCGCCGAAGTCGCCTATCCCGATACGCTGGTGGGCACCGACAGCCACACCACCATGATCAATGGCCTGGCGGTTCTGGGCTGGGGCGTGGGCGGAATCGAGGCCGAGGCCGCCATGCTGGGCCAGCCGGTCTCCATGCTGATCCCCGAAGTGGTGGGCTTCAGGCTGAGCGGCCAGATGCGGGAGGGCACCACCGCCACCGACCTGGTGCTGAAGGTCGTGCAGATGCTGCGCAAGCATGGCGTGGTGAACAAGTTCGTCGAATTCTACGGGCCGGGGCTGGACCATCTGCCGCTGGCCGATCGGGCCACCATTGCCAACATGGCCCCCGAATACGGCGCGACCTGCGGCTTCTTTCCGATCGACGACGAGACCCTGCGCTATCTGCACATGACCGGGCGCGAGGAAGGCCGCATCGCCCTGGTGGAGGCCTATGCCAAGGCCAACGGCCTTTGGCGCGGCGCCGATTACGCGCCGATCTATACCTCGACCCTGGAGCTTGACATGGGCACGATCGTGCCGGCGATTTCCGGGCCGAAGCGGCCGCAGGATTACACACCTCTGACCGAGGCGGCCCAGGGCTTCTACAAGGTCGTGGCCGATTACCGCGGCACCGATGCCAGCGCTCCCGCCGAAGACATGGGCGCCGAGGGCCCGACCGGGGCCAACGGCAGCGATGCGCGCAAGACCGTGGCCGTTGCCGGGCGCGACTTTACATTGCGCGACGGTTCGGTGGTCATCGCATCGATCACCTCCTGCACCAACACCTCGAACCCTTACGTGCTGATCGGCGCCGGTCTGGTGGCGCGCAAGGCACGGGCGCTGGGCCTGACGCGCAAGCCCTGGGTGAAGACCTCGCTGGCGCCGGGAAGCCAGGTCGTGTCGGAATATCTGAACGCCGCCGGCCTGCAGGAGGATCTGGACGCCCTGGGCTTCAACCTCGTCGGCTATGGCTGCACCACCTGCATCGGCAATTCCGGGCCGCTGCAGCCGGAAATCTCGGCTGCCATCGCCGAGGGTGATCTGGTCGCCACCGCAGTCCTGTCGGGCAACCGCAACTTCGAGGGGCGGATTTCCCCGGATGTGCGCGCCAATTACCTGGCCAGCCCGCCGCTGGTCGTGGCCTATGCCCTGGCCGGTGACATGAACATCGACCTGACCAGCGAACCCCTGGGCACCGGCCGCGACGGCAGGCCGGTCTATCTGAAGGATATCTGGCCCACGAACCAGGAAATCGCCGATCTGGTCCATGCCACGGTGACCCGCGCCGCCTTCCAGAAGAAATACGCCGATGTGTTCAAGGGCGATGCCCGGTGGCAGGCCGTCAAGGTCACCGACAGCGAGACCTATGATTGGCCCGCCGCATCGACCTATATCCAGAACCCGCCCTATTTCCGCGGCATGACCAGGGAACCGGGGGTGATCCGCAACATCGAAGGCGCCCGGATTCTCGGCATCTTCGGTGACATGATCACCACCGACCACATCAGCCCCGCGGGCAGCTTCAAGGCCAGCACGCCGGCAGGCAGGTATCTGGTGGAACGCGGCGTGCCGGTCAGCGAGTTCAATTCCTACGGCGCCCGCCGCGGCAACCACGAGGTGATGATGCGCGGCACCTTCGCCAACATCCGCATCCGGAACGAGATGCTCGATGGCGTCGAGGGTGGCTACACCAAGGGCCCGGACGGCACGCAGACCTCGATCTTTGACGCCTCGATGGCCTACCAGGCCCAGGGCACGCCGCTGGTGGTCTTTGGCGGCATCGAATACGGCGCTGGCTCCTCGCGCGACTGGGCGGCCAAGGGCACGGCGCTTCTGGGTGTCAAGGCCGTGATCGCGGAATCGTTCGAACGCATCCACCGCTCGAACCTGGTCGGCATGGGTGTCATCCCGTTCGAGTTCACCAACGGCGATACCCGCAAGACCCTGGGCCTGAAGGGTGATGAAAGCGTCTCGATCGAAGGTCTGGCCAACAGCCTGAAACCGCTCGGCCTGGTGGCCTGCACCATCACCCGGGCCGATGGTTCGAAGAAGGTGATCCAGCTGAAATGCCGGATCGATACCGAGATCGAGATCGAATATGTCAAGCACGGCGGCGTGCTGCCCTATGTGCTGCGCAGCCTCGCCGCCTGAGACTCGAAACGAATTGTTTCAAAAGCATGGGGCCCGGCACCGCCGGGCCTTACGTTCTTGTTAAGTTCTTTGCGGCAGTGTCGGCCTGACCGAACAGGAGTATCCGATGCCCCACCGTTTCCCGCCGCTGCGCCAGCAGGAACCGATTCCCCGGCCCACCACCCGGGCGATCACCCGGTCGCTGCCGCAAATCTCGTTGCCGTGGCTGGAAATCGGCCTGGGCCTTCTCCTGCTCGTCCTGCTGCGGCTGGGCTAGGGCGCCGCGGTCACGTCATGGCCGTATAGCCAGTCGAACTGCGCAAGCGGCAGCCCCGGCGCCAGCAGCCCGCCAATCCGCAGCCCCAGATGCGCCAGGCTGCGCGCGATCCCCGACAGGTGATAGGCTCTCGCGTTGCGATTTGCCGCCGCCACGATCCGCCGACACCGCTCGATGCGCGCCGCCTGATACGCCGCCAGCCCCGCTGCCAGATTGTCGGTCCGCGCCAGTTCCGCCGCCAGAACCCAGGCATCCTCCAGCCCCATGCAGGCACCCTGCGCCAGGAAGGGCAGCGTCGGATGCGCCGCGTCGCCCAGAATCGCCACACCACCCTCAGCCAGGGCCCTCTGCCAATCCCGTGCGACCTCGTGCCGGAACAGGCCCCACAACCACACCTCGTCCACCTGATCCAGCCAGGCCCGCACCCGGGGACTGAACGTCGCGAAGGCCAGGCGCAGATCCAGAGGATCGTCCCGTGTCGACCAGCCCTCGTCCACCCAGCGCCGCCGCTCCTCGACGGCCACGATGTTGCGCAGCGCGCCCCCCCGCAGCGGATAGCTCACCAGATGCCGGCCGGCCCCCATGTGCACCTCGGCCACCTCCGGCCCCCCATCGCCGGGAATCAGCGCCCGCCAGGCCACCTGATGGGTGAAGAACGGCGCCTCGGCCCCCAGCAGGGCCTGCCGCACGATCGAGTGCAGGCCATCCGCCCCCACCAGCAGCCCGGCCTCGCGCACCTCGCCCCCCTCGATCCGCAACACCGGGCGCGGCCCTGCCAGATCCACCGCCACCGCCCGCGCGCCCAGCCGCAGCCGCACCCCCGCCGCCTCTGCCGCCGCCCGCAACAGTTCGATCAGGTCGGCCCGGTGCAGAAAGTGATAGCCCTGCCCCGGCCGCAGCCGCGCCACATCCAGCCGCGTCACGACCTGATCGCTATAACCGTCACGCAGCTCCACCGCCGCGGCCCGCACCGCCGCCGCCTCCAGCGCCTCGCCCAGGCCCAGCGCCCTCAGCACCGCCGCCCCGTTCGGAGAAATCTGCAAGCCCGCGCCAACCTCGCGCACGGCATCGGCCTGTTCCAGCACCGTGACCGCCGCCCCGCGCAGGGCCAGCGCCCGTGCCACCGCCAGACCGGCCACGCCCGCCCCCAGCACCGTCACCGACTGCCCGACAAGACCCACCCTCAGCCCCTTCAATTTGGCCCAAATATCCCGGGGGTCCGGGGGCAGAGCCCCCGTGGAGCCCGATCTCGCCGATCTCCCCCGTCTCCTCCCCGCCCCCTCAAAGACAAACGCCGGGCCCGTCCCGGCCCGGCGTCGCGCAACTCCACCGGCACTGCAAGGCGGTCAGTCGTCGCGGTGCACCTTTTCGCGGCGCTCGTGGCGCTCCTGCGCTTCCAGCGTCATCGTGGCGATCGGCCGCGCATCCAGCCGCTTCAGGCTGATCGGCTCGCCGGTCACTTCGCAATAGCCGTATTCGCCATTTTCGATCCGCCGCAGCGCCGCATCGATCTTGGCGACCAGCTTGCGCTGCCGGTCCCGGGTGCGCAGTTCCAGCGCGCGATCGGTCTCCTCGCTGGCCCGATCGGCCAGGTCGGGCACCGAACGGGCCGAATCCTGCAGGTTGTCGATGGTCTCGGACGACTGGCTCAGCAGATCCTGCTTCCAGGTGATCAGCTTGCGGCGGAAATATTCCAGTTGCCGCTCATTCATGAAAGGTTCGTCTTCGGCCGGGCGATAGTCGTCGGGCAGGAAGCTTTCGGCTTTCATCACAGCACACTCCATTCCCGGGCAGGCTCGGCAAGTGGGGCAGAAACATGCCGGCTGTCCCGTTCGGCGCCGCTCTACCGGAAAGCCCCGGCTTTGTCACTAGCCGTTGCGTGAAATTCCGGGGCGGCCTAGCTTCTCTCGTCATGCCCGCGAAAGCCCCCAGATGATGCAAGAATTCCGATCGACATCCCGATACCTTGTGCCGCCCGACCTGCAGATCGCGGTCAAGGCCGCCATCGCGCTGGAACGCCCGCTGCTGGTCAAGGGCGAGCCCGGCACCGGCAAGACCGAGCTGGCCCGCCAGGTCGCCGCGGCACTGGACATGCCACTGCTCGAATGGCACGTGAAATCCACCACAAGGGCGCAGCAGGGGCTCTACGAATATGACGCGGTGAGCCGGCTGCGTGACGGTCAGCTGGGCGACGAACGGGTGAATGACGTCCGCAACTACATCCGCCAGGGCAGGCTCTGGCAGGCCTTCGTCGCGCCCGCCCGCGTGGTGCTGCTGATCGACGAGATCGACAAGGCGGACATCGAGTTTCCCAACGACCTGCTTCAGGAACTCGACCGTATGGAGTTTCACGTCTACGAGACCGGCGAGACGATCCGCGCCCGCCAGCGTCCGATCGTCATCATCACCTCCAACAACGAAAAGGATCTGCCCGACGCATTCCTGCGCCGATGCTTCTTTCACTACATCCGGTTCCCCGATGCCGAAACGCTGGCCGCCATCGTCCGGCTGCACTTTCCCGCGATCAAGGAAAGCCTGCTCGCCGCCGCCCTGACCACGTTCTTCGAAATTCGTGACACGCCAGGCCTGAAGAAGAAGCCCTCCACCTCCGAAGCGCTGGACTGGCTGCGCCTGCTTCTGGCCGAGGATCTGACGGCCGAGGATCTGCGGCGCGACCCCGCGACCATCCTGCCCCGACTGCACGGCGCGCTGCTCAAGAACGAACAGGATCTGCACCTGTTCGAACGCCTGGCCTTCCTGTCCCGACAAGGCCGCTGATTGGCGGCTCGGCCCTGCCCTCAATATACCGCCAACGGTCTTTGCCCCGCCACAAACACGCCCCACCCGCGCCACCCCGGCGGTGTCTGTGAAGGGTGAGCTTGCCTGGGCACCGGCCCTTGGTGCCTTCAGCCCCCACTCGGCACCCGAGGCTGGAAGCCTAGGCAGGTTGACATGGAAAGCCGCGGCCAAGGGAAGGACGCCGATGAGGAAGACCCTCGCTGCATTGGTGCTGACCACCGCCTGCGCGCCCCTGGCCGAGCCTGCCACGATGGCAAGTGGCACCGCGGCGGCACTGCCGCAGCCCGCACCCGATCTTCTGCCCGTGACCCGCGCCGCCGGTCTGCCCGCCGGGCGGTCGAATGCGGAAATGGCGGCGGATTTCCTGGATCTGGAATTCCAGATGGAAAGCGGCCGCCGCCTGCCTCGCCTGACCCGATTCGAGGGCCCTGTGACCATCGGCTTCACCGATGCCGCACCCGAGACGGCGCAGGCCGACCTGGCGGCACTGGTCCGCCGCATCCGCACCGAGGCCGGAATCGATTTGCGACTGGTCGGTGCCTCTGACCTTCCGCAGATCGCGATTGCCTTTTCGACCCGGGCAGACCTGCGCCAGCTGGTGCCTACGGCCGCCTGCTTTGTGGTGCCGGGCGTGACCTCGCTGGCCGAATACCGCGCCCGGCGCGGCGCGGCGGCACTGGATTGGTCGCAGATGACATTTCGCAGCCGCGCCGCGATCTTCCTGCCGGCCGATACCAGCCCGCAGGAGATGCGCGATTGCCTGCACGAAGAGGTGGCCCAGGCGCTTGGCCCCCTGAACGACCTGTATCGTCTGCCCGACAGCGTGTTCAACGATGACAATTTCCTGTCGGTCCTGACCGGCTTTGACATGTTGGTCCTGCGCATCCACTACGCGCCAGAGCTGGCCAGCGGCATGACCGAGGCCGAGGTCGCCGCCCGCCTGCCCGCCATCCTGGCGCGGTTGAACCCCGCGGGCCAGACCGGCCCGGCACCTGTGCCCCGCGACACACCTCGTGCCTGGATTGCCGCGGTCGAACAGGCGCTTGGCCCCGCCGACCGCGCGCCCCCCGGCCGCGGCCAGGACGACCGGGTCACGGCGGCCCGCCGGGCGCTGGCGCTCGCGCAGGCGCAGGGCTGGCACGACAGTCGCCTGGGGCTGGCCTGGTTCGCGCTTGGCCGCGCGCTGACGCCCAGTGACCCGACGCAGGCCGAAAGCGCCTATGTCGCAGCCCATGCGGCCTATGCCCAGCTGCCCGACGGCGGCATCCATGCCGCGCATGTCGCCATGCAACTGGCCGCGCTGGATCTCGGTCTGGGCAAGTTCGACGCCGCGCTCGCCTGGACTGCCTCGGCTCGACCGGCGCTCGCGGCCGCGCGCAGCCCCGCCCTCGAAGCCACGCTGCTGCTGATCGATGCCGCGGTGGCCGAAGTTCGGGGCGAGACCGCCCGCGCCGCCGCCCTCAGGCTCGACAGCGCCGCCCTCGCGCGCTATGGCTTCGGCGCGCCCGGCAACGCGGCCCGGCGCGAGGTCGAAATCGCCCGCCTGGCCGCCAAAGGCCAGCAGGCAGCGGGTGGCTAGCCGCCCGGAAACGGAGGCGGTGATGTATGTCCTGGCAGGTCTCGTCCTGGGTGCGCTCTACGGGGGCCTCACCGCCCGCAAGCGCGGCGGCCGTCCACTGGACATCCTGCAATATGCCGCCGTTCATGCCCTGATCCTGGGTGTGCTGGGAATCATCCTGACCGTCATCATCAACCGTCTCTACGCCGGTTGACCCCATGTTCCTGCCCTTCTTCCAGGCGTTGCGGAAGTCGGGCGTGCCGGTCAGCTTGGGCGAATGGCTGACCCTGCACCAGGCACTGGCCACGGGCCTGGCGGCGCTGGATGTCACCGAATTCTACCATCTGGCCCGGACCATCCTGGTCAAGGACGAGCGCCACATCGACCGTTTCGACCGTGCCTTTGCCGCGGCGTTCCATGGGGCCACCATGCTGACGGTCGATCAGATCCTGCAGGTGCCGGACCTGCCTCGGGACTGGCTGCAAAAGCTGGTCGAAGGCCAGTTGACCGCAGAAGAAAAGGCCAGGATTCAATCTCTTGGCGGTTTCGAGGCGCTGATGGACACGCTGCGCCAGCGCCTGGAAGAGCAGAAAGGCCGCCATCAGGGCGGCAACCGCTGGATCGGCACGGCCGGCACCTCGCCTTTTGGCGCCCACGGCTACAACCCCGAAGGTATCCGCATCGGCCAGGATGCCGGCCACAACCGACGCGCGGTGAAGGTCTGGGACGAACGCGCCTTCCGCAACTATGCCGACGACCTGGACCTGGGCACCCGCAACTTCCAGGTCGCCCTGCGTCGCCTGCGCCGATGGGCGCGCGAGGGCGCCGAGGCATTCGATCTGGACGGCACGATTCGCGCCACGGCGGAAAAGGGCTGGCTCGACGTGAAATTCCGGCCCGAACGCCGCAATGCGGTGAAGGTGGTGCTGTTTCTGGATGTGGGCGGATCAATGGACGAGCACATTTCGCGGGTGGAAACCCTGTTCTCGGCCGCCCGCGCCGCCTTTGGCAACCTGAAGACCTTCTACTTTCACAACTGTCTCTACGAGCAGGTCTGGCGTGACAATGCCCGCCGCCATGCCGACAGGGTCGACACCGCCGATCTGCTGCGCACCCTCGGCTCCGACTGGCGCGCCATCTTTGTCGGCGATGCGGCAATGAGTCCCTACGAGATCACTCACCCCGGTGGCGCCACCGAACACTGGAACCGCGAGTCGGGTCAGGTCTGGCTGACCCGTGCGGTCACGCAGTGGCCGCATCATCTGTGGATCAACCCGATGCCGCCGGCACGATGGGATTTCTCCCCTTCCACCGCGATGATACGCTCGATCTTCGCAGGGCACATGGTGGCAATGACCCCGCAGGGCCTGACCCAGGGCATGAAGGACATGCGATGAAACGATTGTGGCAATCCCATCGCAAGGCCCTGATCGGCTTTGTCCTTGCGGCGACGATCACGCTGTTCTTCCTGGTCCGGTTGACGGTCCAGGCGATCTACTGGTCCAATCCCGCACATCACGACATGCCCCCACAGCCCTGGATGACCGTGCGCTTTGTCGGCCGGTCCTGGGGCATCGACCCAGGGCTGATCGACGACAAGGCGGGCTTTCCCGATCCGCGTGCGGCCGGGGGCCATCCCCTGACCCTGGCCGAAATCGCCCGCCAGCGCGGGCAGCCCGTGGAACAGGTCATCGCCGAACTGGAAGCCGTGCTTCTGGCCCTGAAAGCGCAGGAGCCACCGCGGTGAGCGACCTTTCCGATTGGCTTCTGGCGCTGGTTCCCGGCTATGGCCCCTGGGCGGTGGGAGTGGCGACCTACCTTTCCTGTCTGGCCGTGCCGGTCCCCGTCTCGATCCTGATGTTGACGGCGGGGGGCTTCGTGGCGGCGGGCGATCTGCCCGCCTGGCAGATCATCGCGGCGGCGCTGACGGGTGCGGTGGCAGGCGATCAGACCGGCTATGGCATCGGCCGCGCCGGGGGCGAACCGCTGCTGGAACGGCTGGGCCACGACCCCAAGATCGGCACGCTGCTCGCCCGCGCCAGGGATCTGATGCAACGTCGCGGCGCGATCGGCATCTTCCTGACCCGCTGGCTGTTTTCGCCCGTCGGCCCCTATGCCAATTTCGTCGCCGGTTCGACCCGCTATTCCTGGATCCGCTTCACGGTCTGGGGCATCGCCGGCGAGGCGATCTGGGTCGGGCTTTACATCGCCTTCGGCTATGGCTTTGCCGGCAACATCGAAGCGGCATCGCAGATGGCGGGCTCGATCCTGGGCATCCTGGCGGGCGTCGCGGCCATGCTGGGTTTCGGTTACTGGCTGCGCATTTCGCTGCGCGCCGAAAAGGCAAAGGAGTGACCCGGTTTCTGCCCATCCTGCTGGCGCTGGCCTATGCCGGGATCATGCTGGCCCTGTCGGTCTGGCGCACCCAGAAAGTGTTGAACGAGAGATCCACCCCTCTGACCGAACGCCGCCTGCTGTCGGACCTCGCCCCGCTGGCCCGCGCGCTGGATCTGCCGAGGATCGACCTGCGCGTCTACGAAATGCCCGAAATCAATGCGCTGGCTGCGCCGGATGGTCGCATCTACCTGACGCGCGGCCTGGTCCGGGCCTGGGCCGCAGGCCAGATCAGCGGGCCCGAAATCGCCTCGGTCGTGGCGCATGAACTGGGCCATCTGTCGATGGGCCACCTGCGCCGCCGGATGATCGACTTTACCGGCCAGAACGCGGTCTTCGTGGTGCTGACAGCGGTTCTGTCGCGCTGGCTGCCCTTCATCGGCGTCTGGATCGCCAATCTGATCAGCACGGCCGTGATGGCCCGCCTGTCGCGCCGCGATGAATTCGAGGCCGATGAATTCGCCGCCGCGCTGATGGTCAAGGCCGGCCTGGGTACCGCGCCACAACGCCGGCTGCTGGCCAAACTGGGCGATCTCTCGGCCCAGGCGATCGCCGGTCCCGACTGGCTGCGCAGCCATCCGCCGATCCCCGAACGCATCGCCGCGATCGAGGCGGCCGAGGCCCGCTGGCGCGGCTGATGCCGGGCTTGACTGAAAAAGCCGGAAGGATTTTGCGGTTTGCCGGAATTGCCTATGCCCCGACTTTGAGAGAAAACCGCCCCAGACTGGGAGGGAGCGATGGCAATCGATTGGATCGCTGTGGATTGGGGCACGTCGAACCTCAGGGCCTGGGGCATGGGGCCGGGTGGCCCCGTCGTTCAGGGCGGGTCCGACAGGGGCATGGGCTCGCTGAAGCCCCATGAATTCGAGGCCGCGCTGTTGCAGGTCGTCGGACCCTGGCTGACGGGCCCCGTGCCGGTCCTGGCCTGCGGCATGGTCGGCGCCCGGCAGGGCTGGCGCGAGGCGAACTATCGCGCGGTGCCCTGCACCCCCACGGATCCTGCCGCGCTGGTCCGCGTGCCGACCGCCGATGCACGGCTGGATGTGCGGATTGCTCCGGGCCTGTCGCAGGACAAGCCCGCCGATGTCATGCGCGGCGAAGAGACCCAGGTGGCCGGCGCCCTGTCGCTCCATCCCGGCTTTGACGGTGTGATGTGCCTGCCCGGCACGCATTCCAAATGGGTCCGGGTTTCGGCCGGCGAAGTCGTCAGCTTCCAGACCTTCATGACGGGCGAACTGTTCGCCCTGCTGTCCAGCCAGTCCGTCCTGCGCCATTCGATGGCCGAAGGCTGGGACGACGACGCCTTCGACGCCGGCGTAGCCGAGGCCCTGGCTCGCCCCGAAAGGATCGCCGCCCGCCTGTTTTCCCTGCGCGCCGAGGGTCTGCTGCACGCCCTGCCCGGGTCTGCCGCCAGGGCACGTCTGTCCGGAATGCTGATCGGGCTGGAACTGGCCGGAGCAAAGCCTTATTGGCTGGGCCAGGCGGTGAAGCTGATCGGCGCCCAGGCCCTGTCGGCGCTGTACGCCAGGGCGCTGGCGGCGCAGGCCGTCATGACCGAAACCCTTGACGCCACCGCCTGCACTCTGGCGGGTCTCGGCCGGCTCCATCTGAACCTGAAGGGGGCAAAATGACCCATCATCGCAATCTGATCGCCATCCTGCGCGGCCTGACGCCCGAGCAGGCCGTGCCCGTGGGCGAAGCCCTGATCGCCGCCGGGATCACCCGGATCGAAGTGCCGCTGAATTCGCCGCACCCGATGACCTCGATCGCGAAAATGGCGCATGCCTTCGGCCACTTCGCCCAGATCGGCGCGGGCACGGTGCTGACCGTCAAGGACGTGGAAGAGGTGCGCCAGGCTGGCGGCACCCTGATCGTCTCGCCGAATTGCGACCCGAGCGTCATCGCCGCCACCAAGGCGCGCGGCATGATCAGCTGGCCCGGCGTGATGACCCCCACCGAATGCTTTGCCGCACTGCAGGCGGGGGCCGACGGGCTGAAGATCTTCCCGGCCGACCTGATCGGCCCCGACGGGCTGAAGGCCATCCGTGCGGTTCTGCCCAGGGGCACCCAGGTCTATGCCGTGGGCGGTGCCGGGCCGGCGAACTTTGCCGCCTGGATCAAGGCCGGGGCCGATGGATTCGGCATCGGCACCGCGCTTTACACCCCAGACCTTGGCCTGGCCGACATCGCGGCACGCGCGGCCGAAATCGTGGCTGCGCATGACGCGGCAGGAGGCCGGTGATGCAGGTTTTTGACCCCCGTGCCTGCGAACTCGGCGAAGGCGTCTTCTGGCATCCGGCCCGCCGTCAGATCTTCTGGTTCGACATCCTGGCCGGCACGCTGCATTCGCGCGACGGCGAAGAACCGAAGTCCTGGCGTTTTCCGGAATATGTCTCGGCCGCCGGATGGGTTACCGAAAATGTCCTGCTGATCGCCGGCGAACGCGATCTGTTCCTCTTCGATCTCGAGACCGAAGAGATCGAGACCCTGGTCGAGCTCGAGGCCGACAAGCCGCGCAATCGGTCGAACGACGGTCGCGCCGACCGGCAGGGCGGCTTCTGGATCGGCACGATGGCCAAACACCCGGCCGAGCGCAGGGGCGCGGGGGCGATCTACCGCTTCCACAGGGGCGAATTGCGGCTGCTGTTCCCCGGCATTTCCATCCCCAATGCGATCTGTTTCACCCCCGACGGCCGGGCCGCCTATTTCGCCGACACCATGGCGCAGACCGTCTGGAAGGTCGCGCTGGATCGTGACGGCTGGCCGCAGGGCGAGGCCGCCGTGTTCCTCGATTTCACCGGCACGGATATCTACCCCGACGGCGCCGTGACCGATGCCCAGGGCAATTTCTGGAACGCACAATGGGGCCAGGGCCGGGTCGCCTGCTACGCGCCGCAAGGCGCATTCCTCAGTGCGGTCAATGTCGGTGCCCCGCACAGCTCCTGCCCGGCCTTCGGCGGGCCGGAGCTGACCACGCTGTTCTGCACCACCGCGCTCGAGGAAATGTCCGACGCTGCCCGCGCTGCCCATCCCGATGCCGGCAAGCTCTTTGCCGGCCCCGTTGCCACCCGCGGCCTGCCCGAGCCGAATGTCATCCTGTGACACGGGCACCGTGCCCCGCCAGGGCCTCGAACGCGGCAACAGGGCGGCGCGCCCGGTCCGAACGCGCCGAGATTCCTCCCGAATCGATGCGCGCCCGGCCTGCCAAAGACGAACAGCACCTTTCATCTTGCCACAAATATCCCCGGGAGGGTGCGGGAGGGCAGGCAGCCCTCCCGCCAAGCATCGCCCCGCGCAACGCGGGGTCACGGCGCAAATCCGAATTATTCGCTTGCACAATCCCCGCCCGGCTGTTCACAATTGATCAAACAACGGCGGGATCACATGCCGGAACAGGGAACGACCGGGGGTCAGGCCCCCATTGCCATTCGCGTCAGCGATCTCAGGAAAAGCTTCGGCACACATGAGGTGCTGAAAGGTGTCTCGCTGACCGCAAGGGTCGGCGATGTCGTGGCGATCATCGGCGGCTCGGGGTCGGGCAAGTCGACCATGCTGCGCTGCATCAACTTCCTCGAAACCCCGTCGGGCGGCGATATCGAGATCGGCGGCGAACATGTGAAGATGAAGCCCGACGGCACGCCCATCGACCGCCGTCAGATCGAACGGCTGCGGCAGGGCCTGGGGATGGTATTCCAGAACTTCAACCTCTGGACCCACAAGTCCGTACTTGAAAACCTGATCGAGGTGCCGGTGCATGTGCTGGGCGTGCCCAGGGCCGAGGCCATCGAACGCGCCCGCAGAATGCTGACGCGCGTGGGCCTTTCGGAGAAGGCAGACGCCTATCCGGCCTTCATGTCCGGCGGCCAGCAGCAACGCGCCGCCATCGCCCGGGCCTTGTGCGTCGAACCCAAGGCCATGCTGTTTGACGAACCGACCTCGGCGCTTGATCCCGAACTGGTGGGCGAAGTGCTGCAGGTCATCCGCGACCTGGCCGACGAAGGCCGCACCATGGTGCTGGTCACGCATGAGATGCGCTTTGCCCGCGAGGTCTCGTCGCATGTGATCTATCTGCACAACGGGGTGATCGAAGAGGAAGGCCCGCCCGACCAGCTGTTCGGCGCGCCGAAATCCGAACGCCTGAAACAGTTCCTCAAGAGCCTGGGCTGATCGCGCCCCGGCCGCAACAACATGGAGTCTGCGATGAAGAAACTTGCCCTGGCCGCGGCGGCCGCCCTCGCCTTCACCACCTTCGCCCAGGCCGAGCCGGTGAAGATCGGCGTCGACACCGGTGCCTATCCGCCCTTCACCATCCCCGCCGCCGATGGCAGCTGGTCGGGCTGGGAAATCGACTTCATGAAGGCGATCTGCGCCGAAGCGAAGCTGGACTGCGTCATCACCCCCACGGCCTGGGACGGTATCATCCCGGCCCTGACCGGCGGTCAGATCGACGTGATCATGTCCTCGATGTCGATCACCGCCGAACGCTCCAAGGTCATCGACTTCTCGGACAAGTATTACAACACCCCCACCGTCGTCATCGCCGGCAAGGGCCTGGTGCCCACGCCCGATGCCGCGGGCCTGAAAGGCAAGGTGATCGGCGTGCAGGTGTCCACCACCCAGGAAGCCTATGCGATGAAATATTTCGCCCCGGAAGGCGCCGAGGTGAAATCCTATCAGACGGCCGACGAAGTGAACCAGGATCTGGCCGCCGGCCGGATCGACGCGATGGTGATCGATGCGCTGCCGGGCGGCGAGTTCCTGAAGACGGAAGAGGGCGCAGCCTGCTGCGAACAGGTCGGACAGGTGGCTGATGACGCCGAAATCCTGGGCAACGGCGTGGGCTTCGGCCTGCGCAAGGGCGATCCGCTGAAAGAGGTGCTGAACGCCGCCATTGCCGCAATTCGCGCCAACGGCACCTATGACGCGATCTCGAAGCCCTATTTCGACTTCAACATCTACGGCGAATGATGACCTGTCCCCCGCCGTCCCAACTGACGCCATTCGAGATTCTCGGCTTCAGCGACTGCGGCTGGGGGATTGCGCTGCTTTGGGGCCTCGGAAACTCCATCGCCATCGCCCTGGGCGCCTATGCCCTGGGCTTTGCGATCGGCGTGACCGGGGCCTTCGGCAAGCTCTACGGCGGCCCCCTGGCACGTGACCTCTGGGCCGTCTACACCACCCTGGTCCGCGCGGTGCCCGAACTGGTGCTGATCCTGATCCTGTATTACGCCGTGCCCGGCATCGTGAACGAGATCCTGATCTCGATGGGCCAGTCGCGCATCGAGCTGCCGCAATTCGCCACCGGCGTCATCGTCCTGGCCTTCGTGCAGGGCGCCTATCAGACGGAAGTGCTGCGCGGCGCGATCCTGGCCGTGCCCTTCGGCCAGATCGAGGCCGCCCGCGCCATGGGCATGCCCCAGCATCTGGTCGCCCGGCGCATCATCTTCCCGCTGATGACCGCAAATGCCATTCCGGGGCTTGGAAACCTGTGGCTGAACGCCACCAAGGATACCGCCCTGCTGGCCGTGATCGGCCTTTCGGAGCTGACCAAGGCCACCGCTCAGGCCTCGGCCGCCACCAAGGCC
>JAKALB010000036.1 GCA_021813365.1 Pseudomonadota bacterium | reverse complement strand
CCGGCACCCCGCTGATTTCGGACCCCGGATTCGCCCTGGTGCGGCTGGCACTGGAGGCGGGGCTGCCCGTGCATGCGGCGCCGGGCGCCTCGGCCCTGCTGGCGGCGCTCACCGTGGCGGGGCTGCTGACCGACCGGTTCTTCTTTGCCGGTTTCCTGCCGCCAAGGCGTGCGGCGCGGAAAACGGCGCTGGCGGAACTGTCGAACCTGCCCGGGGCGCTGGTGGTCTATGAAAGCCCGCGGCGGGTGACGGACTGCCTGGAAGACATGGCCGAGGTGCTGGGCGAGGGGCGGGCGGCGGCGTTGTGCCGCGAACTGACCAAGCGGCATGAAGAAGTGATCCGCGGCACGATCGCCAGCCTGCGCGAAGCGGTGGCGGAACGCGACCTGAAAGGCGAGGTGGTGCTGGTCCTGGGCCGCCCCGAGCCGCGCGCCGTCGGCGCCGAGGATCTGGACAGGGCGCTGGCGCAGGCGCTGCTGGGCCACAGCGTGAAGCAGGCCGCGGCGGAGGTCGCCGAACGGCTGGGCCTGCCCCGGCGGCAGGTGTATCAGCGGGCGCTGGAGCTGGGGCGTTAGGTGAAAATTAGCGCAATGGGGCCAGACTGGTGAAACGCAACCAGGGGGTGCTCATGCCGGAACATGATTGCACACGCCGCAAGCGCGGCTTTGTCAACCATCACGCGGGCCGTGCCGCCGAAGGCGCCGTGGCGCGGCACTACAGCCGGACGGGCCAGCCGATCGCCGCCGAACGCTGGCGTTGCGCCTGGGGCGAAATCGACCTGATCGCGCGCAACGGCGACGAGGTGGTCTTCATCGAAGTCAAGCATAGCCGCAGTCATGATTCGGCCCTGGCGCATCTGACGCAGCGCCAGGTGGACCGGATCGCTGCCGCCGCTGCGGTCTGGCTCGACGGGGAAAGGCTGGGGGCGATGACCCCGGTGCGGTTCGACGTGGCGCTGGTCGACGGCCGGGGCCGCATCAAGGTGGTGGAGAATATCCTGGCCGCCTGACCGGGAAATCGACGGCATTTGCATCCGCCGCCGGCATGGTCCATTGAAGGGGCACGCAGGATGGAGGCTTCGATGCACCTGAAGGTCGCGCTGCAGATGGACCCGATCGGCTCCGTCAACATCAATGGCGACAGCACGTTCCGGATCGCGCTGGAGGCGCAGGCGCGAGGCCATTCGCTGTTCTATTATACGCCCGACAAGCTCGCTTTCGTGGAAGGTCGGGTGACGGCGCGGGGCTATCCGGTCGAGGTGCGGCGCGAACTGGGCAACCATGTGAGTTACGGCCGCGAGACCGAAGTCGATCTGGCCGACTACGATGTGGTCTGGCTGCGGCAGGATCCGCCCTTTGACATGGGCTATATCACCACCACGCATCTGCTGGACATGATCCATCCCAGGACCCTGGTGGTGAATGACCCGTTCTGGGTGCGCAACTGCCCCGAAAAGCTGCTGGTCCTGCAATTCCCGGATCTGATCCCGCCGACCGCCGTTGCCCGCGACCTGGCGACGATCCGCGGCTTCAAGGCCAGGCATGGCGACATCATCCTGAAACCGCTCTATGGCAACGGCGGCGCCGGCGTGTTCCGGCTGGACCCGAACGACCGCAACCTCTCCAGCCTGTTCGAACTGTTCACATCGATGAGCCGCGAGCCCTTGATCGTGCAGAAATTCCTGCCCGACGTGGCCAAGGGCGACAAACGGATCATCCTGGTCGATGGTCAGCCGATCGGCGCGATCAACCGTGTGCCGCAGCCGGGCGAGACGCGGTCGAACATGCATGTCGGCGGGCGGCCCGAACAGATCGGCCTGACCGCGCGCGACCGCGAGATCTGCGCCAGGATCGGTCCGGTCCTGCGGGAAAAGGGCCAGGTCTTCGTCGGCATCGACGTCATCGGCGACTGGCTGACCGAGATCAACGTGACCTCTCCCACCGGCCTTCAGGAACTGGAGCGCTTCGACGGCACCAATGGCGCTGCGCTGATCTGGGCCGCCATCGAGGCCAAGCGCCGCGGATGAGCCTGTCCCTTCGCCTGGCCAGGCTGGGGATGCGGGCAATCCTCCGCCCGCTGCTGGCCCGCGCCAGGGCGGTGCGCCTGTTGCGCGGCATCGTCTGGGCAGGCGGGCTGGCCATGCTGCCGGTGCGCGGCACCCGCAGGCGGGCCTGGTCGGGCCCCGTCCCCGGGACCGAGTTCCTGCCCGCCGACATGCAGCCGGTTCCGGTGATCCTGTGGTTCCATGGCGGCGGCTATGTCGCCGGCAGCCCCTTTACCCACCGCGGCCTCCTGGCCCGGATCGCCCGCGCCGCCCGGGTCCGCGTCATCGCCCCCGATTACCGGCTGGCCCCCGAACATCCCGGAGGCGCCGCCTTTGACGACGGTCTGGCCTGCGTCCGGGCGCTGATCGAGCGTGGTCTGGCGCCGGGCGATCTGATCCTGGGCGGCGACAGCGCCGGCGGAGGCCTGGCCGCAGCCGTGACCGCGGCGCTGTGCGCTTCCGGTCAGCCACCCGGCGGACTGATCGGCCTTTCCCCCTGGACCGACATGACCGGTTCCGGCGCCTCGCACCGCGAGAATGGCAAACGGGATGACATGCTGCCGGCCGAGCGGCTGGGGGATCTGGTCAATCTGGTGCGTGGCCCGCTGCCCCCCGATGATCCCCGCCTGTCCCCCGTCTTCGCCCGATTCCCGGGCCTGCCCCGCGCCTATCTGTCGGTCGGCGCCGAAGAGATCCTGCGGGACGACATGCAGCGCCTGGCCACCCGCCTTGCCCGAGACGGCGCTCGCGTCACCGCCCGTGTCCAGCCCGGCGCGCCACATGTCCTGGCTTTCCTGGCCCCCGTCGTGCCCGAGGCCCGGGCCGAAATCCGCCGCATCGGCCGCTGGATCACCAACCCATCCACCTGAGCCCTTCATCTTGCCCGAAATATCCCACGGGGGCTGCGGGGGTGTGAAACCCCCGCCCCCACCTATCCCGCGAGGGCCGCGGTCAGCCGATAACTGACGGCCTCGGCCACATGCGGCCTGCGCACGGTCTCGGACCTGTCCAGGTCGGCGATGGTCCGCGCCACGCGCAGCACCCGGTGATAGCCGCGCGCCGACAGGCCAAAACGCTCGGCCACGCGCAACAGCAGCGCCTTGCCCTCGGCATCCGGCGTGGCGATTTCCTCCAGCACATCGCCCGTGGCATCGGCATTCACCCGCAGGCCGGGGCGGCCCGCGAACCGCGCTTCCTGCCGCTGGCGGGCGGCCGCGACGCGGGCGGCGATGGTGGCAGAGCTTTCGCCGTTGGCCGGCAGGTCCAGATCGGTGAAGGCCACGGGTGGCACTTCCACCCGCAGGTCGAAGCGGTCCATCATCGGGCCCGAGATGCGGCCCAGGTATTCCTCGCCGCAGATCGGCACACGCGAACAGGCGCGGGCGGCGTCGGTCATGTGGCCGCAGCGGCAGGGATTGGCGGCGGCGATCAGCAGGAAACGGCAGGGATAGGTGACATGGGCATTGGCCCGGGCCACCACGATCTCGCCGGTTTCGATGGGCTGGCGCAACGTGTCCAGGACGGCGCGCGGAAACTCGGGCAGTTCGTCGAGAAACAGCACGCCGTTGTGGGCCAGGCTCACCTCGCCCGGCTTGGCACCCTTGCCACCGCCGGTGATCGCCGCGGAAGATGCGGTGTGGTGCGGGCTGCAATAGGGCCGTTCCCGCCGGATGCCGCCATCTTTCAACAATCCGGCCAGCGAATGGATCATCGACGTTTCCAGCGCCTCGATCGCGGACAGGGGCGGCAGGATGCCGGGCAGACGTTCGGCCAGCATGGATTTGCCAGATCCGGGCGGGCCCACCATCAGCAGGTGGTGGCGGCCGGCAGCGGCGATTTCCAGGGCGCGCTTGGCGCGTTCCTGGCCTTTCACCTCGCGCAGGTCACGGGCGGGGGGCGGTGCGGGCTGTTCGCCCGCCCGGGCCGGAACGATATGCGCCTGGCCGCTGAAATGTCGCACCACCTGGCCCAGGGACTGCGCGGCCAGAACCTGCACCGCACCAACCCAGGCGGCCTCGGCGCCGCAGGCCGCAGGGCAGAGCAGCGCCTTGTCGACTTCGGCGGCGGCCATTGCGGCGGGCAGGGCGCCGACCACCGGCACGATGCGGCCATCCAGTGCCAGTTCGCCCAACGCAACGGTTGCGTCGACTTCGTCCTTTGGCACGATCTCGAGCGCGGCCAGGACGGCCAATGCGATGGGCAGGTCGAAATGCGAACCTTCCTTGGGCAGGTCGGCCGGTGACAGGTTCACCGTGATCCGCCTGGACGGCAGGGCGATCGACATGGCCTGCAAGGCGGCGCGCACCCGTTCGCGCGCCTCGGACACCGCCTTGTCGGGCAGGCCGACGATGGTGAAGCCGGGCATGCCGGGGGTCATGGCGCATTGCACTTCGACCAGCCGCGCCTCGATCCCGTCGAATGCCACCGTGAAGGCGCGTGCCGCCATTGCCCCCCTCCGAACCCTGGGGAATTGGTTAATGGGGAATGGTTACCAGGGTGTTAACCGTCAGCCGAGCAGAGCCATGAAGGCGGGCCAGGCTTCCGGGTCGGCCACGGTCTTGTCGCGGCAGAAGGCATTGCAGAAGCCGAAGCGCCGCCCGTCCAGCTGCAGCACATGGGTCACGGGCCTGCCGGAATAGGGACAGGCAGCGTTTTCGGCCCGGGTGCCCTCGACCGCGCGGGCAGGCCGCGGCACCGGGCCGGGCCAGGGCCTTAGGGGATAGTCGCGTTCATAGAACGGCTGGTCGGCGCCATCCACCAGCCCCATGGCCCGCCAGCGCCGGAACGCGGGATGGTGCAGGTGGGCGCCGACGTAAGCCATCGCATCGCGCCCGACGGGCAGGTTGTAGGTGGCGATCCGGGCGGCAACCGGGGCAAAGAACACATCCGCCGCGCAATAATCGCCGCAAAGCCAGGGGCCTGCGGTGCCCCGCTGGTCCCGCGCCCAGGCCCAGATCGCCTGCAGCCGGTCGAGGTCAGCCAGGACCTCGGGCGGCGGGGCGCAATCCGCATAGCTGACCCGCAGGTTCATCGGGCAATAGCCGCGCAGGGCGGCGAAACCGGCATGCATCTCGGCCGCCAGGACACGGGCGACGCCCCGGGCCCGGGGGTCGGCGGGCCAGATGCCGGCGCCGGGGTAGCGGGTCGCCAGTTCCTCGGCAATGGCCAGGCTTTCCCAGATCACCCAGCCTTCCGGGGTCTTGATGGTGGGTGCGGTGCGCGACGGGGCGAATTCCTTCAGCAGTTCGGGCAGTTCGTCGCTGTAAAGCCGCGCTTGCCGGATCTTCACCGGCAGACCGAAAGCCTCGAACAACAGCCAGCCGCGCAGGGACCAGCTGGAATACGCGCGATCGCCGATCACCAGTTCATGGGACATGGGACACCTCCGGGGGCGATGCTGCCGGGGGCTGCGGGCGGGCGCAATGGGCTGGATTCCGGCGCGCGGCCGGCCGGTTGGGGGCCAGCCCCCAAACCCCCGGGATATTTGTGGCAAGATGAAGGGGCGAGGGTCAGGCGTGGTGGTTGGCGCGGATGAGCGACCAGGTGCCGGCGGTGACGTCGATTTCGGTGACGGAGAGGTTGTCGATGCGGTGGGCGAAGGCCGCAGAGGCACTCAGGTGGTCGGCGTGCTGGATGGCGGCAAGGATGGGGCCGAAATGGCTGACGACGATCAGATCGCCGGGTTCGCAACGCATCAGCCGGTCAAGCGCGCCGATCACCCGGGCGGACATTCCGTTCCAGCTTTCGCCGCCGGGCGGGGAGATGTCGCCGGGGTCATCCCAGAAGGCGCGGATGCGGGCGGGGTCCTCGGCCTCGACCTCGGCAAAGCCGCGCAATTCCCAGGCGCCGAAGTGCAGTTCGCGCAGGGCGGCGTCATGCGGCAGGCGGCGGCGGGGGGCAAGCCGGTCCGCGGTGGCGATGGCGCGGGCGAGATCGGAAGACACCAGCGCGGCCCGGGCCGGAAGATGGGCATCCAGCCGGGCAAAGGCCCCGAGGTCGGAACAGTCGGCGGGCAGATCGCTCCATCCCACCATGGTCCTGGCATGGGTCGGGGCGTGGCGGACAAGGTAGAGGCGGCTCATGCTGCCACGCCCGGGGGCAGGCGGCCTTTCAGCGCGAAAGGCAGGCCGGCCATGACGCCGATCACCAGATCGGCCCGGGCGGCGATCTGCTGGTTCACCCGGCCCTGGGCATCGCGGAACCGCCGGGCCAGCGCGTTTTCCGGCACGATGGACAGGCCGACCTCGTTCGTCACCACGACCACGGGGGCCGGGCTGGCGGTCAGCGCCGCCAGCAGCGCCGCGGTTTCGCCGGCCAGATCGGCCTCGGCCAGCATCCGGTTGGTCAGCCACAGGGTGATGCAGTCGACCAGAACGGCACCGGGCGCCGGACGGGCCAGGGCGCCGGGCAGATCCTGCGGCGCCTCGATCACCGACCAGTCCGCGCCACGGGCCAGCCGATGCGCCGCGACCCGCGCGGCCATCTCCTGATCCCGGACCTCGGCCGTGACGATGACTGTGGGCCGCCGTCCGGTGCCGGCGACCAGCCGCTCGGCCAGGGCCGATTTGCCGGACCGCGCGCCGCCGATCACAAGAGTGAGCGCGGGAAGGTGAATGAAAGGGTCAGAAATTTTATTGCGCTCCGGGTGATCCAGTCCGATGATGGGGAGACAACCCGTTCAAGGCCGCAAAGGCGAGACCGGGAGGATCGCATGGTTCAGGAATTCTATACCGATTCGGGGCTGTCGCGCCAAGCGCGGCGCGCCGAGATTCTGGATGCCGAAACCGAACTGGCCCTGGCGCGCGCCTGGCGCGACCACCGGGACGAGGCGGCCTTGCATCGGCTGATCACCGCCTACATGCGGCTGGCGATCGCGATGGCCGCAAAATTCCGCCGCTATGGCGCGCCGATGAACGATCTGATTCAGGAAGCGAGCCTGGGCCTGATGAAAGCGGCCTCGAAATTCGATCCCGACCGCGGCGTGCGGTTTTCGACCTATGCGGTCTGGTGGATCAAGGCCTCGATCCAGGATTACGTGATGCGGAACTGGAGCCTGGTGCGGACCGGGTCCACCGCGGGGCAGAAGGCGTTGTTCTTCAACCTGCGCCGCGTGCAGGCGCGGCTGGATCGCGAGGCGGCGGCGGCAGGGGAGACGCTGGACAGCTATCAGTTGTGCGCAAGGGTGGCGCATGAGGTGGGTGTCAGCCTGGCCGAAGTGGAGATGATGGCGGGCCGGCTGTCGGGCAGCGATGCCAGTCTGAATGCCACCCAGTCGACCGAAGACGAGGGCCGCGAATGGATCGACGCGCTGGAGGATGACACGGCGCAGGCCGCCGAGCGGTTCGAGCAGCAGCATGACCATGCCCGGCTGCGCGACTGGCTGGTCCAAGCCATGGGCCATCTTTCGGAGCGCGAGCGGCACATCGTCAGCGAACGTCGGCTGATCGAGCCTCCCCGCACACTGGACAGTCTGGGCCGGGAACTGGGCCTGTCGAAGGAGCGCGTGCGCCAGCTTGAGGCCGCGGCCTATGCCAAGCTGCGCCAGCGGCTGAAGCAGGATCGGCCCGAACTGGAACATTTCCTGGCCTGATCCTGGCCTGATCCCGGTCGTCTGGGGCAGGTCGAGGGACGGGTTGAGTTCGGGCCACCCGCCGCCTAGTCTTGCGCTCCAAGGCAGGAGGCCCAGGATGCTGGCGGGCAAGCGAGTTCTTCTGATCATCGGCGGCGGGATCGCAGCCTACAAGTCCCTGCTGCTGGTCCGGCTGCTGAAGGGCCAGGGTGCGGCGGTGACGCCGGTTCTGACCGCGGGCGGGGCCGAGTTCGTGACGGCTCTTTCGCTGGGCGCCCTGGCCGGCGAGAAGGTGCATGACCGCCTTTTCGACCTGACGGCCGAGGCGGAAATGGGACATATCGAGTTGTCCCGCTCGGCGGATCTGATCGTGGTGGCTCCGGCGACGGCCGACCTGATGGCCAGGATGGCCGGGGGACGGGCGGATGATCTGGCCTCGACCCTGCTGCTGGCGACCGACACGCCGGTTCTGGTGGCCCCGGCGATGAATGTCCGGATGTGGCTGCATCCCGCGACCCAGCGCAATATTGCGCAGTTGCAGGCCGATGGGGTGCGGTTCGTGGGGCCGGATGAGGGCGAGATGGCCTGCGGCGAGTTCGGCCCGGGCCGGATGGCCGAGCCCGAGGCGATCCTCGAGGCGGTGCGCGCGCTGCTGGCCGATGGTCCGCTGGCGGGACGGCATGTGCTGGTAACCTCGGGTCCGACACATGAACCGATCGATCCGGTGCGGTATATTGCCAACCGGTCCTCTGGCGCGCAGGGGGCAGCGATTGCGGCGGCCCTGCGCGATCTGGGCGCGCGCGTGACCTTTGTCACCGGGCCTGCGGTGGTGCCGCCGCCACCGGGTGTGACAGTGGTCCGGGTCGAGACGGCGGTGCAGATGCTGGCGGCGGTGCAGGCGGCGCTGCCGGCCGAAGCGGCGGTCTTTGCGGCGGCGGTGGCGGACTGGCAGGTGAGCAATGCGGCGGGGCAGAAGCTGAAGAAGGACCGATCGGGCAAGGCTCCCAGGCTGGAATTCGTCGAGAACCCGGACATCCTGGCCACTGTGGCGAAGATGACCATGGGGCGACCGAGGCTGGTGGTGGGCTTTGCCGCGGAAACCGAGCAGGTGTTCGACAATGCCGCCGCCAAGCGGGCGCGCAAGGGCTGCGACTGGATCGTGGCGAATGATGTCTCTCCGGGCACGGGCATCATGGGCGGCGCGGAGAATGCGGTGACGCTGATCACCGGAGCAGGGGCCGAGGTCTGGCCGCGCATGGGCAAGGACGCGGTGGCGCGGCAACTGGCCGAGCGGATCGCGGCGGCGCTGCAGGCATGAACCGGCCGGTCATCAAGCTGATCTGGGACGAGACAGCGGATCGCACGCTGCCGCTACCGTCTTATGAAACGCCGGGGGCGGCGGGGGCCGATCTGCGGGCCAATCTGGCGCCCGAGGATCGCGCGACCGGCCTTGTCCTGGATCCGATGGGCCGGGCGGTGGTGCCGACCGGGTTGCGAGTGGAAATTCCGCCGGGATACGAGATGCAGATCCGGCCCCGGTCGGGCCTGGCGCTGAACCACGGCATCAGCCTGCCCAACACGCCCGGCACGATCGACAGCGACTATCGCGGGCCGCTGGGCGTGCTGCTGATCAATCTTGGTGCGGAACCCTACACGATCCGGCATGGTGACCGGATCGCTCAGGCGGTGATCGCGCCGGTGGTGCAGGCCGGGTTCCGGCTGGCCCGGGACCTGAGCGGCACCGTCCGGGGCGCGGGCGGATTCGGATCGACGGGGAAACGCTGATGTTGTGGGTTGTGGGGCTGATCGTCGGCCTTTGGCTGCTGGGCTGGATCGTGGGCATCGCGGCGGCGGTGCGGTTCTGGGTTTCGGCCGCCATCTGGATTGCGGCGGGCGCGGCATTCCTGGTGCTGGGCCCGAGGCTGGCCACCCTGCCGGGAGCCGATGTCAGGACCTGGGTCGTGGTCAGTCTGGTGGCGGCGCTGTTCCTGGCCTATCGCTGGGGCCTTCGGCGGCTGCACGGTCGGGCGCTTCGGCCCGTTCCGGCGGTTGTGCCGGCGGCGGTCGTGCCGGCCGCCCCGGCGCCCCTGGCACATCCGGTTGCCGGTTCCGCAGCCCCCGCCACCCCCGCAACCCCTGCCACCCCCGCCAGGCCGGGCTCGCGGATGAGCGAGGACGAACTGGACCGCTATGCCCGCCACATCCTGCTGCGCGAGATCGGCGGGCCGGGGCAGAAGAAATTGCGCGAGGCCAGTGTGCTGGTCGTGGGGGCGGGTGGGCTCGGCTCGCCCGTGCTCATGTATCTGGCGGCTTCCGGCCTGGGGCGGCTGGTGGTGGTGGATGACGACCTGATCGACGTCAGCAACCTGCAGCGCCAGGTGATCCACACGACGGAGAGGATCGGTCAGCCCAAGGTCGACAGTGCCCGCGCCGCGATCACCGCGCTGAACCCGCATGTGGCCGTCGAGACCCACCAGACCCGGCTGACCGAGGCCAATGCCGGGGCGCTGATCGGCGCGGTCGACCTTGTGCTGGACGGGACCGACAATTTCGACACGCGCTACCTGGTGAACCGGGTGGCGGCACGGCTGGGCAAACCGCTGATCGCGGCGGCGATCACCCAGTGGGAGGGGCAGATCTCGCTCTACGACCCGGCTGGCGGCACGCCCTGCTATGAATGCGTCTTCCCGACGCGCCCGGCGCCCGGCATGGTGCCGACCTGCGCCGAGGCCGGGGTGGCCGCACCGCTGCCGGGCATTCTCGGCTCGATGATGGCGATGGAGACCGTCAAGCACCTGACCGGGGCCGGCGAGACCCTGCGCGGCAAGCTGCTGGTGCTTGACGCCCTGTATAACGAGACCCGGGTGTTCCAGATCGAGAAGCGGGCGGATTGCCCGGCGTGCGGCGGCGGCCACTGAGCGCCCGCGCAGGAGGGGCGGCCCGATGCGTGGTGCTGTCGCGGGCGCCCCGACCCTGGCATGGCCCGGCAGGTTCGGCCGGCCATGCCAGACAGCAGGCCCAGCCGGAAATCCCAGACCGGACAGCCGCGTCGGGCCGCGGCCCCCCGCATGGTCTGACCCGCGGCGATGCCGACGACCGCCCGCCCCGATCCCGCGCGGCCAGTCGATCCTTCGGCAGCCGCTCCCGCCAGCGTCGGGCCCCGACCCGCCCCGCCCCCGGCCCCCGGCCTTTCATCTTGCCGCAAATATCCCGGGGGAGGCGCAGCCGGGGGCAGCGCCCCCTCGCCCCGAGGAGGCGGCCCTGTCCGCCGACGAGACCGGAGACGGCGCCGAAGGCGTCCGATGTCGTATCGCCCGTGCGGGATCAGTCGAAAGTCCCCGCCACACGCCCCACCAGCATGAAGGCGCGGGCCGATCGGGTGTCGGACAGGGCCACGATCTCCTCATCCGCGGCGCGGGGCGCGATTTCGCTGAAGGCGCGGTCGAAACTGCGCAGGAAATGATGCGCGGCATCGCGGAACACCGGGTCTTCGCGCATCTTCTGCCCGGTCAGCGCCAGGCAGGACCGGTCCCTTATTCCGCCCAGCGCCGCGATGGAACGGCCACGTTCGCCATTGGCAAAGCGGCGCCAGATCTCGGGTCGGGCCAGGTCGGGGGCGAGGTCGTCCATGTAGATGCCGTCCTGCGCCAGCAGCGTCAGCACATCCTGCGCCGCGCGGATCAGCTTGGCGGCGGTCCGGTCGGCCAGCGCCCGGCGCAGGGCGGCAAACCCCTCCGCATCTTCGGCGCTTTCGGGAAACTGGATGGCGCGGATGAAAGCGCCGACATCCAGCGGCGGCGCCTCGGCCAGGGTCGGGGTTGCCAGAGCCAGGGCCGGCTGATCCTCGCCCGGACCGGCGGGGGCGGGATGGGTCAGGGCCTGACGGCCATCGGCCGAGATCTGGCTGAGACCGGGGTCGCGGCGCGAGGCGAACTGGCCTGCCGCCGGGGCCCTGGCCGCGGCGTCGGTGCGCACCGCGCGGGCGGCGGTCTCTCTGGCCTCGGCCTGGCGCAGCGCCTGGACCTGCTCGGCCAGGCGCGCGGTGGCGCCACGCAGATCGTGCAACTGCCGCAACAGCAACACGATCAGCCCCAGCATGGCGATGGGCAACAGGACCGAGAAGGTCAGGAACACCATGCCGCCCCAGCCGCTCAACTGACCGAGGCCCAGGCCCCAGAGGAACACCGCCAGAATCCATACCAGCGCGACGCCCGCGCCCACCCATTCCGCCGCAGCCTCAAGCCGCGATGCATCCACCTGTGGCGGGCCACCCAGCGGCCGCGTCAGATCGGGCTTGCCGCTGGCCATGGCACCTCAGAGATACTTGATGGAGACGATTTCATAGCTGCGCCGACCGCCGGGTGTGCGGACCTCGACCGAATCGCCTTCGTCCTTGCCGATCAGTGCCCGAGCCAGGGGCGAGCGGATGTTCAAGAGCCCGGCCTCCAGGTTCGATTCGACTTCGCCCACGATCTGATAGGTCCGCTCCTCGCCCGAACTCTCATCCGCCAGGGTGACGGTGGCGCCGAATTTCACACTGCCGGTGAATTTGGTCGGGTCGATCACTTCGGCCCGCGACAGGACCGATTCCAGCTCCTTGATGCGGCCTTCGATGAAGCTCTGCTTTTCGCGCGCGGCGTGGTATTCCGCGTTTTCGGACAGGTCGCCATGCTCCCGCGCCTCGGCAATTGCCCGGATCACGGCGGGGCGATCCACCGATTTCAGGCTCTTCAACTCGTCATCCAGCGCGTTGAAACCCGCGCGGGTCATCGGGATCTTTTCCATGTCGCGTCTGTAGCCTCAGGCCCCTCAAAAAGCCCAGGCCGCGGCCCTTCGGGACCGCGACCTGGCATAACTCATGTCACCTGACAGCGAAGCGCCGCGCTTGTCCAGAGGCAAGAGGCGCCGCGTGCCGCGGATCAGCGCCATTCCGTCGTCGAAGGACAAGTTTCCCGCGGCCCGTGCAAGAAGGTCGTGCAGCCCGCGCGCGTGTTGACCGCGCGCGCGCAAAAAGGCAATGAGCCACAAGACTTCGGTCATGGCCCGATCAGGAGACAGCGTGATGAGCGACATCCACCGCGAGGAAATGGAATACGACGTGGTCATCGTGGGCGGCGGCCCGGCTGGCCTGTCGGCGGCGATCCGGCTCAAGCAGCTGGACCCCAATCTGACGGTGGTTCTGTTGGAGAAGGGATCGGAAGTGGGCGCGCATATCCTGTCTGGCGCCGTGCTGGACACCAGCGGCCTGGATGCGCTGATCCCCGACTGGCAGGCGAGGGGCGCGCCGATCACGACCGAGGTGGTCACGGACAACTTCTATATCCTGGGCCAGGCGGGGCAGATGCGCATTCCGAACTGGCCGATGCCGCCGCTGATGGACAATCACGGCAAGTACATCGTTTCGATGGCGAATGTCTGCCGCTGGCTGGCCACCCAGGCCGAGGCCCTGGGCGTGGAGATCTTCCCCGGCATGGCCTGTTCGGAACTGGTCTATGGTGCGAAGGGCGAAGTGCGCGGCGTGGTGGCCGGCGAATTCGGCCGCAACCCCGACGGGACGCCGGGTCCGAGCTATGAGCCGGGCATGGTGCTGGCGGGCAAGTATGTCTTCCTGGCGGAAGGCGTGCGCGGCAGCCTGTCGAAGGAGGTCATCGCCAGATTCGACCTGTCCAGGGGCAAGGAACCGCAGAAGTTCGGCCTGGGCATGAAGGAAATCTGGGAGATCGACCCCGCGAAACACCGGCAGGGCACGGTCACGCATACGATGGGCTGGCCCCTGGGCCGCAATGCGGGCGGCGGAGGCTTCATCTATCACATTGAAAACAATCAGGTCTACGTCGGTTTCGTGGTTCACCTGAACTACGAGAATCCGCATCTGTATCCTTATATGGAATTCCAGCGATTCAAACACCACCCGATGGTGGCCGAATTGCTGAAGGGCGGCAAGCGCGTGGCCTATGGCGCCCGGGCGATCAGCGAGGGCGGCTATCAGTCGATGCCCAAGATGGTGGCGCCGGGCGTGGCCCTGCTGGGGTGCTCGGTCGGGATGGTGAACGTGCCGCGCATCAAGGGCAACCACAACGCCATGCTGTCGGGCAAGGCCGCCGCCGAGGCGGCCTTTGCCGCGATCGCCGCCGGGCGGCGTGGCGATGAACTGGCCGATTATGAGGTCGAGGTGCGCACCGGTGCCATCGGCAAGGATCTGAAGCGGGTTCGCAACGTCAAGCCGATGTGGAGCAAATGGGGCCTGGTGGCCAGCCTGGCCTTTGGCGGTCTGGACATGTGGACGAACAGCCTGTTCGGCCTGTCGCTTTTCGGCACGCTCGGCCACGGCAAGACCGACGCAGAGGCGACCGGAAAGGCCAAGGATTTCAAGCCGATCGACTATCCGAAGCCCGATGGTGTCCTCAGCTTTGACCGGCTGACGAACGTGGCGTTCAGTTTCACCAACCATGACGAGGCCCAGCCGCCGCATCTGAAGCTGAAAGACCCGAGCATCCCGATCGCGGTCAACCTGCCGCAATTCGCGGAGCCGGCGCAGCGTTATTGTCCGGCGGGCGTCTATGAGGTGATCGCGGAAGAGGGCAAGCCACCGCGCTTCCAGATCAACTTCCAGAACTGCGTGCATTGCAAGACCTGCGACATCAAGGATCCGTCGCAGAACATCACCTGGACCACCCCGCAGGGTGGCGGCGGACCGAATTACCCGAACATGTAATCTTCACGGGGATTTGCGTGCCGGTGCCGGGGCGATGTCTTGCCCTGGCCCGCACCCGGATTGCCCTTGGCCCGCCGCCCGTCTAGGGTCGGCTGACGCCTGAAGGACCCGATCATGCCAAGCCGCCTGCCTGCCCTGCCTGTTCGCCTGCGCCTTTCCGCGCTGGCGCTGTGTCTGGCGGGGGCGGCGCAGATCCTGCTGATCTCGGGCGCAGCGGCCGAGACGCCGCGGCCCAGGCCGCGCCCCGGCCCCGAGGCATTGCGCCCGGTCGAAGACAGCCCGGCTGGGGCCTATCTGGCGGCACGGCAAGCCTCGGCCCAGAACGATTTTGCGGCGGCGGTGCCGCTTTACGCCAGGGCCCTGGCGCTGGACCCCGGCAATCATGCGCTGCTGGATGGAGCCATCGCGGCGCGGCTGGCAACGGGCGACGTTGCCGGCGCCTCGCAGGCGGCGCGGGTGCTGCTGGCCGACAGGGTGCAGAGTCAGGCGGCCGTTCTGGCGGTGGTGGCGGCGGATGCGGCGGCGGGTGATTTCGCGGCGATCAAGTCCGATCTGTCGGGCGGCAACACGATCGGCCAGATGACGGATGCGCTGATCCTGGCCTGGGCCGAACTGGGCCAAGGCAGCATGTCGGATGCCATGGCAGCATTCGACAAGCTGGCCGCCGACAGGGCGATGCGCGGATTTGCCAGTTTTCACAAGGCCCTGGCCATGGCGCTGTCGGGAGACTTCGAGGGCGCCGACAAGCTCCTGTCCGGCCCCGAGATCGGCCAGTCGGGCCAGACCCGGCGCGCACTGGTGGCTCGGGTCGAGGTGATGGCCCAGCTGGATCGCCGGGCCGAGGCGCTGGCCCTGCTGGACCAGGCGTTCCCCCCGGGCAGCGATGGCGCGATGGAAGCCCTGCGCGCGCGGCTGAAAGGCGGCGATCCGGTCGCCTTCGATGTCGTGACCTCGCCCCGGGATGGCGTGACCGAGGTGCTCTACGACATGGCGACCGCGTTGTCGGGCCAGGCCGATGACGGCTATGCGCTGCTGTTCGCCCGCACGGCGGTGGCGCTGCGGCCATCGCATGTCGAGGCGGCGATGCTGTCGGCGCAGCTGTTGCAGCGGATGGACCAGCAGGATCTGGCGGCGCAGGTCTATGCCCTGATCCCGAGGGACAATCCGGCCTTCCTCGATGCCGAGATCGGCCGGGCCAATGCCGCGCTGGCGGCGGGTCGCGGCGATGAGGCCGTGACCATCCTGCAAGGCCTGGCTGCGCAGCATCCGCAGGATGCCGGCGTGGTGCAGTCGCTGGCCGACACGCTGCGGCGGCTGGGCCGCTTTGGCGAGGCGGTCACGCAATATGACAAGGCGATCGCGCTGCGGCCCACGCCGAAACCCGACGACTGGCCATTGTACTATGCCCGTGCCATCAGCCTGAGCGAGCAGGGGCGCTGGCCCGAGGCCGAGGCCGATTTCCGCAAGGCGCTGGATCTGAATCCCAACCAGCCGCAAGTGCTGAACTATCTGGGCTATTCCTATGTCGACCGGGGCGAGAATCTGGACGAGGCGCTGAAGATGATCCAGCGCGCGGTGATGGCGGCGCCGGATCAGGGCTATATCGTGGACAGCCTGGCCTGGGCCTATTTTCGGCTAGGCCGGTATCAGGACGCCGTGGTTCCGATGGAGCGGGCGAGCCTGCTGGAACCGGTGGACCCGATCGTCACCGACCATCTGGGTGATGTGTACTGGATGGTCGGGCGCAGGATGGAGGCGCAGTTCCAGTGGCGGCGCGCGCTGAGCTTCGATCCCAGGCCGGCAGATGCCGAACGCATCCGCCGCAAGCTGGAACTGGGGCTGGACAAGGTCCTGGAGGAAGAAAAGGCCGGGGTGCTGCCCGCGCCGGCCGCTCCGGTGCCCGAAGATGCGACGGTCAGGGATGGGGCGCCCGCAGATGCAGCGCCTGTGGAGGCTGCGCCCGTGACGAACGGCAATGGCGGTTGAGCGGCTCGCCCGGGCCAAGGTGAATCTGGCGCTGCATGTCACCGGGCAGCGCAGCGACGGGTATCATCTGCTGGATTCGCTGGTCTGCTTTGCCGAAGTGGGCGACACGGTGTCGGTGGAACCGGCGGACGATCTGAGCCTGAGGATCGGGGGGCCGATGGCCGGGTCTTTGCCGGTTGCAGAGGACAATCTGGTGCTGCGCGCGGCGCGGGTGCTGGCGCCGGGACGGGGCGCGCGGATCACCCTGATCAAGCGGCTGCCGGTGGCCAGCGGGATCGGCGGCGGCTCGGCCGATGCGGCAGCTGCCCTGCTGGCGCTGGCAGATTTGTGGGGCGTGGCGCTGCCGCCGGCAGAGGCCGTGCTGGCCCTGGGTGCCGACCTTCCCGTCTGCCTGGCCGGCCGCGCGGCGCGCATGCGCGGGATCGGCGAGCTGGTGGAGCCCCTGGCAGCCCCCTTGCCCGAGGGCTGGATGGCACTGGTCAACCCCGGGGTGGGGGTTTCGACCCCAGAGACATTCAAACGTCTGGCAAGAAAGGACAATCCGCCGCTTCCCGAACTGCCCGCCCTCGCCGATCTGGCCGCCTTGGCCGATTTTCTGGCCGATCAGCGCAACGACCTCATGCCGCCGGCCCTGACGCTGGCGCCCGCGATTGGCGCGGCGCTGACGGGATTGCGGGCACAGGCGGGCTGCCAGTTGGCACGGATGTCGGGCTCTGGCGCCACCTGTTTCGGACTGTTCGCCGAAGAGGCTGCGGCCCGGGCCGCGGCGGCGGCAATGCAGCGGCCGGGCTGGTGGTCGGTCGCGGCGCGGATCGCCGGCTAGCCGGCCTGCCAAAGTGATCGCCCGACCCGGCCCGGTCCAGCCCGCGCGCCGCATCAGGGCTTTCATCTTGCCGAAAATATCCCGGGGGTGAGGCGCAGCCGAGGGGGCGGAGCCCCCTCTGCCCCCCGGCCGTTCACGGCACGACCAATGCCTCGGTCAGGGCATAGAGATCGGCGGCGCCGGTTTCGGACAGCGCCAGGAGCCCCGGGACTTCCGGCAAGAGGCGCGTGACGGCCAGTCGGGCCAGAGGTGCGCGGCGGGCGTCCAGCGCAGCGGCGGCCAGGTGGTAATGCACGCCCAGAATCCGGGCGAAAGCCGCCAGATAGGGCACGGCGCCGGCGAAGCGGTCGTTCTGGTCGGAGGCCAGCAGGCGGCTGGTGGTCGAGCGCAGGGCGCCGGTGGCGGCAATCAGCGCATCGGTCGAATGGTCGGCGGCGGCGCGGGCGCTTCTGTCGATCTCGTCCAGCAGGGCATAGGCGGCGGCCCCGCCGTCCATGAACTTGCGGCCCACCAGATCCATTGCCTGGATGCCGTTGGTGCCTTCATAGATCTGGGTCACGCGCACGTCGCGGGCAAACTGGGCGGCGCCGGTTTCCTCGATGAAGCCCATGCCGCCATGGATCTGGATGCCCAGGTTTGCCACCAGCGCGCCGGTGTCGGTGCCATAGGCCTTGGCGATCGGGGTCAGCAGGGCGGCGCGGGCGGCCCAGGCGGCATCCCCCGTGGCGCGGGCGCGATCGCTGGCACAGGCGCAGGCCAGGCCGATGGCGCGGGCGGCAAAGCTGTGCAGCCGCATCTCGGCCAGCATGCGACGGACATCGGCGTGACCCAGGATCGTGGCGCTGCCATCCGGCGTCTTGCCCTGGCGGCGATCCTTGGCCCAGGCCCAGGCCTGCTGCAATGCCGCCTCGGCGACCGAAACGCCCTGCATCCCCACACCCAGACGGGCGTTGTTCATCATGGTGAACATGGCGGCCATGCCCTTGTGCGGCTGGCCCACCAGCCAGCCGGTGGCGCCCTCGAACAGCAGTTCGGCGGTGGGGCTGCCGTGCAGGCCCAGCTTTTCCTCCAGCCGGGCCACGCGTATGGCGTTGCGCGGGCCGGGTCGGCCGGCCGCGTCCGGCAGGAATTTCGGCACCATGAACAGGGAAATGCCTCGGGTTCCCGGCCCGCCGTCGGGCAGGCGGGCCAGAACCAGGTGGCAGACATTCGCGGAAAAGTCGTTGTCGGCCCAGGTGATGAAGATCTTGCGCCCGGTGATCGCAAAGGTGCCGTCGCCCCTTGGCTCGGCCCTGGTGGTCAGAGCCCCCACGTCCGACCCGGCCTGCGGCTCGGTCAGGTTCATCGTGGCGCACCACTCGCCCGAGATCAGCCGGGGCAGGTAGATCGCCTGCAATTGCGGCGAGGCGTGGCTTTCCAGTGCTTCGATCTGGCCTTGCGCCATCAGCGGGTTCAGTTGCAGCGCCAGGCAGGCGGCGCCCATCATTTCGTTCACCGCAGCGGTCACGGTCAGCGGCAGGCCCATGCCGCCATGGTCGGGCGAGGCGGCCATGCCGATCCAGCCGCCCTCGGCAATGGCGCGATAACCCTCGGCGAAACCGGGCGAAGTCACCACCTTGCCGTTCACCAACCGGGCAGGATGCTGATCGCCCACGCGGTTCAGCGGGGCAAGCGTGGTTTCGGAAAGCCGCGCTGCCTCGGCCAGAATCTGGTCGACCACATCAGGGCTGGCATGGGCAAACAGGCCGGTGGCCGTCAGGCCGGGCAAGTCGAGAATGCGGTGCAAGAGGTGATAGTCGGCTAGGGGGGCGCGGTAGGGCATGGCTTGTTCCATTCAGACGCTTGCGATAAGGCCCGAGTTCCAGTGTGGTCCGGGCGGCGCCCGGGTTCAAGGACGACGCGGCGTAGACGACGCGGCGCCGTCTTGCAGCGATCTTGGAGCGTTCTTGGGGCGCGCGGTGTGTCATGGCGACAGCTATCCTTCTTCCTGACCCTGCGGGACTGGCGCGCGCGGCCGACATGCTGCGGGCGGGGGAACTGGTGGCCTTCCCGACCGAGACGGTCTATGGCCTGGGCGGCGATGCGCGATCGGATCTGGCCGTGGCACGGATATTCCAGGCCAAGGCGCGGCCCCGGTTCAACCCCCTGATCGCGCATGTGCCCGATCTGGCATCGGCCGAGGCCCTGGCAGTGTTCGACGACCGGGCGCGCAAGGTGGCGGCCGCGTTCTGGCCGGGCCCTCTGACCCTGGTGCTGCCGCTGCGGGCCGGGCCCGGCCTTTCGCCCCTGGTCACGGCGGAACTGCCCAGCGTGGCGATAAGGGTGCCGGCGCATCCGGTGGCGCAGGCGCTGCTGCGGGCCTTTGGCGGGCCGGTGGCGGCGCCTTCGGCCAACCCCTCGGGCCGGGTGTCGCCGACACGGGCCGAGCATGTGCTGGCTGGCCTTGGCGGGCGAATCGCGGCGGTGGTGGATGGCGGGGCCTGTGCGGTCGGGGTGGAGAGCACCATTCTGGGGCTGGCCGGAGGAGATGCCGAATTGCTGCGTCCCGGCGGGGTGCCGGTCGAGGCGCTGGAGGCCCTGCTGGGCCAGACCCTGGCCATGGGTGGCCATGCGGGCAGGCCCAGTGCGCCCGGTCAGCTCGCCTCGCATTACGCCCCCGAGGCCGCGGTGCGGCTGAACGCCATGACGGTGCAACCGGATGAACTGATGCTGGGATTCGGCCCGGTGCAGGGCGCCTTGAATCTGTCGGAAACCGGCGATCTGGTCGAGGCGGCGGCCAACCTGTTCCATCTGCTGCGCGAGGCCGATCGGATGGCCGCCGGCCGGCGGATCGCGGTCGCGCCCGTGCCCGACACCGGCCTGGGCCGGGCAATCAACGATCGTCTGCGGCGTGCCGCCGCCCCGCGCGGTTAGCTCGACTGTTTCCATCGCGGAAACGATTTGGCGCGTTCTGCGGCAAGTTTCCCGAAATTCCCGGTGGATTGCCGGGGGCCGCATGGCATAGTCGTCGGGGTCCGCGGATCATGACGGACGGGGTTGCCGGGGTGGCAACGTGAACAGGGAACAGTGGAATGATCAAAGAGTTCAGGGACTTCATTGCCAAGGGCAATGTCATGGACCTTGCGGTCGGTATCATCATCGGCGCGGCTTTCACCGCCATCGTGAAGTCGCTGGTGGATGACCTCATCAACCCGATCATCGGCCTGATCATCGGCGGGATCGACTTTACCAACATGTATGTCGTGTTGAATGGCACGGCGCCCGAAGGCGCGGGCCTGCAGGCGGCGCGGGATGCCGGAGCGACGGTCTTTGCCTATGGCAGCTTCATCACGGCGATCATCAACTTCCTGATCATTGCCTTCGTCGTGTTCCTGCTGGTCAAGGCGGTCAACCGGATCAGGGATGCCGCGATCCGGAAGGAAACCGTCGCGGCGCCGCCCGCTGGCCCCAGCGAACTGGACGTGCTGATGCAGATCCGCGACGCGCTGAAGAAGTAGGGTTGCGCGCGGGCGCAGGAGCCGGAGCCGGAGCCGATCCGCCGGCCGCGCGGACCCGGGCAAGAGGGCGGCGGGAGAGCGCGAACGCCCTCCCGCCGCCGAGGTCAGTCCGGCACCTAGGTCAGTCCAGCACCGAGGCCGCGGCCACGGTCGGCAGGCCCAGCGCCTGGCCAACGGCGGCATAGGTCAGCTTGCCGTCATGGACATTCAGGCCCGCAAGCAGATGCTTGTCCTCGGCGCAGGCGCGTTTCCAGCCCTTGTCGGCGAGCGCCAGCATGAAGGGCATGGTCGCGTTGCCGAGAGCCAGGGTCGACGTGCGGGCAACCGCACCAGGCATGTTGGCCACGCAGTAGTGCATGATCCCGTCGACCTCATAGATCGGGTCCTGGTGGGTCGTGGCGCGGCTGGTCTCGAAACAGCCGCCCTGGTCGATGGCGACGTCGACCAGAGCAGCGCCGGGCTTCAGGAGCTTCAGCTGGTATTTCTTGATCAGCTTGGGCGCGGCGGCGCCGGGGATCAGCACGGCGCCGATGATCAGATCGGCCTCGCGCGCCAGGTCCAGCGTGGTCGTGGCATCGGCATAGGCGTTCTTGAAATCGCGGCCGAAGACATCGTCGAGATAGCGCAGGCGGTTCACCGACCGGTCGATCACGGTCACATCCGCGCCCATCCCGGCCGCCACCCTGGCCGCGTGGGTGCCCACGACCCCGCCGCCGATGACCAGAACCTTGGCCGGCAGCACGCCCGGCACGCCGCCCAGCAAGACGCCACGCCCGCCATTGGCCTTCTGCAGCGTCCAGGCCCCGACCTGGGGCGCCAGGCGGCCGGCCACTTCGGACATCGGTGCCAGCAGCGGCAGGCCGCCGCGATCATCGGTCACCGTTTCATAGGCGATGGCGGTCACGCCGCTGGCCAGCAGGTCGCTGGTCTGTTCCGGGTCGGGTGCCAGGTGCAGATAGGTGAACAGAACCTGGCCCCGGCGCAGGCGCTTGCGTTCCACGGCCTGCGGTTCCTTGACCTTGACGATCATCTCGGCCTTGGCAAAGACCTCTTCGGCAGTGGCCAGGATTGTGGCGCCGGCGGCGTTGTAATCGGCATCCGAGAAGCCGGCGCCATCGCCGGCCCCGGTTTCGACGAACACATCATGGCCGTGGTTCACGGCTTCGCGCACGGCCGAAGGGGTCATCCCCACGCGGAATTCCTGCGGCTTGATCTCTTTCGGGCAACCGATCTTCATTGTCTCTCTCCCCCAATGGGTCACGGGAATGGGTCATGGGGCGATGGTGGCGCTGAACAACTGGTCAAGGATCGAAATTTGTCTGGCTGAGCCGCCACTCTGTGCAATAATCTGCGGCATAGTGGCTATATGGCGAAAGGATTTCCCGTGACCCCGGATATGGACGCAATCGACCGGCGCATTCTGGCCGTGTTGCAGAAGGACAGCCGGATCACCAATGCCGAGTTGAGCGAGCGGGTGAACCTGTCGCCCAGCGCCTGCCACCGGCGGGTGCAGCGGCTGGAGGAAGAGGGCTATATCGCGGCCTATGTGGCGCTGCTGGATGCGCGCAAGATGGGGCGGCCGACGATCGTCTTCGTGGAAATCACCCTGCAGTCCCAGGCCGAGGAGTTGCTGGACGCCTTCGAGCGCGAAGTGGCCAAGGTGCCGGATATTCTGGAGTGCCACCTGATGGCGGGCGCGGCAGATTACCTGTTGAAGATCATGGCCGAGGATACCGAGGATTTTGCCCGCATCCACCGCCGCTATCTGGCACGGCTGCCGGGGGTGCGGCAGATGCAATCATCCTTCGCGCTGCGGACGGTGGTGCAGACCACGGCGCTGGCAGTGTGATCGGGGGATCGTGCCCCTGGCGGGCGCTGGTGTCTGGCGCATCTGGCCGGAAGGTGCGCGATCGAATGCCCTGGCCAGCGGCATGGCGCGGGCAGGCACCTTTCTTGCGCTTCGGGTGCGGGGGGCTGACAGGTCTGCCGATCGGGGCGGGCGGGCTGCCGTGCGAACAGGCCTGGTGCGGCCCGACGATCCGCTTGCGCTGTGTGGCCCCACAACGGCGGCGGCATGTTTCGCAATCCGCCCCAAGTGAAAAACCCCCGGCCTCGCGGACGGGGGTTGATCGGGCGGGCGCTGTCGCACCCCAGTGTCGCGGACGTCTTAGAGACCGCCCTCACGCTGCGCCTTCTTCCGGGCGAGTTTCCTCGCGCGGCGCACGGCTTCAGCTTGCTCGCGCGCTTTCTTGACGGAGGGTTTCTCGAAATGCTGCTTGAGCTTCATTTCCCGAAACACGCCTTCGCGCTGGAGCTTCTTCTTCAGGGCCCGAAGGGCCTGTTCGACGTTATTGTCGCGGACGCTGACCTGCATGTGGTTGTCACCACCTTCCTAAGCTAGAGTTGCACGATGAGTGCAGGCCGGGCGCGCATAGCAAAGGCGGGGCGGCTTGTCCATCAGGATGCGGGCAAGGGGCGGGAAAGACGGGCGATGGAGCGGGAAAACGGAACCGAGGCGGCGCTGGAGCGGCTTTTGGACGCGGCAGAGCCGCATGTGGCCTTTGACGGCTGGTCGGCGGCAACGCTGCGTGCGGCGGCGGTCGAATCGGGGCTGGCGCCGGGGCTGGTGGCCGCGCTGGTGCCGCGCGGCGCCGTGGACCTGGCACTGGCCGCGCATCGCCGCGCCGACCGGCGGATGAGTCTGGCGCTGGCAGAGATGGACCTTTCCGGCCTGCGGTTTCACCAGCGGATCGCCCGCGCCGTGCGGCTGCGGCTGGAACTGGCGGGCGACCGCGAGGCCGTGCGGCGGGCGACGGCGCTGTTCGCGCTGCCCATCCATGCGGCGGAGGGTGCGGCGCTGATCTGGGGCACCGCCGATGCGATCTGGACCGCGCTGGGCGACACCAGCCGCGATTTCGCCTGGTATTCCAAACGGGCCAGCCTGGCGGCGGTCTATTCGTCCACATTGCTGTATTGGCTGGGCGACGACAGCCCGGACCGGCAGGCCACCTGGGATTTCCTGGATCGGCGGATCGGCAATGTGATGGCGTTTGAAAAGGCCAAGGCGGGCTTGAAGGCTTCGCCCCTGGGCAAGATGCTGGCCGGACCGATGCAGATTCTGGAAAGGATTCATGCGCCAGAACCGGCGGAAGGGCTGCCCGGCCATCTGGGTCGGAAATAGGGAGAGGCCGTCATGATGTCGCATTCGATGCTGGCGATGGAAATCTCGGCTCCAGGTTCGCCTGATGTGTTGAAGCCGGTCGCCGTGCCGGTGCCGGTGCCGGGCCATGGGCAGATCGTGATCCGCCTGGCCTATGCCGGGGTGAACCGGCCGGATGTGTTGCAGCGGGCGGGGGCCTATGCGCCGCCCCCTGGCGCCTCGCCGCTGCCGGGGCTGGAAGGGTCGGGGACGGTGGTGGCCTGCGGGCCGGGTGTCACGCGCTGGAAGGAAGGCGATCAGGTCTGCGCCCTGCTGCCGGGCGGCGGCTATGCCGAATACGTGGCCTGCCCGGCGACCCATGCCTTGCCGATCCCGGCCGGGCTGAGCCTGATGGAGGCCGCCTGCCTGCCCGAAACCTGTTTCACCGTCTGGTCGAATGTGGTGATGCGCGGCGGGTTGCAGGGGGGTGAGACCTTTCTGGTGCATGGCGGCACCTCGGGTATCGGGGTGACGGCGATCCAGATCGCCAGGGCGCTGGGCGCGCGGGTCTTTGCCACGGCCGGGACCGAAGACAAGGCGCGCGTCTGCGAGGCCCTGGGGGCCGAGCGCGGCATCAATTACAGATCCGAGGATTTCGTGGAAATCCTGCGGGCCGCGGGCGGGGCGAACCTGATCCTCGACATGGTGGGGGGCAGCTACATCGCCCGCAACCTGAAGGCCCTGGCCGATGACGGCCGACTGGTGCAGATCGCTTTGCGGGCGCAGCGTGGA